>DATNNZ010000512.1:0-7337 GCA_035601575.1 Chthoniobacterales bacterium
TCAATCTATAGTTATGACTCGGCTTCCCGCAAAAGTACTTTCCAATGAGAAACGAGATGACCAATACTGTGTGACCGTTGAAATCGAACTCCCGAATTTTCGACGTTCATTTAATAGTCTTCGATTTGGTGATCAGATTCCTTTCAGCGGATCGTGCCGGGAGGGCAAGCTGGAGCTTCGCTATTACCAAGATCCAGGTCTCGAAATAGGACAGCAGTTTCCACTCTGGCTAAACGAATTCCGCAACAAAGGAATCAGATTGACGCCAAGCCATCAAACCATCAGTGACTCGCCCGACAGTGGTTCCTTCCCGCCGTTGAAATTATTCGCCGGACCATTCCGCGTGCGAGAATCCATCTCCTTGCCATTCTCCCGCCGTTCTCGCAAATAAACAAGATGGCACCAGATAAGCGTCGCCGGGTGCAGGCTGTTGGTTAACATCAAAGTGGCCTGTGGCGGACCATTCGGACTCGCCAAAATCGTTTTCCGAATCACACGGTCAGACTTCGCTGAGGTCGTCGAAAACTGGGAATGCCCGGTGATCAAACATCGGATTGGGTACAGGCCGAACGAGAACTGCTCTCAGAAATAAAACCAAAGCGACGAGAGTCTAATCTTTCTCGTTGACCGAACCTCCAGATCTGATTCGCCATCCTGGTGGCTTCCTCGACTAGAGGCTTTGCCCGTTCTGCCGAAAGTCGCACGGAAAAATCCAGGGAGCCAGTCGGCAAAGGGGCTTTCGTCTTTCTACGAAGCTTGATCTAGATAGTCGATGCCTTGCTGAGTGATTTCCAGCATTCCTGTACGCTGGTTATGAGTAATCAATCCTTCTCACCGCAGTCTATCAGCAAATAGCGACACGCGATGCGCCGAATTAGAGCCTGGGTTAACCCAAGATTTATTCGGACCGGGAAAGCGCTCATCGGATTGGTTGAAAATCAAGTCACGACCACAACAGGAGTTCATTGTGTGCGGCTTCACTGAAGGAAAAGGTAGCCGCAAACATTTTGGAGCCTTGTCGCGCAGTTCTTCCATTGTTCTTCTCCACGTCGCGCATGGCGTCGCTCAACGCCCGGAAAAACAGAGAACGCCTACCCGCCGAATCTTCCGGCAACTAGGAAACTTTCTTAGCCAATCGCAGGTCGGTCTTCCGAAGGAGGGCCTGATAAACGTTGCTGTCGATAGTGTTGAGCAAATGTTCGGAAAGCGCGGCCATCAAAATCATGGATTCTGGACCGTACTTTAAATACCCGAACTGAGCGCCGACATACTCGGCGCAACGGTAGATGGTTGAGTTCGAGAATCCAGGTTGGGATAAAGGAGCAGTGAACAACTCGTCGAAGCTGTGGTACTCGTGGAGCCGGTCATTACTGCGCTGCCGTAATTCCTCGTATCTTGCGCGATCGAAGAACAGCCACCATGCGTGATCCCGGAGCCGATCGCTAGTATTCAAATAATCAAGGTCTGGAAATTTCATGAGCGCCTGATCAAACACGAAGAATTCCCAGATTATTATTTCCAAACAGCCGTCTAGTTCCTGACTCGAAGTCAAAGGCTGTGATTCATGCCTTAGACTCTTAAGGCAGCGAAAGAAGTCGGCAGACTGGTCTAAGACGAGTTTGCTGGCCAGTTCAAAGAACTTTTGCAGCGGGATTTTCTTCTGGAATAGCGAAAACACTTATTGGCTAATTTCTAGGAAATTAACGGTGTACTCATACCGATCTAACAAAAGTGCCGAGCGATTACGGAAGGAATTCCGGCCGCCTTCTTGCTCGATTTACCAGAAATTACGGTTCTTATTAAAGAAAAATTGAACATCTCAGCGTCTTCCTACTGCTTCCAATATTTTAGCTTGACAGTCTAAAAGATTCTCAAGTTTGATAGCGCTTGGAAGAGCGGAGTCTCGACCATCAATGTCCCTGTCTTTGCATATCGCTCAGGGTAACGCAAGACGCGTAGCTGGTAAGAAAGGACCAGCAAAGCTGCCAGCCCGGGATCAGTGTGTTGCGGTCGCATTGCGGCGTGGGCTTATTACCCGAATACGGAGCGCAGTGACCAATATATGAAAGCGCGTCGGGAGACGCATCACCATCCCCCGGCGCTTTATAAACAACCCATCACCGAGTCACCGACAATGAGAAGTAATGGTATCACTAGCCCAGTAGTTTTCAAAGCCATCCGCTATCGCCGTCGCGTTCAACTATGGAATCGACAGGCTTCAATCATCAAGGACCTGACCACTCTGACCCTTCGTCCCGAGCGGCGCTACCTTCCGCGCGTATGAGCACCGAAGAAGTTTTGAAAGCGTTGGGGCGGTACACGGAAGAGTCACACTCCACAATGAACCTCTTAATCGATGCAAGAAACTTCGCTATAATCGATTTTGGCGACTTAAATCGCCTGAAAGCTGAAGCCGCCCGAATTTCTTCGATCCAGCTAAAGGTCCCCGAAGACCACCGCACCCCGACCATGATTCTGTCAGAGCAGGAAATCCCTGCCGACGAACTCCATGCCTGTGTGGATCGCGGTGAGGCCGCTCAACTCATCCGCCAGCACCATATTCTGGTCTCGGAACTCTAGCCTTTCCCCCCCTTTTTTTTGTTCTTCGCATTTGAGCCTCTACCTGGTCGGGTGCCAACGGGACGGGGCTAAAGAATCACGCACGAAGAAGTGCAAAACTCCTGGACTCAATCGATGTAAGTCACCTAGTCGGTTTACGCGATCGGGCGCTCCTAGCGGTCATGGCTTACAGACTAAAGGTAGCTTCTCCCATGAACTAAAGGAGAAGTTCTTGGTTTGGTAGAAAACTTATTCGCTCATCGGGCGCTTTTTAGTCCTCGTAGACCCGGAACAAGGTTTGGCTGGCCCAGTAGGTTCGCTTTTCCTCAGCCGATAAGCAGCCTTCCAAAAAATGGATCAATGATTTGACACGGTAACGCTTGGCCATGTTTTGGAACGCGGCCCGGTCCTCTGGTTTCAAATCAATAACGGTGATCCGGTGGGTTTCGCTGGCACCGAAGCTATTGAAAGACCGGGCTCTTGTTGTCCTATCCGGCTTATTGCTTCAGGTGCCGGGGGTCCAACGATTCGGGGTGGTTCTCCGATCGGAGACATTTTGCGGATAGGTTTGGGCTTCATAGTGCTGGGGGGAATTGATCGTGCCGATTCAGCTTTGCGGGTTGAACATGCCGGGCATGTCAGATCGAAAATGAATAGAGCGATTTTGGATATCGACGAAACTGGCTGGTAGACCAAATTTGATGACCTTATCCAGATTGATCAGGTTATCGGCCTGTAAGCTCATCGCATAGACCGCATACGTCATAAGATCTTTATCGTGGGGTCCGTAGATGAAGCCGAGCAAGCTGCCGATCTGGTCGCGCTTAAGAAAGGATTGTAAATCAGTGGGCGAAGTGTGCGCGGCATCACTCAGCACTAAATAGGCGGGATAATCGCCTAAAAGCTTACCGATCGTGGCCAATTCTTGGTCATTTGCCAGTGACTCGCCGAGCTTTTGAATTTCAGCATCTTTTTCGGCAATCTTGGCGTCGAAATCAACAGCCTCTGCGCCAGGAGGGATTTTGAATACACCCGATTTGAAGAGCTTAAGCCTCTTTCTATCCAAATCCATGGCGCTGGCCAGGATTCGATTGATGACGGTGGGATCGGCCGCGATTGCTGCCAATCTGAAATAGGCTTGGAGAAGAGTCCGACAAAGGGCTCCAACGTCTTCAATGCATCCATGTTCTGACAAAATTATCAGGCTCTGAAACGTCATTAATCCCCGGATGAAATAGCTAATGGCGTAAAGCTGAGGAAGGCTCTGATAATCAAACTTCGCGCTCCGTAGGTACTCGTGGCAAACGCCGTTAAAGTCCCTGAGTAAAGTAAAAAAATCAGCGTACTTTTGCAGAATTTGTTGCCGAATTTTGTCACCTTCGGCACCGAGAAAACCGTGTTCAAGCAAGGGCATCACATGATTTTTATTTCTGTTTTGGTTTTGGCTGTGGGGGTGGATCGCTCAGGTGGAAAAACTAGATCAGAATAATACCAATGCGACTAGTGATTGCCATGTCCGAGAACGAGAGCAACCGCCGTCCTGCGTCTACCACTGCCCGAAGTGCTTCAAAATCAGGCGCATGCCTACTGTGACCACGACTGAACCGGCGGCCGCTGTCAATATCGCCTCTTGAACGCAACCTTGTAACGCCGCAACGCCTCGTCCAAGTCCTGGTTTGTCGTGATCTGTTTTCCCGTCCGTCGGATAAGGATTTTTCGCTGCCATGGGAGACTCATTCTCCCGATTTTTCGCCCGCCGGATCAACTCGGGAAAAGCCAGCCTTTACTAAATTAAAACGGCTACGGTCGAGCTATAGTTTAGGCGAGCTAGCGTCCGAACTGGGTGTAACAAGCGTTACCGTCACTCAATGGCTGAGAGGACACACGCCAACACCTTAAGGTCTGGGCAACAAAAACCGGCTACCCCTAAGTGCTCCCTCAGATTCCCGTTTGGCTCTCGCATAGTTAACGAGCGTACGCAGAAACATACAATAGGGATCAGTTTCCGGCATTGTTCCAAGAATGTTATCGCCTCTTTGCAAAATATCTCTCAAAATGCCTCTGATTTCGTTCTCCATAAGCATTCAGGTTCTAAATTTAGGAGAAATGGAACCCTTCTCCTTTTTCGCTGATGACTCGGGTAAGCTGACCTACCGACTCGCGGATTGCATCGGCGATCAATAACGCCGCAAAAATCGTGACTGCGTTTTGTTCAGTAGCGGTTATCTGTCCGCTCAAGTGTTTGGCTTGTTCGAGGAGTTGAATTTCGTCTGCCATAGATCAAGAATTTTCACGAATTAGACCGGCTGGGCCAATACTTCATTGTGCGTATTTGACTCGGGGCGGTTCATTTCGTTCCCGGTGGAGCTTTCTTGGGTGGTTTCGGCGGGCCGGGCGGGGACTATTTGCGGCTTGGTTTCGCGCTTTGGTTCCGGGTAGCGGTCCGGTTCTTCGATTCCACGCTTACGCTTCCGCCTCGGTTCTTCTACCGGCATTATTTTTCTTACCGGCTTTTCCAATACTTTTCCCAAGCCTGCTCCAATCCGGCCCGAGTATCGGCGATACTGTGACTGATCAAAAAACTTGCGTGCCGCGCAACGAACGCATTCCACCCGGCCGCGAATGCTTCCCGTTCACCGGCTTGGATTGAGTCGCCCAGATCCTTGATCGCTTTCTTCATTTTCGGCGAAGCCATCACCTCTTCAAAGATCCCTTGTTCTTTGAGGAAATCGTCAAAATCACTGCCCCAATGCGGACTGGGTTTTTCTATTTTGGCCATCGCGAGGGGTTCGAGCCCGGGGTTTTATTAGTTCTGATCAACGTTTTGTTTCGCGGTCAGCCAAACTCGAATACTCGGGCTCCGCAGAACCGTTTTGGCTGTCGGAAGACATCTGTTGAAATCCGCAGGTTAACAGATACCCAAATGGCTTACGAGCGATAACAAGGGATCGTGTGGATATTCAGTATTGCGGCGCAGGTGGACGAGTCTGGTAATCTGGACGCATACGCCAAATCCAAACCAGCGAACCGATGGCGAACCTTCGGACATTTCTGGGATGCCGAGGCCAAGCGGAGTGTCGCCGGGCACCGGAATCAGACCGACAGAGCGCGTGCCGATGAAAATCGTGATGCCACGGCAAGATTGTTCTATGCCCGGCTCTGTCCGTTCTGCCGAAAAATGCGGGGTATGATTCAGTCAACCAGTAGGAAGCAATTCCGTGCTGTCTGCCCGAAGTGCGGGGCGACCGGACCGCGAGGCCCAGCCGCCCGGCTTTCGGCGCGGAGTTTCTCTCGCAGCCGAAACCCGTCTTATCAGTGAATCTGGTCAAGCGCCGTGAGCATCTTTAGATCGTTGGCAATGGCAAGGTCATTCGATTCGGGGGCCTATATCGACGTCCAGACGTGGACCTCGGGTACTTCGAATTCCTTTCCGGTCAGTATCGCTCTGCATTCCCCGCCGGTATCAATCATTGAATTCACTTATGCCTACCCGCAAAAGAACGAAACGGACGCGACGAATAATGATTGGTGATATAATATCTTCCATGATGACGCATCAAGAAAAACTAACAATTTGGTCTAACGCATACACTGCAGCATTAACAGGTATTTTGAGCAAGAAAATCAATGATAGGGACAGGTATACAGCAAATAACGTTAGTGCAATTACAGACCAGTGCAAGGCGTTTGCGGATCGGACTCTAAACGATGTAGCAGTGTTTGGAGACAAGGAAGAATAAAACTAAAGGCGGGGTTTCAGTCTCACTGACAACGCTCCTATCGTTCGAACCACTTGACGAAATATGCATTGTTTCCTGGTCAAGAATAGCAACATTGTACTACACAGACCACGTAACGCTATTTTGCCTGCACGCGCAAAGTCTAGAGCTTACCTTGAAGCACTGGAACAGGCTGCTTGATACAATGCCGATCGAAACGTTTTGGGAACGTGCACGTTACCCGAATAGCTGGTATAACTACTTTTAACCTTACGAGATAGACAGGTTGTTAGTTAAACACAACAAAAATTTGACAAGCACGCGGGCTCACCTAACCGCGCCTCTTGTAATGCATGTGCGAAGGCAAAGTGATGAAGAACCGCCTGTTATCAGGCGTGAGGTAACATCAGAAATGGCTGCTGCACGGAATAGAGCAGCAGACGAAGTATTAGCGCAAATCAGAGGAGAGAAAGCCAAGCGGACAAAGTAAAAGCGTTACTACAATGCCTCGTGGTGGACCGCAGCCTAATGCTGGTAGAAAGCGGGTTCCTAACAGTCAAACGATCTGGCGGACCTTGCAGCAATTGACGATAGAACTTGTTAAAGCCGAAGCCAAACGGCATGGCAAAACGCCTGGAGTATTTGCTGGCCGGATTTTAGCCGAAGTGTTGCAGGTTAAGGGCGATTCGAGCCGGTAAAGGCCATGCTCTTAAGCGTTCACGCTTGGCTCTAGGGGGAGCGTTTCAGGTTCGCCGACAGATATAGCCAAGGGAGAAGAAACGCGTTCCTAGGCCGGTTTTTCTAGCGGGTATCGCTGGCGCATCTCCTTGAGCAACTCTCGGATCTTATCGAATGCAGCGTTTTGTGCGTCACCATGCCGTGGGGCAGATGATGGCCACACGAAAAAGTTTTCCAACAGCAAGAGTAAAGTGCTGATGTCGTTCTCTAGCACTGCATCTTCCTTTTTGAGTCTTTCGATTGCGTTGCCATCTCTTACAGACTCGTTTTCGAGATTGGCAACTCTGTGCTCAACGTTAAGAAATCTCGCTTCAGACATAG
>DATNNZ010000513.1:0-2692 GCA_035601575.1 Chthoniobacterales bacterium
TGGTCATCCCGCCGAAACCGCCACCCAAAATGACGATGTGCTTCTTCTCCATGGCGGGTGGCGGCTGTGGTACAGGCTCCGGACCCCATCGCCAGAAAGCCAAATCATGAGCCGCCTGACCCAACAGCCCCAGACAAGCGCCGTAGAGGACCCAGCCGACTAACTCAGGGAACAGCGCGCGCATACCTTCCACCGTCCACTGTGCCATGTGTCCGCCGAGCAGCGGGAAGACGATCACACTGAACAGCCCCCAGAGAGGAATGCCCAGCGCTGCTGCCGTCATGAGGCTATCTACATAAGCGTGCCGGGTTGGACGAAAGGCGACCGCATAGCCAACTCCAATAATAATGGCGAATGTGACCCCTAAAAGGGAACTACTCAGCGTGGTGGCCAACGCCATACTGGCTACCAGCCCGGCAAGTAATCCAATCAGGGCCCGCCGCAGGTATTTATCCAAACGCGTCTTTCCTTCTGGTGGAGTGCTCTGCACGAGATGCGATGCAATATGCGTACGGATTTGTTGCAGAGAATACTCAATATAGTTAGAGGGCCCAAGTCCGACAAACGTTACAGAGAGATTTTATTTGGAAGAGTTCCCGCGTTTGTACACTGTCCGATCGCCGTACTTATCTAAAATGGCAAGCGGAGGATTTTCACATTTTGCTGGTTGCAAGAAGATTTCGCCCACAGTCCTCAGGGACTTTTAGAACATTGATTTCGATATGCGGATTGCATGTCAAGCTCCTAGGCCAGGCTTATGTTAAACATGAATGTGCAGACTCAAACCCAGCCGTTTTTCTACAGGCTTATTCGCTGGCCGGCGCGGGCCATGGCGCGGATCACTTCATAATCTTCATTCTTCGCGGTCACAAACCGATCGATATGACCGATGGCCAAGACCCCACGGCCCCGCTCCGTTTTATGCATACTCAAAAGAATGTTCTGAAGCGCTGCGCGAACGTCCACAGAAAAACTCCTCGAGACAACCCAAGGCGGAGCCGGACTCGGGCCCAAGGTTTTAATGATCCTTATCTCGGAACGGATCTCAGGGTGGTGCCGCATCTCCCAATCCAAAACCGTGCTATCGACCGCCGAGCCGTCTACCTGGTCATCAAGAATCATTTGCAGCGAACGCCGATGAGAGCCAGACTCTACCACCCGTCCGAAATATCCATCCCCGACACCGGCACAGAAAAGATAGTAGCGAACCAGATTGTAGCCCGAATGGGAACGTGGTTCATTATAGGCCCACCGGCTCCCCTGCAAATCGGAAAAAGTGCGGTAAGGGCTCGCACGCCGTACAACGACGTCCGAAAAGTAAATGGGCCGACCTGCATATCTCTTCCCCGAGGGGACAGGCACAACCAGCAACTCGACCTTGGGGCCCGGCCGATCGGCCTTAATCACATAGGGCCATCCGCACATCCAACAGATCTGAATGAATTCTAAATCGAAAAGATGCTCTCGTTCCTGCCAGGAAATGTTATTGACGTATTCTGTAGGGAAGGAGAGTTCGGCTTCGAGACAGGCTGCGACAGCGGAGCAAAAAGAATCCGTGTGGTTCCCCATACAGGAGGACAGTTTGAGGCTGTTCACTGAGTTTTTCCAAAAGGCAAGCATTGTTTACTTTCGCGAGGAGTTCCTTTCGGTGGCCTTCCTTGCAACACAACCAAGTAAGCAAGAGCAATTGCAGGACCAGTCGTCACTGATTCTGCTTTGAAAAACCACGAGGATTTCTGTATCGCGATGAAGCGAACAACTCTTCAAGTACGGATAAAAAAACTGGGCATCTCTCGTCCCAAAGAAAGTCGATATTTCGACATTTGGCGAGCGGCAGTCACGTGTTCGTCGTCACAATCACTGCTCTACTACCCATCCAGAAATCTGAAACGCCGCTGATTTAGCCGCTTTAACCAATTTCCTGACCGTCTTTGGCCCGGTACGGGATTTGCGCCGCCGCTGGTTACACGGCACAAATCACCCGACAAAAACAAATGCCGGCCTCTCCACGGGCGAACTGAGCGATGGAAAAGAGTGATGCTCAATTGAAGAATCAGGAACCAGATATCTTCGATATGGCAACCGTCTCCAGCCCGGACGCCGTTGAGGAGATTCCACGCAATTTGCGCGGCGTGCCTGCCGGCGTGTTTCGCTTTTTACCTGAAGACGAAACATTTTTACTTGCACATAGCGATTCGCCACTTTTACGACTACAACCGCTCCTTGACGAGTAATCCGCGTAGATCTTCACGATGACGAACGATATCGCCGAACGAGAGATCAATGAAACCACCCTGCGTTCGATAGCAACATTTCGCGAAAGATAACAATAAAGACGTCGTTACTCCGAAGCGAATGCCGAAAGAAATTCGCGCTCACAACCAGCACTTGACTCGTTCGATTCGTGCCACACACGAGATTTGCGATCGTCACAGCGACATTACTACGGCCAGTTGATGGAAAACTGGGTTGACGAAACTGAGCGCCGGACATGAAGCCAGCATCAATAGAGTGGGTTCGCTTTTAGGCGTGACCGCTTACTCACGAATATGCATGCCGCGGTAACACTATTGCGATGCTCTATTTAGAAGACGATGTGAAGATAGTTCAAGGCTTTTTGGAAAAGGGGAAAAGCGGGCTAACACTGGTAATGGACTTTCTGCATCCTTTTTCCTTTCAGGAGCATCTAAAA
>DATNNZ010000514.1:0-5624 GCA_035601575.1 Chthoniobacterales bacterium
TGTTTCCGATTATTTGCAATGGCGCCCGCATCACCCAGAAGTCTACAAAATCGATGAACAGATCGGGGGACTCGAGCACCGCTCGCTCGCGTCTCCGCCACGACTCGCGGGCCCAAATGGAAGTACTGCGGCGCCAATCACTCCGCCCGCTCCCACCAAGCCTATCGAGTTCCCCGTCCGCGACTCAGTGGATGTTTCGGTAATCATCCCTGTTTTTAATCAACTTCAATTCACACAATCATCCCTCGCCTCCATTCAAGATAATCAGGCAGACCAAAGTCTGGAAGTCATCGTGGTAGACGACTCTTCCACCGACGGCACCGAAGAAACTCTCCCCCGAATTCCGGGTCTGGTTTACCTCCGCAACGAAGAGAATGTGGGGTTTGTTGCCTCTTGCAATCGGGGCGCTGCCAAAGCACGGGGTAACTATCTAGTGTTCTTAAACAATGACACCGTTGTGACGGCAGGATGGCTATCGGCATTACGAGAGACTTTCCAGTTCGAGCCGCACGCCGGCCTTGTCGGTTCCAAATTAATCTACCCCGATGGCCGTTTACAAGAAGCCGGCGGGATTATCTGGCGGGATGGTTCGGGTTGGAATCGCGGGAAATTCGATGATCCTCGCAAACCAGAATACAATTTCTTGCGTGAGGTAGATTATTGTTCCGCCGCCTGCCTTATGCTCCCGAAATCGCTTTTCCAAAGGATCGGCGGGTTTGATAGTCGTTATGTTCCCGCCTACTACGAAGACACAGATCTGGCTTTCAAGGTACGAGCGGCCGGATTCAAAGTGCTTTATCAACCGCTCAGCGAGGTGTTCCATTTCGAGGGAGCGACCGGTGGAACTGACATATCTACTGGCACGAAGAAGCATCAGGAAATTAACCGAAAGGCGTTCGCAGCGAAGTGGAAGGAAGCTCTCGCCACCAAACCTGCCAACGGCGACGTTGCTGCGTTGGAACAACTCCCGCAAGGGTATAAACGTATTCTTGTTATCGACCATCATCTGCCCATGCCGGACCGGGACTCCGGTTCGCTTCGCATGTTTCAGATCCTCACGATTCTCCCTCATCTGGGACACAGGGTTAGCTTCATTCCCGACAACCTCGCCAACATCCCGCCTTATGGCGACGACTTGAGGAAACGTGGCATCGAAGTAGTTCTGCGTCCGCACATCAAAGACGTGACCAATTATATCGAAAGTCACGGTCGGAAATACGATGTCATAATTCTAAGCCGCTGCGGAACGGCAAAGAAGCACATCGCAGCAGTGAGGCTCCATGCTCCTCAAAGCCATGTGATTTTTGACACCGTCGATCTACATTTTTTGCGCGCCGCCCGCGAAGCAGAGCTGACACAAAAAGTCGAATCCAGAACGCAGGCGCGTGAAACGCAGCAACAGGAATATGCCGTTATTAACGAAGCCGACGAGACGTGGGTAGTCAGCGTAGCTGAACGCGAGCTGCTGCTGCAGGATTTGCCTGGCAAACAGATCGAGGTGGTTTCAAACATCGTTGACATCCAGACGCCGACGACAGCATTCGCCGACCGCGCCGATTTTCTGTTCATCGGAAGCTTTCTGCACCCACCGAACGTTGATGCCGTGCTTTACTTCGCCAAAGAAATCTACCCGCTCATTGCACAGCATCTGCCGACCGCGAAATTTTACATCATCGGTGACAAGGCCCCTCCCGAAGTTGTCGCGCTCGCGAGCAACAATGTAATTGTTACCGGGGCCGTGCCTGACGTCCGGCCATTTTTTGAGTCGGTGAAATTGTCTGTCGCACCGCTTCGTTTCGGTGCCGGCGTCAAAGGAAAAATCAACCAGAGTATGGCATTTGGAGTACCCGTCGTAGCCACTTCAATCGCCGTCGAAGGCATGTCTTTGACGCACGAAGAAGACGTGCTTGTAGCAGAGGCACCGGCAGATTTTGCGAGAAACCTGGTGGCGCTCTACCAATCGGAAGAGATGTGGAATCGGCTTTCTGAAAACGGTCTAACGAAAGCGAGATCGTTGTACTCGCCTCAGGTAGCCCGCGAGCAACTGTCTCGGCTTTTCAGCGACGAACATACCTCTAAGTCCTTACACCGCCGCGCGCTGGCCGTCGCCGGATGATTCTTCTCGTTATTAGGCGCGCCGTAAACGAAACAATTTCGACATGACTCAACCCGAGCTGAGCATTGTTATTCCATTTCTAAACGAGAAGAGAGTGCTACCCCTGTTGCGCGAGCGCTTTGAGAACATTGCGAAGCGATCGGATTTCTGGGAGCTAATTTTTGTTAGCGACGGTTCCACTGATGGTAGCACCGAGTATGTTGAAGACTGGTCGCGCGTAAACCCAGCGGTAAAACTTGTGGTTCTAACACGCAATTTTGGCCATCAGTACGCTGTCTCTGCCGGTCTGGCTTTGACTTCAGGGCATTATGTCGGAATCATGGATGCGGATTTGCAAGACGAACCGGAGGTGTTGCTCGACATGTATCAACTTCTCCGCAGTGACAAACTTGATGTAATTTACGCTGTCCGGGCCACTCGCCCGGAGGGAAGATTAAAGCGCTTCTGCTACTACATGTTTTATCGGCTATACACATTTTTAGCTGATACTCCTGTGCAAGTGGACAGTGGGGATTTTTGCGTAATGACGCGCCGCGCGGTGACACTTCTTTTGGCTTTACCGGAAAAGTTGCGCTTCGTGCGCGGGCTTCGAGCCTGGCTTGGCCTGCCGGCCAGGCCATTTCCCATTTCCCGGGCGGCTCGCGCCGCCGGCCAACCTCAGTATTCCATTTGGCAGCTAGTGAAGCTTGCCTCAGCAGGACTTACTTCCTTTTCGACTAAGCCACTTCGAATAGGTCTGATTTGCGGCGCTCTTCTCTGTTTTCTCGCCCTCCTGACGGCTGTGGTCTACGCTGTTATCGCGGTTTTTACCAATACCCGCATCGCCGCACCGGGATTTTCAACCTTGGTGATCCTTCTACTGTTCTCGAATGGTCTTGTCTTTCTCTACCTTGGAATACTAGGAGAGTATATCGGCCAAATGTTCCTGGAGGTGAAAGGGCGTCCACCATTCATTATTGAACGCACCATTAACTTCGAGGGACAGAACTCGCCTGATGAGCGAAATTGAGTTCCTTTCACCGCCTACTTCGGTTTCGATGGCAGATGAATGGTTTGATCTGGCAACCACGGATCATTTTTGGATTAAATGGCGTCACTCCGTCCTGCTTCGGCAGCTCAATCGCGCGAGTTTTCGCGGGAAGATCGCTCTGGAGGTTGGATGCGGCCACGGGCTGGTCCGCGAGATGTTGGAGCGCGACCTCGGAATTCGTGTTGACGGTTGTGATCTAAATCAGCATGCATTAGAAAAGGCGACGAGTGGTAAGGGGCGACTGCTGGTCTATGATGTATTCGACCGAAACTCGGAGATGCTTGGCGCTTATGATTTGCTTCTTCTGATGGATGTGATCGAACATATCGACGACGATTTGGAGTTTGTTAAGGTATCACTTCAACATCTCAAGCCAGACGGGCTTGTCGTAATTAACGTTCCAGCACATATGACCTTCTACAGTCAATATGATGAAGTCGCCGGCCACAAGCGCCGTTACGGTGTTGCTGATATCAAATCTCTTTTCCGCCAAGCACGTCTGAAGCCAATATCTATTGCACAGTGGGGGTTGTTTCTTTTGCCTGCCCTCTTAATGCGTAAACTTATCCTTCGTCTTACACCACCTGAACACACCATTAGGGTGGGTTTCGTTCCGTCAAACCCATTTTTGCACGGTATCCTAAAACGATTACAAGCTCTTGAGACAAGTATCCCGTTCTCAATGCCCATCGGCAGCTCCCTACTTGCGGTCGGACGCCGTATGTCGGACGCGTCTACCTGAATGGAGCAGCGGACAGAACGAGCAAAAACGTTTTGGCAGCGGGACGGAGTTTTCCTTCTGTTATTGCTGCTGATCTTTGTCCTTCGCTATACCCCGTCAATTTTGCGTGGGGATTTGTTCGGTCCATTCAAAGATAACATTTGGATTTATGGCCCTATTTTTTCCAGGGCTTCAGAGATTGCGCTGCATGGCAGCTGTCCATACTGGCTCGACACCATGCTTACTGGATATCCGTTGTTCGATTCGCCTCATTTTTCCATCACTTATCCGTTCTATTTCCTTGGCTGGATCAATTACGGCATTGAGCTCGATGCTGTTTTCACATTAACGCGCCTCACCTTTTTCCATCTGCTCATTCTTTATCTCAACTCCTATGCAATGATTCGACTTGCCGGGGGCAGCGGTTTCGGCGCGCTCTGTGGCGCGACCTTGGCTTTGATTGGCGGCAGCACTATCGGTTATTCGACCTGGATTACCATCATCGCAAGCTATAGCTGGCTACCGTTGCTAATTGGCAGTGCAATCTGGCTCCTTAAGAGACCGGGCTTTGCCAGTGTTCTTCTTTTGAGTGCTTCAGCCAGTTTGCTTATCATCGCGAGCCCGGCGCAATCGGTGATTCACGCCCTGTTGTTCTGCCTGTGCTTTTTTGCTTGTGCGCTGCCCTGGTTTGCAAAGAACCAGGGGACTGGTCACGCGCTGAAGATAATCCTTTCCCTTCTGGTAGCGCTCGCATTTGTGGCCGGTCTTACGGCCGTCGCCACGATTCCGATGACGATTGACACTGCCGGCATGATCCGGCATGTCGGCGACAGGACTGCTGTGATCGGACATCAGCGGATACCATGGCAGGCCTTTACCAGCGCTCAGCTTGAACCCGCTCAGCTCTGGCATGTGTTCGCCAGCTCCTGGCCGTTAGGCATACTTGGCGGTCCCTACATCGGTCCTCTGGGCGTTGCCGGAGTGACTTTGTCCTGGCTGCGTTTCCGCGGGCAAGAGCGGTTCGGCAAGTTTTTAGTGATCTTCTCCACACTGTTTGCCATCTATGGTTTACTAGCGGGTTTGGGCACTCACAGCGGCATCACTCAACTTCACTTTCATTTACCATTACTGAACCGTATCCGGGAGGCCGGGCGTCACCTTATTTGGTTTACTATATTTGTCAGCTTACTTACGGGCCTGGGTTTCGACACATGTGCGCGGCATTTTCGGCTTTCGCTATCCGGCAGGATTGGAGCTGCAATTGTCGCCAGCGGCCTGTGGATCGTCGAGTTGGTGATTGCTTATCGCTCACACACATGGAATTGGTTCCCTCTTTGCGTTATCCCTGTCGGACTGGTACTCCTCTATCTAGCGAGAATTGGAATAACTGCTCTCGTTACTACAGGCCTCACTTTTTCTTGTCTGGCAGCGGCGATCGCCCACAACGGAACCACCCCGTCGTACCTGGCAAGCTATTATGATCCCGAAAATCTTACGGCCTTACGTGTTATCCAAGGCTTAACCAATTTACCCGGGATCTACACTTCAAGGGTCGCTTTCCGCGACTCCGCCTTCCGGCCAGGCCATTGGGCAATGGATGCGAGCTTCTATGGCATCAGGAGCTTTTATATCGACATGACTCCGGTACCGTACGATCAGTTTTTGGACATGCTTCGCGAGTCCCTCCCCAACTACCGCGAGCTAATGGGCGCCCGTTTCCTGGTTTGCGGAGAGAAGGAGAAGCCCCGTTCGGATTC
>DATNNZ010000515.1:0-22720 GCA_035601575.1 Chthoniobacterales bacterium
TGACCTCGCTATCCGCGGCGCCATCATGCGCAAGCTCCTCCACATCGCCTTCGGTGTGCTCAAACATCAAAAACCTTTTAACCCTTTGCTCGTCTCTTTTGCTAAAACCCTTTGACTTCCAAGACCGTATCTACCGAAAAAACACGGATCTGCGGCACGACGGCCATAATCGGATCTCGCGGACGCGGGACCGCTACCGGTCTGCTTTTCGCCCGCATTCAACTGCCGGCCTGTAACTCCCAACCTCTTCTAGTTAGGCCGAATAGAGATCTCGTCTTTGCTGAGATCTGGCTCGAGCAGTACTTCTTTTGCGCCCAAATCTCTCGCCTGAAGGAGCTGTCCAGCCAGCATATCGTCCAGAATACGTTCCAGTTCCCGAATGCCAAAACGGCTGACCTTCTCGTTTGCGGCTAACGCCTGCAGCAGCAACTCCGGCGCAACAAACTTCACCTTCAGCCGATATTGCTCCGCTAGCTTGGTAATTTTCAGTAGCGCAATTTCCGCGATGACCATGCCGCTTAGCGGTTGGAAAACATAGACCCGATCAATTCGACCAATTATTTCAGGACGAAATATCTTGGAATCGGCCAGATGACTCTTAACAGCGTTGACCATCTCATGATAGTCGGTCACTTCCCGCTGTATTTTGCCTATTTGTTCAGCGTCGGCATTGCTGGTGAGAATAATGACAGATCGCGAAAAATCGGCGGTCTTTCCGCTCCCTTGTTCAGTCAAACGAGCCTCACCCATCATCTGGAGAAACAAATCGAAAACCGGCGGATACGCCTTTTCGATTTCATCAAACAGAATGAGCCGTTTCGGATTAGATAAAACCGGCCGAGTTAACTGTCCTCCCTGTTCCGAAGCAACATAGCCTGCTGGAGTGCCAATCAAGCGATCCTTGGAATGCGCTCCGTTGAGCTCCGAGCAATCGAAACGCAACACTGATTTTTCCTCATCGAACAAAAAACTGCCAATTGCTTTGGCCAGTTCGGTCTTTCCGGTACCGGTCGGACCGAGAAACAGCAGATTGCAAATCGGACGGGTCTTCTGCTGCTTTGCCGCTTGCAGGCGAATGAGGCGAGCGACATCCTTAAGGATCGGATCCTGACCTTTTACCCGTGCCTGCAGGTGAGCAAGAAACTCGGCTTCGTCGATACTCATCGTCGAACCGTCGTCCCCTTGGTTTTCCAGGAGCTGTTTGAGCCGCTCCCAATCGGTCATGCTGTGGAGATCGCTCATAAAGTGTATAGTATAATCGAGCGGCGCCGGAATAGCATCAATGATCGCGCACTGCTGCCGAAGGATCTTTGTGGATTTGGGTTATCTGGTCGTTGTAAGTAATCGCTGAGAGGACTAGAACCGATCTCTGTACGGCCGAAACCCCAAACGTTCGATTGGAGCTGACCGTGCAGTTTTGTAAGGTCAGGGTAGCATTGTCGTGCGCATCCGTCCCATCTCCTACCTCAGCACCGATATCGTTTTGCTCTAACGTGCAGGAATCCAAAGTCGCTCGCGCATTCCTGCGCGCCAGTACACCAGAATTCTGGAAGCTGAAAAATTTGCAATTCTTGGCGACTACTTGCGTATTCACGCCGACAGCTTCTAAGCCATGCCTCTTGCCACCCTGGACGTCACAGCCAGACATGTCGACACTAGCTCCCGCATCCAGATACATTGCGCTGTAGTAGGCATCAGCTGAGTTCAGCTTGCAATTAACCATCGTTAGCTTACCACCGCGTGTCACCCGAACCATCTGTCCAACCTGTCCGGTGATGGTTACGTTTTGCAAGTTCGCCGTTCCTCCAACCGAGCCCTTCTCTTTTGTCGTCCCCAGATCCACACCGTATTGACCCCCGTTTACGGTCGAGTCCTGCATCGTCAACTGGGCTTCATCCGCAATTAGAACCCCCGCGTACACGATATTAGTGAATTCTGTCTTTTTGACGGTCGCTTGCGAGTTCTTGTCTTGAATCAATAAATCTGAGCCAGAGACCGACTTGGAACTCTCGCCACATTTATCGAGTTTGCAGTTCTCCATGAACAATCGCGAACCGTCCTTGATGACCACGGGCCTTTTGTTCTCAGTGAAAGTGCAGCTATTAATATGCAAAGTAGCTCCATTGTGAGCCTCTATCGCAAAGCCAACTTCACTGGCACCATTTCTCTCGAAAGTGCAGTTATTCAGCGTGACATCAGATTGGCCGACCTGGATGGGCGCAGCATTCTCGTTATCGGAAAAATGACAACCATTTACTTGAGCGTTCCCACTGGAAAGAACGAACACGCAAGAACCGGCCTTGGTGATCGCATTCTTCTGAAATGTGCAATCGTTCAAGGTAAGATACGAAGCGCCCTCGCTGTGCGCGCCTTCTTGATTTTCCTCAAAAGTGCAACGTTCTAACGTGCCATTAACATTTTCTTTTATAAAAAAGCCCGTGCCTTGGCTAAACGATTGGAATTTGCAATCCTGCACCACAATGCGCGCTGAACCCTGTCCAGATATGCAGTAACTTCCTCGCGTCAGAAATGCGCATTTGTTAATCTGAGCTATCGTCTGGCCGCTAACGACGATTATTCCTGACTGCCCAGCTGAGGTTTGAGTAAACTCAATATTCTCAACACTGATCTGACCGGCGGTAACCGTCATTCCGAGCCCGGCAGTGTAGTGAATCGAAGCGCGTTCGCCCGAACTTGCTGTCTGACCGGTAATACGAATCGACCGTGCCACGACCGATGGACCGTTATAAACTCCAGGCTTGAGCTCTATCGCGTCACCCTCCGCAACGTTGTTAATGATCTCAGAAAAATCCTTTCCGTCCGATCCGCGACCGCCGCCAGCATCGAGAACCCAGGTCCTCTTGCCTGTCGAATCGACCCTTCTTTGGTTGGAAGCCCCGCCGAACCTCCCGGTAAATAGATCAAGCACGGTGGTGCAGAAGGAAACCAGCGCGACCAACGACAGGACGAGCACCCACTGGTTTTTGATGAGCGCACGGAAGTCGATTGTTTTCACGAGTGCGAAATGGATCTTTCCTGCGGCATCGGTTCGATGCGCAAGTCGCGATCGGGCCCAACCACCAAGCGGACTCGGGAAAAGCCTTGAGTGCGCGCCTGCACAATTGCCGGATTGGTTTTCTGTTTCAGATAGTGTTCCAGCTGGCGCACACCGTATTGCTTGAACTCAACGTTTTGCGCAACGGTATCCAAAAGGAGCTCCGGTGAAGTATAGGTTAATTCGATGCCGTAGTCGCGCCAGTACCTCGACAGTTGCAGGCAGGCGACTTCAGCGACGTGATACGGGGAAAGTTCGTCCATCAGAATGATGTGCCCCCAACGCGCCAGAAACGCGCGTTCGAATCCGGCGTGCTCCACCAGTGCGTCTCGACTTTGCCCCAACCACAGAGCCGGGTTCTGGGATGGATCGATCTGTTGACGCAGTCGCCGCAATACCTCCACTCCCGAATTGCTAGTTCCAAAAAAGACGCACCGGCTAAAATCGACCTCTTTGCCGCTACTCTTTTCCCGGCATGACGCGGCATCCAGAATATCGTAAAGACAATGATGGATGTCCGGGTGAGCCTTTTCCAGCTCGTCTAGCACAATCACCCGACGCGGGTTCTGCAGCACCGGCCGGGTGAGCGCGCCACCAACCTCGTAGCCAGGCATTCCCGGAGGGGGACCAAGCAACGTTTGCACGTCGTTTTGGCTCTTGTACTGGTTCATCCGCAAAATGACCGATTCGCTGTCAGGATAGAGCGCTTGGCCGACCAATTGAGAAAGGAACGTCTTTCCGGTACCGGTAGGCCCCACCAGCAAAAAAGCGCCGAGCAATTGACCGGGTCGAGCAATCGCCATTTCACTTGTCAGGCTGGAAACCACGGTTTCGATCGCTTCATCTTGTCCTCGCACGTTCATCTTTAGCCATTGCTCTCGCTGAGCGAAATCAGTCGAAGAGAGTTTGGTGTAGTCCTCCATGCGCTTCGTCTCTTGTTCGCCAAGGCCTCCTCGCCAGACCCAGTAGATGACTCCCCCGGTCGCGCACAGGAACAATACCGGCGAGAACCAGGCACTTACTTGGTTGAGCGCGATTATTACGCCCATCAAGATGACGCTAAGCCCGACCAAGACGCCGGGAGGCAGGCGTTGCGAATCGGTGCCCTGGAACCAAGAATTGGAAAAAGCCATACCGATGTGGTGAAACTATCGCTCAATCAGCTGCAAATCTGCTTTAGCTCCAGTCGCCAACGGACCGGTTGAGAGCACGGCACCAGAAGCAGACGGGACCGAGAGGGTAACAGCTCCACTGGGACCTGCAGAATCGACGACATAGTGGAAGCGGGTGATGCTATTGCGGCTGATCGGAAAAATCGTGGTTTTCAGATGCTCTGGGGTCAGCACTTCGTTCGCCGCGGCTTGGCCATTAATGCTGATATAAACGTGCACCATCACACCGGAAGCTTGTGCCGAATCGACAAGATTCTTTGAGGCCAAATCCATCTCACCGTTTTTGACTTTGTTCAGTATCTCAGTACTGGCGCTACTCAAATAGTTCGGTACCTGGCCCTGCAAAAGAGATGTTCTCGCTGACTCGGTCACTTGCTGATCTACGTCTGCAGCCGTCAGGCTCAGCAGATTTTGCCCGCCATTGTCACCAAATTGATGCCAGCTCCAGTACGTTGCACCAAGGGCAAGTCCCGCCGCCACTACGACGATAATCCAAAAGATGACCTTGCCGTTCTTACCCGGCGCAGCGACGACCTTCTCTTGCCCAGAGAGTTGTTGCCCAGAGAGTTGTTGCCCCTCGGATTCCCCCTGCAAAGGGACGTACGCGCGCCCTGAACGCGTGCCGCGGTAAGAATCACCCTCCTTTTTGCCGGTTTTGGCTTCCGGTCGCGTCGCTAGCTTCGGACCTGGTTGATCCGAACCGGAGGAGGCGCGCGGAAGCTCATTTCTTAAAGGCGAATCCGGGGCTGTGATTTCCGGTTTTGAGATCGGTTCCATATGCAACTACTGTTTCCAGCTCACCGCATCATTCCGAGAATTCCCGATTTATTTGCGGTCCCACTGGGACAAAACGGCTGGAGTTTATCATTTCGGTCTCGAATGTCCATCGGGTAAGTTGTCCGGTTTTCTCACGTTTGTGGAAAATCAGGCTTTGACTGGGAGACGGCCAACTGACAATGGGTTGCAGCCAAACTGAAGGGATGGCCGGTGAATTCAGGAAATTTTCCGACTCGCTCCGGCCTGAAGATGGGTTATAGCGTCAAGGCATGCTCGATATCCGTCTCTTACGCGAAAAGCCAGACTTTATTCGCGAACGCTTAGCGACGCGGAGCGAAGATTTGCCGGCTCAAGTCGATGAAATCCTTGCAATCGATGCTCAACGCAGGCGCGCCGAGACCGAGCTACAGAAGCTTAACGCTGAACGAAATCGATTGAGCAAGGAGATCGGGATACTGCGGTCCCGCAAAGAGCCGAGCGCTGATTTGGAGGCCCGTGTTCGCATCATTGCCGAGGAAATCACCCGGCAGAACGCCGAGGTCACGGCAGCGGACGAAAAGCAGCGCGATCTGCTCCTGAACCTGCCGAACCTGCCGCATCTCCAGGCGCCGATCGGCCAGGGCGCCGACGATAACCCGCTCGTTCGCGAATGGGGCGAAAAACCTTCTTTCGGTTTTTCGCCGCTCGGTCATGTTGAGCTGGCGACCGCACTGAAACTGATCGATTTCGAAAGAGCCACGAAAATCAGTGGCAGCGGTTTCGTTTGTTTCACCAACCTGGGCGCTCGGCTCCAGCGTGGTCTGCTTCAGTTTCTTCTCGATCTGCATACGACCGAGCACGGTTACGTCGAGGTGAGCCCCCCGTACCTGGTTCGACGCGAGGCGATGATTGGTACAACGCAGCTACCTAAATTCGAGCACGAGATGTGTTACGGATTGGAACAGGATCAACTCTTTCTGATTCCTACAGCCGAGGTGCCAGTCACCAACTTGCATCGCGAGGAAACCCTCACTTTAGCCGAGTTGCCGAAGAAATATGTCGCTTATACGCCTTGTTTTCGACGAGAGGCTGGAGCCGCGGGAAAAGAGACCCGCGGCCTCATTCGCATACACCAATTCGATAAGGTGGAGCTGGTCAAGACAACGACGCCAGAAACATCCTATTCCGAGTTGGAGACATTGACCGCGAACGCCGAGAAGGTGTTGCAAATCCTCGGGCTGCACTACCGAATCATCGAACTCTGTACCGGCGATCTCGGATTTGGAGCAGCAAAGACCTACGACATCGAGGTTTGGTCCCCCGGGCAAGGGCGCTATCTCGAAGTGTCCAGCTGTAGTAATTTTGAGGATTTCCAGGCGCGCCGGATGAATCTCAAATACAAGGACGCCGCCGGCAGGAATCGCCTTTGTCATACGCTCAACGGTTCTGGAACCGCCTTGCCCCGGCTGTTGGTCGCCTTGATCGAGAGCTACCAGCAAGCGGACGGATCGATTCGATTGCCGGAGCCGCTGCATGGCTACCTCCGACTGAAGGAGATTCGCTGAAGAGTTGCTTGGATGAGCCAACCGCAAATATCGGCTATCGGCTATCGGCTATCGGCTATCAGCTATCGGCTATCGGCTATCGGCTATCTTCTTGGCGGGACCATGGAACGGCACAGGCAGCGGTTATGAGAGGACCATTCCAGGTCCTGATTGCATGAACTTCGCGCTCATACGCGAGAATCGACAGCGTGCTGGTGTCCAGCAGAAAATGGCGACCATTGTCCGGCGATAAGCCGATCCAGCGCGACACCAAAACGCGCAGAAAATGGCCGTGGGAAAAAAGAGCAACGTTCCCTTTTGCCTGCTCGCAGCGAGCAATGACTCGATCAGCTCGGGCCGCTACCTGCTCGATCGTCTCTCCGTTCGGACAGGGATAGGTCCACACTGTCCAGTTCGGCACCTTCTCCCGGATCTGCTTGGTCGTAATCCCTTCGTAGTCGCCGTAATCCCACTCCCGTAGATCATCGCTTAGCTCAATTCGGTCTTTCAGACCGGCGAGATAAGCGGTTTCGAAAGATCGCCGCAAAGGACTGCTCAAAATGGTCTCGAATTCTACGCCTTCAAAGATGGGGCGAAGAAATTCGGCCTGTTCCCGCCCCGTCTCGGTCAGGGGTATATCGGTACGACCGGTGTGCCGTCCATCGCGTGCCCACTCCGTTTCGCCATGTCGAATCAGATAAATCTCACGTTCCGGATGATCTGCCATACCGGCGCTCAAAGATAGACATGCCTGGGCCACTGCCAAGCGCTTATGATACTTTGCTGCGGCCGTCTCGCAAAGCTCACCGTCCGCGGGCCGCGCATCTGCGTGTATTCGCACGTTGCGGGAACCATTTCGCTCTACCAATCTCGGCAGAGATCAACGATTCATCCGGCCGTCAAGCAACCTTCTTCAATATTGCGCTCTACCATGGCTGACAACTCATCATCCTCTGTGCTGAGTAGTCATCATGCCCACCGATTGGCACGGCGCAAACCAGATAGCGAGTCTTCCAACGCGCTGAGGCCGCCGTCGCTTAGAGTAAACTCAATGCGCCTCTGCTAGCCGCGACTTCCCTTTTTGCCGGTTCTTGATCCGAGCGTACTGCCGGTCAACCCACTCCTGCAGGTCCTCAAAATAGAGATAAATGGCCGGAGTCACGTACAACGTAATCAACTGCGAAACGATCAGTCCGCCAACCAGAATGAGCCCGAGTGGCCGGCGAGATGCCCCGTCCGCTCCCAGACCCAAGGCAATCGGTATCGCGCCCATCAGTGCCGCCAGAGTGGTCATGATGATTGGCCGAAAACGTTCGACGCTTGCTTCGTGAACCGCTTCGACAGAATTTTTGCCGGACCGTTGTTGTTCGACTGCGAAATCGACCATCATGATCCCATTCTTCTTTACGATGCCGATGAGCATGAACATCCCGATATAAGAGTAAAGTGATAGCTCCGACTGAAAGAGAACCAGCGTGAGCAAGCCTCCTACCGCCGCGACCGGAAGAGAGGAGAGCACGGTGATCGGGTGAAACCAGCTCTCGTAAAGAATTCCGAGTATTACGTACATGATGAAGACAGCCACCAGTAACAACACCCCCAGCTGGGCAAAAGTGTCACTGAAAGTTTGAGCCTCGCCCTGGAGCGCCCCGCGTATCGTGGGCGGCAGCACTTCGGCCGCGGTCTGCGTAATAAACTTGGTTGCTTCTCCCGTGGAGACCCCTGGTTTCAAATTGAAGTAAAGCGTAACTGCCGAGAATTGGTTGAGATGATTCACTGAGAGCATTCCGATTGTTGCTTGCGGATCGGTCACTGTCTCATTCGGAATGATGATCTGGCCCTGACCATTGGCAGGTTTATAGTAAAGCTCGTTAAGATCACCAGGCTCACTGCGCTGTTTGTCATTCGCTTCGACAATGACCTGATACTGATCGATCGGGGTTTTAATCAGGTAGGTGTAGTTTTGGGAATAAGCATTTTTCAGCAGCTTCTCGACGTCGACATTGTTTAAGCCGTACGACTGCAGCTGCAGTTCATTCAGATTAATCCCAATCAATGGCGTGCTGGCGAAGTAATCGGAGGAGACGCTTTGAAAGCCGGGAAATTGGCGGCACTTGGCAATCATTTGATTCGCCGCCGCGTATACTTGAGTGGGATCGACTCCCGATATGGAAAACGCGTATTGGCCCTGGTTGTTTTTCGTCGCACCCGTACTGATCTGCAGCACCGGATCAGGGCGGACCAACGGGATGATGCCTGGTATCTGTCCTAGCTGCTGAATGAGCTGACCGACCACGACATTAATGGGCGCGCGCTGGCTGGGATCCTTCAAGAAAGCCAGGGCTAACATTTGATTTGAGGATAGACCCTTGGAAAATCCCGATAGCGTAAATGTCTCGTCGACCGCCGGGTTCTTGCGAAGCGTTTGATCAACCTGAGCTTGAATCTCCCGAAACCGGGCGGGCGAGATACCTTCAGGGCCAAGAATGATTCCGCGAACAAACGAACTGTCTCCCGCCGGAATGAATGTCTTCGGCAACAGATCGAACACCCACACTGTCAGCACCAGGCAACCGACCCAGGTGACAGCCGAAATCCAACGATGATGCAAGAAAAAATAGAGGCTCCGGCCATAGGCATGACTGACCCCTCTAATAAAACGGCTGACATTACGTTCCATCCAGGTTTGGTCGTGTTCGCCGCGTTCTCCCAGGATCCGAGAGCACATCATGGGCGTAAGGGTGATCGACACAACGCCCGAAGCGAAAATTGCGACGATAATTGTGACTGAAAATTCGCGAAATATCCGTCCGATCAACCCGGTGACCATCACCAGCGGCAAGAAAACTACCGCGAGCGAGACCGTCATGGCGATGATCGTAAACGTGATTTGCTTGGCGCTGCTAATCGCCGCTTCGAGTGGTTTCTGACCCGCCTCCATCAAGCGAACGGTGTTCTCCAGGAAAACAATCGCGTCATCCACGAGAAACCCGATCGCCAAAGTGAGCGCCATCAAAGTTAGGTTATTCAGGCTGAAATTAAGCGCGCCCATCACGATAAAGGTGATAAGCATCGATAACGGGAGAGCGACCACCGGAATAAACGTGTCCGTCGCGCGACCGAGAAAAGCGAAGATAACCAGCACAACCAGCGTGAACGCGATGAGGAGCGTGTGTTCCACTTCTTCCGCATTCGCGACAATCGTCTTGGAACGATCGTAGAGCGGTATCAGGGTAACGGATCCGGGCAACTGCTTCTGAAACTGAGGCAATAAATCCTTGACCCTCTGCGCTACTTCGACCGCGTTCGCTCCGGCTTGGCGACTTACCGCCAGCACCACCTCGGTACCGGCTTCTCCATACTGCCGCGACCAGAAATTTCGGTTGATCCGTTCATCCTCCACCGATTGCACAACATCGGCGACATCCTTTAGATAAACGGGTTGACCGTTAGGGCGAGCAATGATGACGTTTTGGTATTCCCCGGGGCTGGTCAGCTGCCCATTCGGACGCAGCAAATAAGTGCGATATTTCCCATCAAACTGGCCGGCGCCCTGGTAGGCGGTGCTCTGGCCCACCGCATTGGTGACATCGGTCATCGTCAATCCAAGCGACGAAAGCTTGTTCACGTCGACCTTGATCCGGATCGCGCTTCGCGCACCATAAACACTGACCTGACTGACACCGTTGATAATTGCAATCTGCTGGCCCAGCTGAGTATTACCGTAGTCGAATAGCGCGCCTTCCGTCAGCGTATCGCTGACCAATGCGATATAGAAGATCGGCTGGTCGTTCGGATTGGTCTTTGTAAATGACGGAGGTTGTGGCAGGTCGGTGGGAAGAAATCCTTGAGCTCGCGATATAGCGGCTTGCACGTCGGTCGCGGCGTCGCCGAGGCTCTTATCCAGCGAGAACTGCAGGACCAAGGTAGATTGACCGGTTTGATTGGTCGAAGTCACCAGATCGAGACCTGGGATTTGCAAAAACTGTTTTTCCAAAGGCGTCGCTACCGTATTGGCCATCGTCTCGGGACTGGCGCCCGGATAACTTACGCTGACTTGGATTACCGGGTAGTCGACTGCGGGCAGATCGTTCACCGGAAGTTGCCTGAAAACCTGCACACCGAACAACGTGAGACTGATCGTCAAAAGCAGCGTCATAATCGGACGCCGGATGCAAAGTTCGGAAATGTTCATAAGGCTGGCTTCGGACTGGCAGGTGGATCCACATTGCCACTTGAGTCCCCGGAATGTTGGCGCTGGGTGAGACCACTAGCGGACGGCGATCCGCCTGGTATCCCCCCTCGATAGGGAGCGGGATTGACTTTCGCTCCGTTTCCAATCGTCAATTGTCCTTCTACCACCACGGTCTCGTCTGCCTTCAGGCCTTCGGCTACGACCACGAAGTCTCGGTAGCGAACCCCCTGACTCACTAATCGTTGCTCCACCGTATTGTCAGCCGTCACCACAAACAGATAGGTGCCTTTTGCACCCATTTGGATCGTCTGACTGGGAACGACGACCGTTCCCTTTAGAGTTTGCAGTGTGAGCGCGACCTTCACGTATTGTCCCGGCCACAAATAGTGATCGCTGTTCGGGATGGTTGCGCGGAGCAGTACAGTGCCGGCTTGCGCCGAAACAGCGTTATCCAGAAATGTCAACGCGCCTGACTTTGTCACATCTGGCTGCGTAGGAGTTACCACATCCACATTAAGTTGATTGCCTGGCATGTTCTCCCGAAGACGGGCAAGGTCATTCTCGGAAATGTGAAAGTCGGCATAAACAGGATCTTGACGCTGAATGTTTACTAAGCTCACTGCACCAGTGGCCACGTAGTTTCCCGCGTCCACCAATCTCCGGCCGGTTCGCCCGTCAATCGGAGAACGAACATAACAATATTCCAAGTTGAGTTTCGCTCGATCAATCGATGCCTGGTCTCTCCCAACCGCGCCCTGAAAGTTCTTCACGTTCGCCTTGTCGGTATCGATTTGTTGCTCCGAGACGAAGTGCTGGGGCCCAATCTTTTCGTCCCGCTGCAGATTGTTTTGATTGAGGTCCAGCTGGGCTGAATCCGATTGTAGTTGCGCCTGCGCTTGCTCCAAATCAGCTTGAAACGGCCGCGGATCGATCACGAAAAGCAGATCGCCCTTCTTTACGTCCTGTCCTTCTGTAAAATGGACTTCGGTAATTCGACCGCTTACTTGCGGTTTCACGTCGACCGTCTCGGGAGAAGCAATCCGCCCAAATTCGTATAGTTGGACAGGGACGTCTTTGCTTAGCGCTTTTGTCACCAAAACGTTTTTGGCCGTTTGCTGCGTGCTGCTCGACGGACTCGAAGGGCCACACGCGGCGAGCGCGCAAAAAATTGGGAGGAAGATCCAAAGTAGGCGCATAAGGGGGCTAGAACACTAAGACTGATCGTGCGGTTTACCTACTCGTTCATGTATTTTTCCGCCGAGGCGACCTTCGACCCGCACTAGTAGAACTAATCGGAGAGTGCCTTCAGTGCAAAGCACACTTATCAGCCGTCGGAAACCCGTTTACCGACCGACGCATGCTCGAGTCAAGACGTACGCTTCAGCAAATCGAGAGGATCTCAATAGCCGCTTCTGTGCCAGCGCTGGATTTCGAGGCGACGCCAGGCCCGGACAATGAGAGCTGACTTCCGTCAATCACCAAAAAGAGCGCTTGTAATAAAAGATAAACACGAAGCCGCCAAAACGGCAGAAGACCAGTGCACGGCGTTGCGCGCCCACGCGATTACTTAGCGCTTCGCCGAAGCCACAAATCGCCGTGAGCCGCTGGATTTACCATCGTTGCTTCTTACGGGGAGTTTTGATCGACGCTCGAGAAAGAAGTAAGGAGCGAATTTTCATGCATTGCAGGGCGTCCGTCGCTGTCGGAAGCAGATTTATGCCACCATTGCCCGTCTCGGACAGATCTGCGGTTCCTCGCCGGAATCGACCGAACGAATGGCGTGGATCAGCGCGAGGCATCCGAGGACGTTCAGAGGTCCGTCACGTCGTTCCTCAAGCCTTCCCACTTGGCGGTGCTTGGCCGATTTTCGGCTCCTACTGGCAGAACCCTGCTCCTGGAGAACTGAGTCGGTCCAGTGCGTCGTGTTTTGTTTAATAGCCATGTTCAAAGCTACCCAAGCAAGAGTGATGCCAACAGAGTAATACACGGCATAATACGCTCTCTCCAAGCTATTTACGCTCTTCGGATTCGATTTGCAAGTCAAGGGGCATAGCCACTAGCTTCCCGCTTTCGGGAAGCTCTCATCCCATTTTTGGGTTAGCCTTACGACCAGTCGACCGCCGAATTTCCTCAGCTTATCTCACTCTCCACCATTCTGCGCAGAAGAATCCGTTAGCGCCATCGCGAGACGTCCGCCACGTCTGCGCACTGTGAGCGGCGCGCCAAACGCCTCGGTCATTAAATTGGTTATGACCACTTGTCCTACCGGACCTTGCGCCAAGACCCGCCCTTCCCGCAGCAAGAGCGCACCGGAAAAACATGGTAGAATTTCCTCTACATGATGGGTGACAAGAACCAGATTCGGCGTCCCCTCCGAGGTTGCCAGTCGGGATAAGAACTCGAGAAAACGTTCCCGGGCTACCGGATCAAGTCCGGCACACGGCTCATCAAGTATTAAGATCTTGCATCGCGCCATTAGTGCTCGACCGATCAAGGTCCGCTGGCGTTCTCCTTGAGAAAGATAGCCCCATGCGCGGTCTACCAAGCGCTCACATTCGACTTGCGCCAAGAGCTGCAAAGCTTCCTTTCGTTCTGCACCTTTGACCGGGTGCCAAGAATTGATTTCAGCCCGACGTCCGCTCGCCACAATCTCTATGCCCAACTGGTCATCCTCGATCATCTGGCGGACACTCGAGCTCACGAGTCCGACTTCTTTGCGCAACTCTCGCCAATCGGTTTTGCCGTATTTTTTCCCAAGGACTTCAATCGTACCGGCAGACGGAGTGACATAACCAGTAATGCAACTCAGCAACGTGGTTTTGCCGGAACCATTCGCCCCCAGGATCACCCAGTTTTCTCCAGTTTGGACTTGCCAGTTGATGTCCTGAAGGATTCGGGTCTTACCGCGGCGCACCTCGAGATGTTCAATCGAGACATTCGGCATAGAAGCTTCAGGTCTGACCAGCCGCTGGCTACTCAATTAAACCGGCAATCCAATGCCAACGCCTGCTTCAAAAGCCGCATATATTTCGCTCTGGGAATTTCAACGGCGCCAAACGAGCGGAGATGCGGAGTAGTGTATTGAGTGTCGAGCAACCGAAATTCTCTTTCCCGCAGTCGCTCGACCAGGGCTACCAACGCCACTTTCGAAGCGTCGGCTACTCGATGAAACATCGATTCTCCAAAAAAAGCTCCATAAACGCTGACTCCGTATAGTCCGCCCACCAACTGATTCTCTTGCCAGGTCTCCACCGAATGGGCAAAACCGAGCTCGTGCAGATTCAAATAGCTCCGCGCGATTTCTGGACTGATCCAGGTTTCCGCACGTTCACCGCAAGCACGAATAACCGCCTCAAACGCCGTGTTAACGCGCACATCGAACCTGTTTTTCCGGAGACTTCGCCGAAGTCCATGCGGAATGTGGAACGAATCGAGCGGTATGATCCCGCGCGGATCGGGCGAAAACCAAGCGATCTCACCCTTCTCCACCGCCATCGGGAAGATCCCGCGACAGTAAGCCTCCAGCAGCAATGAGGCCGGAATAATGTGAGATTGTCTTCGCTGGTGCACGACTCTTGCAGAATACTGTTGGGACACAATTTTTCCACGGAATCGTCACTTATTGGCGTTTTGCCTTAGTTATCTTCGGCGACTGTCCGGCAAAGGCTTCTGGCTTTGATGGGACCTCAAATTCGAAACGGAGCTGCTCGGTCGACCAACCAAAGACCGCAGTCGCCATCGGGTCGCCACGTTTGGCGCTACCCAATCCGTCCATGCGTTGCGGCATCCGCGAACCATACGATGGCGACTGCGCATTTTGGTGAGTACCGCTTAATTCCTCTCGTTCAAAATTTTCGACGGTCGCGCGTGTAGCTTCCGGGGGACAGTCGCCGCCACTCACCGATCACCGAAGGCAACCGGAACGCTCGCACTTCGTTCCTTTGATCCTGTGGGTGCCGCCTCGACGATGAAAGGCACGAGAGCCCTATTTTTCTTTGCGGCTAACCCTCCGATTTCGTGCCATACTGACCGCTTCTTTCTATGAGCTCCGGTAAAGCCTTTTCCCATTCTCGAATTGCTATTCTGGATTTCGGATCTCAGTACACCCAAGTCATTGCGCGGCGCGTTCGCGAATGCCGCGTATATTCAGAAATTCTGCCGCACCACGCTTCGGCAAAACGTCTAAGCGATTTTGTCGGAATCATACTTTCAGGCGGCCCAGCGAGTGTCTTTTCTGCGGCTGCCCCAAAGTTAGACCCCGCGATTTTTTCACTGGGAGTTCCAATTCTGGGCATTTGCTATGGGGTTCAACTCATGGCTTTTCATCTTGGAGGCTCAGTCGAATTTTCCGATCGCCGCGAATATGGAGCTGGCAGCATTAAGATCGTCGGTCAATCTGATCTCTTCCAAAGTTTGCCTTCTGAATTTCAGGTTTGGAACAGTCATGGAGATAAGGTAACTGCGCTTCCTCCCGGATTTCGTGCTATCGGCGAGACCGAGAACTCTCCGTACGCCGCCGTGGAGGATACCAACCGCCGACTTTTTGGATTACAATTTCATCCGGAGGTCGCCCACACCCCACTCGGAAAGGAAGTGCTCGAGAACTTCCTCTACCGGGTTTGCGGCTGTAAACCGAACTGGACGATGGGGTCATTTATCGAAGAAACCTGCCAGGAGATCCGGAATAAAGTGCAGGATGACAAAGTCGTTCTTGGTCTCTCGGGCGGCGTTGATTCCTCGGTTGCGGCGGCTTTGATCCATCGCGCAATCGGCGACCAGCTAACTTGCATCTTTGTTAACAACGGACTGCTCCGGGCTCGCGAAGCCGAGACGGTTCAGAAATTCTTTGGCGAAAATTTCCGCATACGACTGAAATATGTGGATGCGAGCGAACGCTTTCTCGGTCGGTTGGTCGGCGTCACCGATCCCGAGCATAAGCGGAAGATCATTGGCGAAGAATTCATTCGAGTGTTCGAAACAAGCACGAAGGAACTTACTGCTGAGAACGAGCAGGGCCGTCGGTATCGCTACTTGGCACAAGGAACACTTTACCCAGACGTAATTGAAAGCGTCGCGATCGACGGCAATCCAGCCGCCGTGATTAAGAGCCACCATAATGTCGGCGGTTTGCCGGAGAAAATGCATTTCGAACTGCTCGAGCCTTTACGACAACTATTCAAAGATGAGGTGCGCCAGGTCGGACTGGAATTGGATCTACCGAAAGAGATCGTTTTCCGTCAGCCTTTCCCTGGTCCAGGTCTGGCCGTGCGGGTCGTAGGCGAGGTTACAGAGGAACGTCTTCGAATTCTCCGACAAGCGGACGAGATCGTAGTGAGCGAAATGAAGGTCGCAGACTGGTACTACAAGGTCTGGCAATCTTTTGCCGTTCTTCTGCCGGTACGATCAGTTGGCGTTATGGGTGACCAGCGAACCTATGAAAATACGGTTGCTCTCCGGATTGTAGAGAGTCAGGACGGCATGACCGCCGACTGGGTCCGCGTTCCCTATGAGATTCTGGCTCGAATCTCCAGCCGGATTAGCAACGAGGTAAAAGGCGTCAATCGGGTTTGTTATGATATCTCGAGCAAACCACCGAGCACTATCGAATGGGAGTGAGAGCGGGAACGGGAAGTAATCAGTGATCGGTAATCAGTGATCGGTAATCGGTAATCAGTAATCAGTAATCAGTAATCAGTAATTGGTGATTGGTGATTGGTGATTGGTGATTAACGCTCCTGGTGACCGTCAATGAGCGCCGTTCAGTTGTTTTACTGATTACTGATTACCGATCACTGATTACCGATCACTGATTACCGAACCATCGATTACCGACCTAAGGGCCCAACCAGGGCTTACCACAATTCTACCTGGACACACTGCGGTGATAACGCGACCAATCGTCTTGTTCATTCTCAATTCAATATTCTAAATTCTGGATTCTCCCCGATACCCATGCGCCGCGCTATTTATCCTGGAAGTTTCGATCCGATCACGAACGGGCATCTCGATGTCATTCAGCGGGCGAGCCACCTTTTCGATGAACTTGTCGTTGCCGTTGCGCTGAACGATCAAAAGCATAAGTCATCTCTATTCAGCCTGGAGGAGCGCTTCACGATTTTGGAGGAAGTGTGCCGTGAGATCTCTAACGTTCGAATCGCCCGGTTGGAGGGTCTTCTGGTGAATTTCGCTCGGAAACACGGCGCATCGGCGATCGTCCGGGGACTACGTGCGGTCTCTGACTTCGAGTTCGAGTTCCAGATGGCACTAATGAATCGCAAAATGGAACCAACTATTGAGACGATTTTTTTGATGCCCAAAGAAGATTATTCCTATCTGAGCTCCCGCATCGTAAAAGAAATCGCGAGACTGGGCGGTGACGTTTCCGCCTTCGTCCCCGCGTGCGTCGTCCCGGCCCTGCTTGGCCGTTTTTCGGACCAGTCGTGGACCGAGGCGTCTTAGCAAGTTCAAGGGAACGGCATTCCGGCGTTCCTCTCTCCTCCATATTCCTCGAACTTATGAAATATTGAGGTTAGACTACCTCGAAAGAAGAAAAATTCCCCGGCACCCTCGGAAGCGTTCGCTTTTGAGGCCCGACAAAATCGGAGGCGTAGATCATGAAAATTCATTTGCAGCAGATCCCCGAAAGCGGAGTTCACCTCGGGGGTCAGGAAACAGCCGATATCCTCGACCTGAATGACCCGGTAATTCAGCCACTCCAAAATGTAAGCTATTCCTTGTTTGTTCAGGTTGAGAAAAATAACCTCCTAGTGACCGGTCAGCTTTCTCTCGAACTTGAGGTTGAGTGCGTGAGCTGCCTGCGCCGCTTCCATTACCCATTGATCGTGCCGGATTTTCTCTACGAAACGGCAACAGAGGGGCGCGAGACCATCGACTTGACGCCGGCAATTCGGGAGGATATCCTCCTGGTCCTTCCTTCGCACCCACGGTGCGACTGGGACGGGCATTCCGAATGTCCAGGTCTCCGGATTGAGAAGGGAACCTCGATCGAAAGCGTGCCCGAAGCTCCGAATGCTTGGGATGCTCTAGACGAATTAAATTTGAAAAAAAGAAGCTAAAGATCAATGGGCGTTCCGAAAAGAAAGACCTCCAAGATGCGCTTGCGCACGCGCAAAGCGGCTAACCGCTGGCACGCGCCGCAACTCACCAAGTGCCCTCAATGTGGCAGCCGCGTCCGCGGACACATCGCCTGTCCTTCCTGCGGCTACTATCGCGGCCGCCAGGTTCTAAGCGTTGAAGTCGCATAAGGTAAGAGGCGTGTCCGTCCTGGACGGCCGTGCGTCCTGGACCGCCGTGCCGCCGTGTAGTCGGATCTGTGAGGCAGGGAATCGTCGATTGGAGACTTATCCGGCCACCCTCTTACCATAATTGACGGGTACCTTCTCATAGACGTTCTGGGACAGACCGCCCTACCATCCTCGATCTTTTGCGCTCTCTGCGTTTTCACCGTTCCACCCTTCGGAATTTCCTGTTGATCCGGTGTTTTTCTTGCATTAAGCACCGGTTCAGGCTCTTTTACCCGGCCTTGAGACGAATCTTGTGCGTATGAGGATCGCTTTAGATGCCATGGGCGGTGACTTTGCCCCAAAAAATAACGTCGAAGGTGCAGTTCTCGCCTTAAAGGAATACCCACAGGTCGACAAGCTTTTCCTGGTCGGAGACGCGGTGGCCATCGGAAACGAACTGAAGCGGATCGGATTTCAGGACGAACGAATCGAAATATTCCATGCTTCTCAGGTTGTGGACATGAATGATTCGGCCGCCAAGGCAATCCGCCAAAAGAAAGACTCTTCGATCTCGCGCTCAGTCGACCTGGTAAAGAACGGATCTGCGCATGCCGTAGTTTCCGCGGGCCACACCGGTGCGGCCGTTGCGGCCTCCGTATTAAAGCTCAGAACATTGACCGGTATTGAGCGTCCAGCGGTAGCTTGTTTGCTCCCGACCGAAAAGGGTGTGTTCGTTTTGTGCGACGCTGGGGCTAACATCGATTCGTCGCCTCAGAATTTGCTACAATTTGGAATCATGGGTGCCGTTTTCGCCGAGCAAGTGCTCGGCCTCAGGCGGCCGACCGTTGGACTCCTTTCGATTGGCGAAGAAGACGTCAAAGGGAACGACACGACCAAAGAGGCGTTTAAGCTCCTCAAATCTGCTAACCTGAATTTCCGCGGCAACGTCGAGGGCCATGATCTATACGAGGATGGAGCTGAGGTCGTGGTGTGCGATGGATTTGTTGGAAACATCGTTTTGAAGACCTCCGAGTCGATTGCCTACGCGATCTTTGGTTGGTTGCGGCGAGAACTAACCAAAAAATTCATTCGCAAGTTAGGCGCCCAATTGGCCCGCGGAGCCTTCCGGACGATCTACAAAAAGACGAATGCGGAAGAGTACGGTGGGATGCCGCTCCTCGGCGTGAATGGAACCTGTATTATCGCACACGGTTCCAGCTCACCGGTTGCCATTAAGAACGCAATCCGCGTTGCGGCAGAGTCGATTCAGCACGATTTGAATCCCCAAATCATTCGCGAAATCCAAGCCTATAATGACAAGTTCGCAGCTGCCACCACGGCGGTCCAGTAAACCTCACCGCACCGTCTCGATTATTGGCACAGGGAGTTATGTGCCAGCTCGTGTGCTAACTAACCACGAGCTGGAGAAAATGGTCGATACGACCGACGCTTGGATCCGAACCCGAACCGGCATTTCTGAGCGCCGCATTGCCGCTGAAGGCGAGAACACAAGCGATATGGCTGTTCACGCCGCTCGAGCAGCAATGGAACAAGCCGAAGTACATCCAGACGAGATCGATCTTATCATTGTCGCTACCGTTACTCCCGACACCTTCTTTCCGGCTACGGCTTGCTGGGTGCAGAAGAAAGTGGGTGCATTCAATGCAGCATGTTTCGACGTATCCGCTGCTTGCTCCGGGTATCTATACTCGTTGGAGATCGCCCAGCAGTTTATTTCCACCCATGTTTATAACACTGTCTTGATCATTGGTGCTGACAAACTCAGCGCAATTACTGATTGGACCGACCGTAATTCCTGCGTGCTTTTTGGTGATGGCGCCGGCGCGGCCATCCTGCGCAATCGTCCCAATTCCCACGGGGTCATTTCGACCAACATGGGAGCCGATGGTTCGTTTACCGATATCCTGGTGATGCCGGGCGGCGGGACCCGTTGCCCGATCACCAAAGAGAATGTCGATCAACGCCTCAACACTATCAAAATGGTTGGCAAAGAGGTCTACAAACAAGCTGTGACTTGCATGTTCAACGCTGCGAACAAGGTTTTGGAGGATGCGGGTCTTCGCTACGAAGACATTGCTTGTGTCATTCCGCACCAGGCAAACCTTCGGATCATCGAAGCGATCGCAGAACGGATGGGGCTGCCGATGGAGAAGTTCTATGTGAACCTGGATCGGTTCGGGAATACTTCCGCTGCGGCCGTCGCTATGGCTCTCGACGAAGCTCATCGCACCGGTCGGATCCGAGTCGGTGACTATATTCTTCTGGTAGTTTTCGGCGGCGGTCTTACCTGGGCCAGTTCGGTCATTCAGTGGTAACGCGAGCGGTTGGCAGTTGACGGTTTGCCGTTAGCGGTTGGCAGTTGGGGTACCAAGGACACCTGACGGAAGCATGCAAGCCATACGCCGAGGATTTTCTTGTTCCTGGTTCTAACAGTTGCGAGGTTTCTGCAATGGCTGGAATCAGGAATTTTCACGATTTTGAATCCTTTAAGGCATGTCGGGCGTTTGTGAGAGCGGTCGGAATCACTCTTCGCAAACCCAAATTTAGCTCGGATCGCATTTTGACCGCGCAAATGCAAAGAGCGTCCATTTCCGTATTTTCCAATTTTGCCGAAGGTTTCGAGCGAGAGGGAAATACCGAATTCATCCAATTCTTATCGGTTTCAAAAGGATCGGTAGGAGAGCTGAGAGCTCAACTGATCTACTCGCTAGATCTCGGCCTCTTAGACGAACAGCCGCTCAACGAACTCGATGCTCTTGGCGAATCGGCAACTCGGCTACTCGGCGGCTTGATTCGATATCTAGGCAAATCGGAAAAACGCGGCCGCAAATATGATACCGGAAAGAGGAAAGCCCGGACCAAGAAGCGCACTGCCAGATCGAGACGGACCACCGCCGCATAACCGCCAACCGCTCACCTTCAATGGAAACTCGCTAGACAGACGACCGTGCACAGCAAACTATGAACTCTCTACCGTGAACGCACTCATCGATACTCACGCTCATTTGGACTTTCCGGAACTTGTGTCTGAGGTTGACGTCGTCGTCGAAAGAGCAGCGGCCGCGGGCGTCACGCGTATCATCGCCATCGGCACAACGGTGGCGTCCAGCCGGCAAGCGGTCCAGATCGCGGCCCAACACCCCGGCGTCTATGCCACAGTTGGAGTTCATCCGACCCACGCTGCTGAAGTCTCAGAAAATTTCATCGACGAGCTGCGCGAATTGGCTGCTCAACCAAAGGTCGTGGCGATCGGAGAAATCGGTTTAGACTATTTTCATTTGCCGAGCCGAGCCGAGAAGGAGGATGTAATTCAAACCGCCTATCGCGCGCTTTCGGCTGGTTCAGTCGAGCTTTTGTTGCGGGATCAATCGGAAAAGGCAAGCCAAGCAGTCGTTTTCCAGGAGCAGCTGGAGCTTGCCGAATCTCTGGACCTTCCGGTGGTTGTCCATCAACGCGATTCCTTCGAAGACACCGTGGCCATCATCCAAGAGTTCCCGGTATCTGCGGTTTTCCATTGTTTCAATGGCAACCCAGCTCAGGCCGTCGATCTGGTTCAACAAGGCTATTACGTTTCCTTCACCGGCATCGTTACGTTCAAAAAAGCCACCGAGGTCCGCGATGCCGCAACGGTGGTCTCTATCGACCGCTTGATGGTGGAAACGGACGCGCCCTATCTGGCGCCGGTTCCATTTCGCGGCAAGCGGTGTGAGCCCGCATACGTGCGGGAGACGGCTCAGGCAATCGCGGAAGCCCGAGGGATTTCATTCGAGAGGCTAGCCGAGGCCACAACTCAGAATGCGTGCCGCTTCTTCCGGCTACCTTAGCCTGCATTGCTGACAAATCTTTCAGGATCTGTCAGCAATGCACGCTTTTTGCATTCACCGTAAAATCCGCGTTAATTGCCCCTATGGTCAAAATCGAGATTGATTACCAAGGCCAACTACTGACCGAAGTCACTCACGGCCCATCCGGCATAAAATTTACCACTGACGCTCCGCTCGATAATGGAGGCAAAGCTTCCTCGTTTTCTCCGACCGATCTCATAGGAGCCGCGCTCGGAAGTTGTATGGCGACTTTGATGGGCATTTTCGCACAGCGGCACTCTATTCCGCTGGAAGGCGCCAAGATCGAAGTGGCGAAAACAATGGTTCAACAGCCGATACGCCGGATCGGTGAGTTGAAGGTAGATATCTATTTGCCGGTGGCAGCCGATCATCCTCAACGGACCGGTCTGGAAAGAGCTGCACTGACTTGCCCGGTACATCAGAGTCTGCATCCTGATGTCAAAATTCCGGTGACGTTTCACTGGGCCGCCCGCGACAATCTTGAGCCGGAACTCAGTGCTAGATCTGTAAATCTTCAAAGTCGATAAAGATTCCGTCACTGGAAACCACCTTCCGTACTCCGAATCCGTCTATTGAGCCGCACATCTGCGAATGTTCGCCCCCCAATCTGCCGGCGGTAGCTCGTTCGAACCGGGTTTTCTGACAACCGATCAGTTGTTCGTCGACTCCGATCAATCAGTCATCCGACTGTTCTTCTGCCCAACTACCGAGATCGTTGCGAATGACACAAAAAAGGCGCTTGAAACACCGCAAAACCTGCCGTAGCCGATACTGACTTCTTTTCGTTCGAGGTAATTGTCAGCAGTTGAGGCTCGTTGACGATGGAGTCCTGATTGGACTGGCTTGCTCGAGGAGGCGTCCCTGAAGAACTCACAATATGTCAGCTAA
>DATNNZ010000516.1:0-23294 GCA_035601575.1 Chthoniobacterales bacterium
AGATTTGCGATATCTGCGAGCCTTTGGCCGGTGTAGAGGCCAAAATAAACCATCGACCGCCACTCCTCGTCCGCCACCCTCAAAATGGTTCGCAATTGGTCCATCGAGAAAGGTTGCTTTTTTACACCCTGTTCCCGCCGCACCGTGTCGACAAATTCGGACGGATCTTCAGAGATTACTCCATCGCGCTTGGCACTTTTGAACAGCATTTTGACGCACTTGATGCCGTGATTAGCTGTTTTAGGAGACACTTTTGAGGCTAGATCGTTACGGAAGGCAATCACATCTTGTTTTGAAATCAGCAACAAAGGCTTTGCGGCCTGGTCCTGCAGAAATTCCGTGAATTTCGCGGTCGCCCCCTTGTAAAAGGACAGGGTCGAAGGCTTGGTAGAAACACTCTTTCCCTTGATCCACTCCTCTATATACTCCGCAACGGTATAACGTGGAACCTTTGAACCCGTAGCCTGCTCATGGAGCCGAATCAGGGTTTCCTGAATTTGTTGTAGCGTCTTGTTTCCGAGCGCAGCTTCCTCATATTCTTCGGCAACCTTGAGGGCCTCTTTTCGATCCGTCTTCTTTGTGGATGCCCGATGTTGTCTGCCCTGCCTATCACGCCAGCAAGCAATCCAATATTTTGACTTTGATTTTGGGTGCGTACGTTTCCATATGCTCGCCATATAGTAACATACTGATAACATCCCAGTTCGTCTACGGACTTCTCTGTAAATCTTAAGTGATCGCATATCCTTTACTGTAAAGCATCTGCAGACGTTGTGAGATCTCTATGGGCAAGTCAAGATGAGATCAGGGGTTCGAATCCCCTAGGCTCCAGACTTCGCCTCCTCGCCGGTAGGCTCGGAGAGGCTACCTCTGGCAGGCCAGACTCAGTCCATCGAAGTAAAAAGATCTTTCCCGATAGAGGCGAAGTCTGCCCGACATAGCCTCCCTTGGATCCTAAAAAAATCTGCGTAATCTGGGTAATCTGTGGATTACTCCTTCTCTTTTCGCAGCTCCATGCTCGGTGGGCTCCAAATGGCCCACTCGGTGACCTCTTGGATCTCATTCGCCCATAATCGGAGGTCGGCATCGTCGATTTTGCGTGGACGCAAATTTGGTTTTAAAAACGCTTTTCAATCGGAATTCTTGCTCGGATGAATCAGGTAGTGCCGCCTCTGCCCGGGTCGCAGCCGCCTAAATCGTTTCCGTGGCTGGGTTGTAGTCTTGGCGGTGCTGCGGTTGTTGTTCTGGGGGCGCTGGGAATACTTTTTGTATTTCTGGCCGCCGTTGAGCTGCCGCCTTTTTCTCACGATTCAACCCAACCGACGGTTCCTTTCGATTTTGTCGGAGATTGGCGGACCAGCGGCACTGTCGAAGGAATAATCGTCATCCAACCAGACGGCCGGGCATCGTGTAGTATTAAGGGTCCCTCAACTTCCTTCCAAATAAATAGCGCGCGTGCTCGATTCGATTCCCACACGAACGTGCTCTCGATCAAATTCTGGTTCATTGGTCCACAATGGCATGTGGATCAACGGCCAACCCAAAGGGGTCAACAGATGGAAATGATCCTCAACGGGCAGCGGTATCTGCGATCAACACCAGCTATTCCACCTGGTCAGAGCGCTCCAACTCCAAAACCGTGGGAGGTCTGATGGTTACGAGTTACAGGTTACGGTGAAGGCTAATACTCCAGCGCGAAGAAGGCCGGCGTCCGACCCCAGAAACGCGGATCCAGATTGCTAAGTTCGCCTCCAAGTTACAACTTGTCGAAACCGAAAGGAACCCGACGACATGAGCCGGCCGACTGTGTTGAAGACCGTTCTGACCGACACTCTGGAGATCGCGTACGAAGAAGGTGGCCAAGCCGACGGCCAGCCCGTCATTCTCTTACATGGCTTCCCGGACGACGCGAGAGCCTGGGATAACGTTGTTGGCCCTCTGACCGCGGACGGCTTTAGAGCGATCGTCCCTTATCTGCGCGGCTTCGGTCCAACCCGATTCCTGCGCACTGACACCCCTCGATCAGGTCAGCAGGCGGCCCTGGCCTATGATCTCAATGGATTAATCGACGGCCTGAAACTCTCACCGTCGATCCTGGTCGGTTACGACTGGGGCGCCCGGGCGGCATGTACGGTGACTGCTCTTTGGTCTACCAAGGTCATAGGGTTGGTTTCGATTGGCGGCTACAACATCGAGAACATCGCCTATGATCGGCAACCGGCCCCGGCCCGGCAGGAATACAGGGGTTGGTACCAATGGTATTTTCAGACCGAGCGAGGCAAGGCCGGCCTGCAGCAGAACCGACGCGAGATTTGTCGCCTCCTATGGGAACTTTGGTGCCCGAACTGGAAGTTTACCGATGCGATCTTTGCTGAGACGGCCCGTAGCTTCGATAGTCCGGATTTTGTCGAAATAGTTATCCATTCCTATCGACATCGGTACGGGGCGGCGGTCGGAGATCCGAGCTTAGAGACGATTGAGCAACAGCTTGCTGCTCGACCACGGATTAACGTACCCACAATTGTTCTGCACGGCGCAGGCGATGGCGTACACCCGGTTGGATTGTCAGAAGGCCAGGAAAAGCTCTTTTCCGCGCGGTATGAACGACGAGTTATTCCTACTGCCGGACATCTCTTTCCGCGTGAAGCGCCCGAGCCCGTAATCGCGGCAGTTCGGAAATTGGCCAGCCACACCGCTGCCTAAATACGTAGCATTGGCTCATACCTGGGTCGCAACCTGCGAACTGCCACTAACCAAGCTCAAGAAACCAGCGTTAATGTTTCAAAAGGCGGTCAACTTCTGGTAGGGTACGGAGGACCGGACCCGCCCGTTTGGATGCGCGAAGTTCTGTTTGAGTGCGCGCCGCTTGTCTTCGGAAGAAGGGATAGAAGATTGACAGCTAACGGAACCCGCTTTCACGAGCATTTTCGGCTATCGATCAAATGCCTGACGTCCCGACAACGTACCGCTTTTCTATCGGCCCCTGGAATATCAGTGAAGGGCGCGATCCCTATGGTCCCGAAACTCGGCCGGCCAAAGATTTCGCCTGGAAATTGGAACAGTTCAAGAAGGGCGGCTTTGACGCAGTCATGTTTCATGACGATGACGTTGTGCCCGATATCGATTCCAAGTCGCGCCAGCAAGTTCTCAAAGAAGCAAAACAGGTTCGAAAGATGGTTGAAGATGCGGGCATGTTTGTAGAACTGGTCGCACCACGCCTCTGGGTCAGTTCAGCGACGATCGACGGCGCCTACACCAGTAACGACCCTAACGCACGCCGATATGCAATCGATCGGTCACTCCAGACCATTGATATGGCCGAGGCCCTCGGCTCTGATCTCCTGGTGCTGTGGCTGGCCCGCGAAGGAACGTATGTGCGCGAGTCGAAGAGTTGTCGGCGTTCACTCGGTCTATTGGTTGACGCCGTTAACCAGATGCTGGCGCATCACGCAAAGATCCGTCTGGCGATCGAGCCGAAACCGAATGAGCCGGTAGATGTCGCCTACCTGCCGACAATCGGGCATGCATTGGCATTCGCCCACCTAACCCGCGATCCGAGCCGCATTGGAGGGCTAGTCGAGACCGCTCATTGTATCCTCGCTGGATTAGACCCAGCGGATGAGATTGAGTTTGCACTATCACTCGGCAAACTCTGGTCGGTCCACCTCAACGATCAGAATGGCCTCAAGTTCGACCAGGATAAGCCGTTTGCGAGCGTGAACCTCAGAAGCGCGTTCGACCAGGTGCGCGGATTAGAGCGGAATGGCTACGGCGCGAAGGGCGAGTGTGTCGCGTTTGATGTGCACTCATTCCGGACCACAAAAATGGAGCACGCGTTCGATCACGCCACGAACAGCCGAAAGACGTTCCTCCGACTCCTCGAGAAAGTCCGCTCATTTGATGAGGACGCCGCTCAAGCTCTGATTAGTAACCGAGACTACCAGACGCTAGATCAGCTGGTAATCGAGCACCTGCTCAGCTGAGAATGACCTTCTCAAAGGATCATCGCTGCAAGCAACACCCAGTTTTCTTTTCACGACTTCCAATTCTTCCGGACGTACCTCTGGATTCTTGATTTCGGATTCCGAATTCTGGTTTCAGCTTCCGCATTTGCCCTTCCCCTGCGGCCAGAATTCGCCATCTTTTCGCTTCGCATGAAAACTTTCCGCCTCAATCGTCTTTTTAATGCCAAATCAAAACGATGTTTGGATGTGGCCGTCGATCACGGCTTCTTCAATGAACTCGGTTTTCTCAGTGGCATTGAAGATCTGGCACAAGCAGTGGACACTTTGGTCGCGGCTAGCCCCGATGCGATTCAGTTGACCATCGGCCAAGCCGAACTACTACAAAGAATTCCTGGAAAAACGAAGCCCGCTTTAGTTCTCCGAACCGATGTGGCGAATGTTTACGGCCGCGAATTGCCGCGCACTCTGTTTAGCCGAATGATTGAGGAACCGATCGAGCAAGCGATTAGATTGGATGCAGCCTGTGTCGTCGTGAACTTATTTCGCATTCCCGGTCAACCGGAGGTCACGGATCAGTGTATCCAAAATATCTTGCAACTGAAACCCGCTTGTGTGCGATACGGATTCCCTTTGATGATCGAACCGCTCGTCTTTCGGCCCAACGAACAAACCGGTGGATACCAAGTGGACGGCGATTTGGAAAAGATTTTGCCACTGGTCCGTCAGGCAGTGGAACTCGGGGCCGACGTGATCAAAGCCGATCCGACCGACGATCCCAAGGTGTATCATAAGGTGGTTCAGATTGCTCGAGTGCCGGTCTTGGTTCGAGGCGGAGGAAAAGCCAATGATTTGGAAGTACTCCGGCGTTCGGAGCAACTTATCGCCCAGGGCGCGTCCGGCCTGGTCTACGGCCGCAACATTATTCAGCACCCGAATCCCAGCGGCATGACAAAAGCCCTGATGGCAATCGTTCATGAGAATGCAAAGGCGGAAGAGGCGGCGAAGCACTATTTATGAGTACGAAGAAAATCGTCAATATTGGCATCATCGGAGGCGGATTAATGGGACGCGAACTGGCTAGCGCGTTAGCTCGTTGGTTCGTATTAGTCGACCCTCCGGTGGAAGCGCGATTGATAGCGATTGCCGATCTGTCCGAACCGGCGCGCGAATGGTTCCGGCGAATACCAACGGTTGCTCAAGTTACTGCTTCGGCGGAAGAACTGATCGCAAATCCGGAAGTCGATGTCGTTTACGCTGCGGTCCCGCATCAGCTTCATCAAGAGATCTATTTGCAAGTCATGGAAGCCGGAAAGGATCTCTTGGCGGAAAAGCCGTTCGGTATCGATCTTCCTGCCGCCGAACGGATTACCGCTGTGATATCTCAGACCAAACGATTCGTGCGGTGCAGCTCAGAATTCCCGTTCATGCCCGGGGCACAGAGAGTGATCCAATTCATTAAGGAAAACCGATATGGGAAACCCTTAGAAATTCGGGCCGGCCTGCATCACAGCAGCGATTTGGATCCAAAGAAACTGATCAATTGGAAACGCCAAGTCAAGACATGCGGGGAGATTGGGGTAATGGGCGACCTCGGTATGCATGCGGTCCACATACCGTTCCGGTTCGGTTGGCGACCGGTCCGGGTCTATGCTCAGCTGCAGAAAATCGTCAAGGAACGACCGGACGGTCACGGAGGGATGGCAATCTGTGATACTTGGGACAACGCGGTCTTGAATACCGAGGTGATAATTGACGGAGCCGAAATACCGATGCGAATTGAAACAAAACGCCTGGCTCCAACGGAAACGAATACATGGTATATTGAGTTCCTCGGGACCGAAGCGGGCATCCGCTTCAGTACGAAAGAGCCGAAGACGCTTTGGCGGTATCGGCGTTCCGAAGATCAAGGTTGGTTCCGGGTCGATCTCGGATCTCAGTCCGCTTTTCCAACCATTACGGGGGCGATCTTTGAAACCGGCTTCAACGACTGTTTTCAGCAGATGTGGGCAGCGTTCCTAGCGGAAAGAGAGGGACAACTTGGCGACCGGTTCGGCTGTGTGACGCCTGAAGAGGCGGTGCTGAGCCATCGCTTATTCAATGCTGCGCTGGAAAGCCACCGGGCCAAATCCGTTATTACCCTGAAATGATTAGACGGGTCGTTCGAGACTCTGCCCTTCGTGCGCTCGACTTTTTCGCGGACTCTTTTTTACACTAGATGCCTGTGACTGAGCGCTCAGGAATTCTTGCCGCCGGAAATTGGATTGTTGATCACGTCAAGCTGATCGACACATGGCCCAGCGAGGAGACACTAGCTATCATCGGTCGCGAGACCCAAGGGATGGGCGGAGCTCCGCCCAATGTGCTCGCCGGTCTGGCCAGACTCGGCGCAAAATTTCCTCTCAGCGGTGCCGGCATTGTCGGCTACGACGCGGCCGGGGATTGGATTCTGGAACAGTGCGCGAAACTCGGTATCGATACCGGACTGATAATCCGTACTCATGAGGGTCCAACCTCGTACACGGATGTAATGAACGTCGAACGCACGGGTCGCCGGACCTTCTTCCATCAAAGAGGCGTGAATGCGCTCTTGGGTCCAGAATCCATATATTTGGCTTCCTCCTCGGCAAAACTATTTCACTTAGGCTACCTCCTCTTGCTGGATCGCCTCGACCAGCCCGGGAAGAGCAAGGGTACTGCGGCAGCTGAGCTACTCGATTCTGCTTCGCGTCTTGGCTTCATCACTTCGGTGGACGTAGTCAGTGAAGAAAGCAATCGGTATCCGCGCATTGTTTTACCGGCTCTACCTCACGTTGATCTGGTATTTTTGAACGAATTTGAGGCCGGCCACGTATTCTCGACCGAAATTCGAGTGAACGGAAAAATCGATAGCAGCGAGTTGTTGAAAACCGCTCACGCTTTGATATCGGCTGGCATTCGCCAATGGGTCGTTATTCATTTTCCCGAAGGCGTGCTGGCAGTCTCGCATCAGAGTAAGACCATTTTTCAACCGAGCGTGCGATTGCCCGGGGAGAAGATCATTGGATCAACCGGAGCAGGAGACGCGATCGCGGCCGGAATACTCCTTGGTTTTCACGAGGATCTTCCAATGGAACGGTGTTTGGAGATTGGGGTGTGCGCTGCTGCCGCGTCTCTGCGACACCCAAGCGCGACCGAAGGAATGGAAGCAGTCGAAGAATGCCTGCGTCTCGGACAAGAATTTGGCTTCCGCGAATCCATCTTCGGGAGCGGTCCGGCAGCCGCCGGATCCCTCTAGGCCCTAGAGTATAGCTTGACCGCAAACTCAACCAGCTAGGCTATCCTGAGTCACGGCTTCGCCGCTGCAAATGATGCCGGCGTCAGGAATCTCGTTCCCCTACCCGGCGATGAACCAATCGGAGCCAGCGCGTATAATCCCTACGACAGGAGACCCATTTCTGGTGGATACGAAGCAAAGCGAAAACAGCGAGTAGTTCGCCGAGAATTCCGATGAAAAAGGTACTGAATCGCCATTCGCTTGGGGCCACGAGGCAGACTAGTGGAGCAAGAAGAATTAGCACAGATGACAGTGCCCAACGCCAAAGCGCTCGATGCGCACGGCGCATCTGCTGATACAAAAAAATCGCTCTCGCCAGATCGGCTTGGAGTGACCGGTAGGGACCCAACACACGGACGAGCTCGTTGAAGAATGCATTAGGCGTGAGCCCGCCATAGACGCGTACAATATCTTCAACTGAAGCAGCCTTTTCAGGATGCTTAAACTCCGAATTCTCGTCATTTAAATCCGCGAATGACATAGCCGCCCGGATCACTTCCAGGAGAAACACATCACCGCCGACGCCGAATGTCAACAGCCTGCGTCGCTCATCCGATGCGGCCGAAGATTTGTGAGCAACGGGGGGCGCCGAAAAATCACGCTCCTTTTTTAGACAGAAGCGATTTGAAACACTCTGTTTCGGCTCTTGCGTGATTTTTAGGAGCTAGACGGCCAAGTGAAGATGCTCGACCTGATTCTCCACGAATCGAATGAGTTGGTCCGGAAAGAATGGTTTGCGGAGCAAAAATCCTCCATTCATCAAGGAGAGCATATGTGGATCATCCTGCGGGATGGCTCCGGTAATGAAAAGTATCGGAACGGTAGGCTCAATTCGGTGGATACGAGCGGCGAGTTCCAGGCCATCAATTGAGTCGGGCATCACAATATCGGTTAGAACCAAATCGATTTCCCCCTTTCGTTCTTCAAACCGGGCAAGTGCCTGGTCTGCGTTTTCAGCGAGGAAGGTTGCGTATCCAGCCTGATGCAAAACCTTGCGGACGTACTCCAGAATAAATGGCTCATCGTCGATAACGAGGACATTCAATCTGCGGAGAGGAGAAGGAGTAACCATAATTTTTATTACCTACGTTCCCCTTCGGCTCGGCTGGGTTGAAAAGAACAATCTATTCATGGTCTGGAACCGGGTTCGTAATCCGAATTTGTAGCGGAACGGCGAGCTCGTTATTCTCAAAACTCGGAAACTAGAAGACATTCTTTAGGTCGTAAAAAGCAGATCTCAAAGGGAATTTGACAAACTTCGTGGAATTCCAGGTTCTCAAGATTTACAATAATGACTAGAAATGTTTTACGGAGACTCAAATCTGAGTCGCAGATCCGCGTCAGGTAGCAGTGTTCAGCCAAAGTATATGTCTGGCAAAACCCCGACGTTTCCCCCCCAAGTTCGCTATCGTCCGCTGGGAGAGCGACTTAAGATAATTCTGGACCGAGTCGTTTTGAGCTCCCGTTTTTTCTACTCCCCGGGTGCCCAACGAACTCCTAGATTGCTGTCTCGCGGTTGGTCGACCGAAGATGAATGGTCTTGTGAGCGAGATCATGGGACGCTTCGATCATGCGGACCGTTCGGCTGCGTCCCCTCATCAGAATGGAATGGGTCACCGCGGCGTGGCCCTTGAGCCGTACGCCGCGCAAAAGCGGGCTGTCGCTTATGCCGGTTGCGCAAAAAATAATGTTTTTACCTCGAGCCAAGTCCTCTGCGTAAAAAACTCTCTTGAGCTCCTCTCGAAATCCCAGTTCGACAACTTTCTTCTCTTCGTCCGAATCGCGGGGCCACATCATCGTCTGCATGTCTCCGCCTAAGCAACGAATGGCCGCCGCAGCTAATACAGCTTCGGGAGCACCGCCAATACCAGCGTATAGATCCACCCCGCTGTCGGAGATCGACGGTGCGATCGCGGCGGTGATGTCTCCATCCGAAATCATCCGCACCATAGCCCCGGTCGAGCGGATAGATTCCACCAGCTTTGCGTGTCTCGGCCGGTCCAATACTACTACGGTGAGGTCCTGAACTCTTTTCCGCAAAGCTTTGGCGATAATGGGCAATGTCTCTTCTAATGGATTACGAATGGAAACAGTCTCGATGCCAGTCAGCTGCATATAGCGAACGACGTTCACGCCGTAAGCCAATTTAGTCATGTAGAAGGTCGGAATGTCTTTGAGCGAAACCTCAACGGTCGGTTCGGGGGAGGCTGCCGCAATGCAGCAAATGGAGCCAGGCAATCCTTTAGCAACGTTGGTCGTGCCATCGATGGGGTCCAATGCCAGATCAAATTTATGGCTGCCGGGGATCCAAGTGCCAAGGTGCTCCCCCTTAAAAATTCCCGGCGCGTTATCCTTTATTCCTTCTCCGATGACGACCTCACCACAGATGTTTATCAAATCAAACATCCCGCGAATTGCGTCGCAGGCAGCAGCATCCGCGTTCTCTTTTTCTCCCCGGCCGACCCAGGGGAGCGTGTTCAGAGCCGCCGCTTCGGTCGCACGCAGGAAATCGAATTCGATGATTCGCTCGACATCCTCGTACGGTTGCTGTTGATGACGCATAGGTAAGCAGGATGCACCAAGTCGCTTGCTTTCGCAGCACCGGAATCGACACCGATTCAAAACTACGTAAACAAGCTCATCTGCTTCGCCGCGTTTGCGTTCGCGTAAACAATATGTTTTGGATGATGTGCGATGAAAACAATCCGGGTGATCGTCTGGAACGAAAACATTCATGAACGAAAGGATCCGCGGGTTCAAGCACATTACCCCGACGGAATTCATAACTTCCTGGCTAAAGTGCTGAATGATGGAGTCGAAGTCTCCTGCAAGACTGCTACTTTGGAAGATCCGGAGGACGGCCTGCCTGAATCCCGGCTGGATGAGACCGACGTGGTGGTGTGGTGGGGGCACGTCGGCCATGCCCGGGTGAGTGACCGCACTGTTGACCGTGTGCAAAAACGCATCCTGGAAGGTATGGGACTGGTCGTTCTGCACTCCGGCCATTATTCCAAAGTATTCAAACGGCTCATGGGTACCACTTGTTCGCTTGGTTGGCGCGAAGCGGGCGAGAAAGAGCGAATTTGGATTTGTGATCCGGGCCATCCGATCGTGCAAGGATTACCTCCCTATTTCGAGATCCCTCATGAAGAGATGTATAGCGAGCCGTTCGCTATTCCTACGCCGGACGAACTCGTCTTCATGTCCTGGTTTCAGGGCGGCGAAGTTTTTCGTTCGGGCTGCTGCTGGAAACGTGGCAACGGAAAGATCTTCTACTTCCGACCCGGGCATGAAACTTTTCCGACGTATCATCAACCTGAGGTTCAGACGGTGATCCGGAATGCGGTGCGTTGGTCAGCCCCACAAGCGCCTCGCTGGGTTGATAGTTGCCCGAACATCAAAGTCTCGCCGGAAGGGATCCAGCAACTGGAAAGTTAGTGAGGTTGGCGTGTGTCCGCGTATCGATGGGACCCATGAGACTGATAGGGCTAATGGGACTGACCGGCCCGAAGGGCCCTGGGAGCCCAGCCCAGCTTCTTTAGCCTGGGTTTTCGGTTCTCACCATGGGCCGATCGAAGGACCGAAAAACCTCATCAGGAGCCAGCAGTCTTTTACCGAGACCCGATCTGTCACCGTCTTAAAATCCAGCCCACTATGGTGAGAATAATGCTGATGAGAATGCAGGTCGCGAGCGGAAAGTAGAATTTGAAATTGCCCTTCTCGATAGAAATATCTCCTGGCAGGTGTCCGAGCCAGCCAAACCATGTTGGAAATTTCCAAAGTAATACCCCGACCGCCACCAGAACGATGCCGGCGACAACCGCGTATTTCCCAATTTCCTGCACAATCGGAATAACCACGAAAAACTTTGGCTTAGCAACGATCTTGACCAAGCAGAATTTGTCATTTTGTCATCTGTCATTTGTCCTCGATTTGGCTAGTTTCGACGCGCCATGTGGCTCGCCTACTACGTTCATCACCTCAATCCCTTCCTTATCCGGTTTAACGACCAGTTTGGAATCCGCTGGTACGGAGTGGCCTATCTCTGCGGATTTGTAGCTGCTTTTTACTTGCTTAAGTGGCTCGCGCGAAAAGGCTACGGTTCCCTGGCCGAAACGCAGGTCGCCGACTTTGCCTTCTACGGAGCGCTGTTCGGTGTTCTCCTTGGCGGGCGACTCGGTTATGTGATTTTCTACCGGCCTCAGATGCTCACAACCGATCCACTGGGCATCCTGCGAGTCTGGGACGGCGGAATGGCAAGTCACGGCGGTATTCTCGGACTATTCATTTTTACCTGGATTTACGCGCGAAGGCATAAAATCTCTTGGACCGGGATCGGGGATAACCTGGTGGCGGTCGCTCCGCTCGGGCTTCTTTTTGGGCGACTTGCTAACTTTATTAATGGTGAACTTTGGGGACACCCGACCAACGTACCGTGGGCGGTGCAATTCCCGACCGAGTTGCTCGACAACGCTGATCAGGCACAGGTCGCGATCGATCAGTGCTCCCGATTGAATCCAAATCTCGACTCGGTCGCTGCAATTATCGACGCCGCACGAACCAATCCTCAGGTTCGCGAAATTCTTTCCCACATTCTCACTCCACGTCATCCGAGCCAACTCTACGAAGCGTTACTTGAAGGGGTTCTACTCTTCGTCTGCCTGATGACCATTCGTCTCAGGTTCCGCAAACCGGATGGGCTCACAACTGGTTGCTTTTTCCTTCTCTATCCGATCATGCGCATCATCGGCGAAATTTTCCGCGTACCGGACGCCCCGTTGACTGGGCCGTTCACGCGGGGCCAGTTCCTTTCCCTGTTCATGTTCTTCATCGCGCTTGGCTTCTTTTGGTGGGCCTGGAAGACCCGGCCAAAGGAAATGACAAATGACAAATAAACGCGAGCGCCCGAAACCGTTAAGCTCGATGAATCCAATGCTTTGAGAGACGCTCTTGGACAACAGAGGTATCCATCTAGTTAGCAATCTGTCATCTGTCATTTGTCATTTCTTTTGGCAGCAGCCGAATGACGTCTCCGACTTGGATGGTTCCCGTCGACGACTCACAGCAAAAATTCATTCCAAAATTAACTCCTCCATCGTCGTTTCGTCGGTAGGTCGCCAGCGTCTTCAGCGGCTCTTTCCCGCGCTCTAGCGTGATTTGATCAGTGGTAGTGATGACGCAACGAACACAGGGTGGTCCGTGACGAAATCGCAACGATCCAATCTCGATGCTTTGCCACTGGTCTTCCGCATAAGAATTCAGCACACCGCCGATCACAATATTCGGTCTAAACCGATTCATCGGTATCGGCTTTTCGAGACGGCGATTAAGGTCAGCGAGCGAAGCTTCGGAAATGACAAGAAAAGGAAAAGCATCGGTAAAACTGACTTCCGGTATTCCCAACGCTTGCTGATGGATTCCGGGAACTTTCTCTTTCTGCACCATCCGCCGGTACTGGTTACCCATTCTCACCAATCGTGCCTTGCATCCGAGATGAGCGCTTAACCATTCTGCGATTTCCTCCCCCAAATCGTCTGCCGTTACTTGATCCCTCCAAATGGTAACCGACCGCTTAGACTCGATCAGATGATCCTCAGGCGATCCAAACCAGGGTAGGCTGATCTCTGGAAGATTCGGCGCTCGTACCCTGAGCTGGTCTGCCTCGGGAAAAGGCTGAATTAACGCCAGCTTTGGATGGGTCCGTTGCGTCAAAAAGTTCCACTCCCAGTCTACCACCAGAAACTCACGATCGTGCATGAACCCGTACCGGGTAACCGGCCAATTTGGAACCTCAACACCCCCACAGGATTTAATCGGATAGATATAAAGACCGGTTACCTGGAACATTGACACCTTCTGTTCGCCCGCTTACGTGACGCATTTCGAGATTTTCTTTTGAAATACCCACCAAAATTCACTTCGGAGCCAATCTCAGGAACTGGTTTGCCCCGATTTTTACGATGATTTCGTTCTCTTGAGTCGGACGCTTTTGTTGATAAAGCCAGATCTTGCCGGAATCATCCATACCAACTTTGAGAGCTTTGTATTCGGGCAGCGCGCTCACCCCGCTTTGAACCGGATAATAAGGAGTGCCTTTCCACCGGACGACCGCCTTTGCTTGATCCCGCTTGGCATCGAAAACCACTGCAACTGGATCGCCTACAGCTGTCGGTTGCGAGATGCTTTCAAGTTCGTGACGGCTTTGCCAATCCACCGCAACAGCCCAGGAAACGCCAACGAGGGATACCAAGAAAACTAACATCAAGCCATACGCCCATTTTCCCACCGGAAGGCTTTCGTCCACATCTCTCATTCGCTGGATACTGAAATAGCAAATAGCAAATAGCAAATACCAGACGACGGTCGCCCGGATGACGTCATTTTCGTGCTGCGGCCCTCGCCGTTTTGGTACCGCTGCTGCTGCTCGTAATGTGAGAAGGCGTTTTGCTAACGGCGCCCTATCTGCTATCTGCTATTTGCCATTTCTTATAGCTCATTTGGTTCGGCGCCAAGGCAGGCAGCGGTTGTCGGGCAGGGCTCTGCGTAGTTAGAACGTATACCGATGCGATCTCCTGTAATTGCTTCCACCGCTCCCATTGGTAATCGGGTGCTTGAACAATTTGACGCAATAGACTTCGCCACTCGGTAAGTGCTCTCTCGATGTCACCGTGCCGAATGTTATCATTAACCAATTTGTGCCGACCGATCTGATGTTCGACCAAATCACGCACCACCTCCGATGCGCCCGAGCCATAGGCGATCGGCAGCCCAAGTTCGAGGTATCCAGAGAAACTGGCGCGGTGATACCGATTCTGGCAAATAGCGGCTAACCGACCGCCGGCCCGGCTGTCATCCATTGCGAATCGATGACCAGCGCGTAGGTCGGCCAAATCAAATACCAAGTCGTTAATCGGGTAATCGGCCTCTTCTAAACCGGCGGCGACGGCCAGACCCTCTCCTTGGTTAAAAAAACTGAAAATAATACCGCGGCGAGTAGGCACTCCCCGCTCATCAACTAAGCCGAGCTGACGCCAAGCGAATGCAGGTGAAGCAGAGACGTCGAGTGCCTCGCACTCAGACCGGCAGGCGCATCGCTGGCATACCAGTGGATAGCTTCGCCGGATTTCCGGGTTGGCCAGATAGCGTTCCTGATCATCAAGATGACCTCGTGCCGAGGCTCCGCCGAAACGGAATCGCGCGTAGGCAGTATTTTTGCGGAGAACCAAATCGTGAAACTCACCCTCCACCTCTTTGGCGATGAGCGGAACCAAATCGCTTAGAAATTTCTCTGGCGGCAACGTGCGGTTTGCAGGAATCAGTGGATAATGCTCTCGCAACACTTTGCGGAACCATTTCGCGGCTAACCAACCCTTATCAGTAATACTGGCAACGGGCAGTTCCCGGCCATACTCAAAACGGTTCTTGTCCCAACGAATCTTGCAGAGGTTCCCAAAACCTAAAGACTGCAGTGTCGTTGCTAGCGTAAGCGCCGGGCGCCACCGTCCATCGTCCTTCCATATCCAGAGTTTCGACAGCATTGTGTTCGACATCGGAGGACAGACTTCCCACTCTCCTCGAGAGTTCAACATCTCGGCCTCATGTCGCCGAACCAGCCGCCCTCGCTCAGCATCCACCGGGAACCCGCAAACCAGAATTGATTCCTGATTGGCGGCAGCACCGGCAGCCGAGCGCTCAGTCCTTTCGTAGAACTTTTCTACTCCGATCAGCAGCGGCCGGGTCGAGAAGAGATGCGTTGCCACCTCTGTCACCGCTCGGAACGGGTCTTCTCCGCGACGGGCCGCTTCCTGCATGACCGCGATCATTGATGGCCAGTCGATCGGGTCCGCCCGTCGCAGCCTGCTCGGAAAGGCTTCATGAAGTCGGGGAATCTCGGGGGTGACGAGTGCATAACCGATCTCATCCAAACCGCGTCTGCCCGCGCGACCAAACATTTGCAACAACTCATCCGCCCTTACGTGACGCTGAAAATTTCCCGCTTGATAATGCGTGCCGGTCACCAACACCGAGCGCATGGAAAAGTTGATTCCGGCAGCCAGTCCCATAGTAGCAACCACCACTCGGAGCTGCCCTTTCTTAGCCAGCGGCTCAATGATTCCGGCTCGAACCGCGTAACTTAATCCGCTATGATGAAATGCTACTCGAGATCGGAGCAATCGCGCGAGCGGTTCACCAGCTAAGACTGACTGTTCCGGGGTGAGCCCCAACGGCTCTTCAACGGGCAGAGCGGAAGCGAGAGAAATAGCCAGGTCTTCGGCACCTTGTCGTCTGGGAGCAAATACCAGGATCGGTCCCAAGTCCGAGATTAAGGCACGCGCGATCAGCTTTGGCCAATAACCGCGAGCGTTGGCCGGGGCACGGGCCGGCAGATCGCTCAGCATGACTTCTTCCAGGGGGACAGGCCGCTGCCGATGTTCCACCAATTCGACTCTTCGCCCGTTGCGCCGCAGCCAGTCCACGATTTCTGGCGGATTAGCCACACTGCCACTCAGTAGAAGGAGTTGCGTCTCCGACGGAGCCAACGAAAGGATCAGCTCGTAATTCGTTCCGCGGATCGGATCCGCCAACAGTTGGTATTCATCAATCACCAACAATCGCGGACCTTCCCGACGCAAAAACCGGGCTTTTTGGGTCTCGAGCGTCGCGACCACGACTTTGGCATTAAGGTTTTCGGCTAAATCGCCGGTAGCGATACCGACATCCCATCCGCGTTGCCGCCACTCGGCTAGTTTATCATTGGCCAAGGCACGAGTCGGCACGGTGTAGATCGCCTGCCCTTTCAGCGAGTCGTAGATCAGCTCAAAGATATAGGTCTTCCCCGACCCAGTCGGCGCCTGAACGACTACATCAAATCCCTCGCGGAGAAATTTGACCGCGTCCTGCTGCCATTTATCGGGGATGATCAGATTGACCATCGCGGCTTTAACTTCGTTAAAGAATGACAAATGACAAATGACAGATGACAAATTAGCGGACCGGCCAGAGCGTCGACGCCAACCATAGGCTTCTAGTCCGGTGTACGACCTTGAACCGGATTCCTCAGCCGAGCAGGCTTCCGGGAACGTTTAGGATCATCGATCGTCTGAAGCCATGCGCCCAATTGCCGGGCACAGCCTTCGGCTATTTTTCGAATCTCCTGGAGCCGAGGAGCGTGCAACTGGAGTTCCGCGCGTTTTACAACTACTCCCACCATCGACCTTACTTCTCCCGCCGAGCCACGGGCAATCACTAGGAAACTCCTTAGTTCGCTTGGCGTAAATCGTTCAAATCCTTCCGCAATATTGTTTGAGACTGACAAGGCAGCCCGCTCGAATTGGCATCTCCATCCTGGACCCAGAAATAATTTTTGAGTCTGCAATAAATCAAGAGCCGAATTGTAGAGGCGCGCCGCTTCCTGCCAGACTGGCAGATCTTCAAATCGTTCATAAATTGTCATACAACAACATAGTATAAATATGTTATTTATAAGGTCAAGTCGATAGTCTTAAATTTGTCATCTGTCATTTGTCATTTGTCATTCTTGACCGCGGCCTCAGTCGGCTCCAGGTCGAGCGCCTTCAATAATGCTCGGTCCTGGTCGACCCTCGGATTGGCCGCGGTCAAGAGCCGGTCGCCATAAAAGAGCGAGTTGGCGCCGGCAAAAAAACAAAGTGCTTGCGCCTCGCGCGAGAGCCGGGTGCGACCAGCAGATAAGCGAACACGCGCTTGAGGAAGCGCAATGCGTGTCGTCGCGATGAGACGAACCAGCTCGAAAACATCGACGGGAGGTTGATCTTCCAGCGGTGTCCCTGGCATTGGGATCAGACAATTAATCGGTACGCTCTCCGGCGCGGGACTAAAGTCGGTCAGCACCTGCAGCATCTTGAGGCGATCGAGTGGAGATTCGCCCATCCCGATAATCCCGCCGCAACAGACCGCGATCTTCGCCTGCTGGACGGCGCGAATAGTGTCCAAGCGATCCTCAAAAGTATGGGTCGAGACAATGTTCGGATAATAATCTTCGGAGGTATCCAGATTGTGATTGTAGGCGGTAACTCCGGCTACTTTCAGCTTCTCTGCCTCGGCCAGCGTCAACTGTCCGAGCGTAACGCAAACCTCCATTCCGAGCCGGCTAACCCCTCGCACAATTTCCAAGACTTGGGCAAACTTCGGTTCTCCGTCACGAACACCTTTCCAAGCCGCTCCCATGCAAAAGCGCGTTGAACCGTTCGCTCTCGCCCGCTCCGCGATCTCCAGCACGGCGGCCGGCTCCATCAATGCTTCTCGAGTGACCGCGGTGTGATACCGCGCACTTTGAGCACAATATGCGCAATCCTCACTACAGCCTCCCGTCTTGATGCTCAGCAGGGTGCAAAGCTGAACGCTTTGATTTTCCCAGTGCTGTACAAAGACGGCACGGGCGTTGGTGAGCAATTCGAAAAAGGGCAAATCATAGATCTGCTGCAGCTCGGCGAGTTTCATAGTGTTGTCTTTTGCTATCTTCGTCCTCGATTCGGCGGTCGCGGAGCGACACACCCTACCACGCCTAGCCGCCATAGCCCCACGTCTGCACACGAAATCACGCGAGATGATCGGCATACGAGCAGGGGCGACGGCGCGAGTACGAGAACGATTGTACCACGGCGCGGCCAATCACTAGCTCCTTCTAGCTTCCGGTGACCCACTTTCCCGTCGGTGACACCAGCACCGGAAGCTCGTTCGTCATGTATTGGGTCTTGCAATCCGCACCGATCATCTTCGCGCCAGTCGCTTCCCTCCACCCGCTTGACATTTCTTGTCCCGTGTAACAGCCCCAGGATTGCACTTGCGCGTTCCGAGCGAAAATCCCGCGGCGCAGCTTCTGTTTCAATTCGCTGACGTGTAGCCATGTTTTGGAAGCGCTCCCGATTTCGTTGCTGTAATCGAACATGAAACAGGCGCGATTGGAGTGACCGAAGTAGTCGAAGCTAGCGATTTTGTAACGAGAACGGTCCTTCCCATGGTTCAGATAATCGCAGAATTGATCCGCAGTCTGGAAATAGATCAGGTTCACTCCGTACTTTTTGCGAACCGAGTCGATTACACTGAAAATGTTTTCCTTTTCTTGCGCCTGCCGTCGCTTATACCCGGGACCATATACCAGCCAGGTAATCTCAGCGGATGGTCCATACTGATTTCGAAGTTGGTCGATTCGAAGACGACTCGCTCGGACGAAATTGAGCCACCAGTTATCATGCGGCTCGATTTTGTATTTTTCCCAGGCCATGAGGGAGACAGCGCCAGTCCCCACAATGTGCTCACCGGTATCCTGACCTGATGCCAACGATACCAAAGCGACTGCTGCGAATACCTGCATTGCGTACCGAAACATGGAAAAGGAATTAGCTCGGCTTCGTGCTTTTCGCAACGGTGGGAAATGATGGATTTATCCGCAGAAATTAGCCCGCGAACCTATTCGGCTTCACACGAGTCGCTAAACGCAATCGGTGCCCCTATCGACGCAAGAAATCTTCGAGCGCCTGATGAAACTGATCGGGCGCTTCCAGATGGGGAATATGCCCCACATTTGCCAACTCTACGAGGCGCGCACCGGGAATCTGGGTCGCGGCTTTCCTTGCTAACTCGACCACATGTCCAAGATTTCTTCGAACATCGATTGGGGCTCGATCGCGTCCCACTGCAGTGTGATCTTCCTGTCCGACAATGAGCAGCGTCGGCACCTTGACCTCAGCGAATTCATAACAAACCGGATCCTGGTAGACCATCAGATCGGTCAATGCTGCCGCCCGCGCCCAGCGGGGAAAGTCTCCGCTGAGACTTACTCGTAGCCGCGGTTCGACGAAGATCTCGGCTTTCTCCGGTGGATAATGAACGAAATAGCCCTGCACATATTTTCGGTACTCCTCGAGGCTGGTGTTGAGTTCTTGTTGATACAGTTGCTCCAGTGGAGCAGGTGGCACGGACAATCGGTAATCTTCTAGACCGATCGGATCTTCCAGGACCAACGATTCGGTGCGACCTGGATATAATCTGGCAAATCGTATCCCGAGCATGCCTCCCATCGAGTGGCCGACGATACTCGCCTTCGGAATCTGTAAGAGATCAAGCAAACCGGCCGTATTTTGTGCGAGAAAATCGAGACTATAGTGAACGTCTGGTTTGGACGATTTGCCAAATCCAATCTGATCGGGAACAATCACTCGATATCCCCGATCGGTGAGAAATTTGATCGTATCGACCCAATAGGCCCCCCAGAAATTCTTCCCATGTAGCAGAACGACGCTTCGCCCATTTGCGTTTTTCGTTGGCGGCACATCCATGAAGCACATGCGGACGTCCTGGCCCTCAGTGTACAGGTTCAGATAAGCTGTGGGATACGGATATTTCAGTTCCTCGAAGCATGTACCGATTGCCGTATCGTACCGGTCCGGCAACGTTTTCTCCTCGGTATAGCCGATCGGCGGAAGCGTCAGCACCACTGCCAGAAACAGAAAAATCCGATTGATTCTCACGCTCCTATATACGGGCCAACCAGCTTGGATCGTCAAGTGTGGGGACTGACCTAGCGCTAGGTAGCACCATCAATCTTCCTCGTCCTCCAGATCGGTAATTTCGAGGGTTTCGATTTCTGGCAGAGAGGCGGTACCGATGATTCCTTGTAAGTCGCCGTACATGCCAGAGAGCCCGTTCAAAACCGTTTGGATCTGCTTTTCTCGCCGACTCCAATGTTTCATGAGAGCGCGCTTCTCTTGGCTCAGTTGATCCTGCATGCCAACGAAGGTTTGAATAATCGCGTTCACTCTTTCCCGAAACTCCGGACCAGTGAGATAGCGGTACACTACGTCCATCTTCTGATCGCGGCCCTCTGCCGAGGCGCGCGCAAACGCCAGATTGATAATCTGCTGGCGCAGCATCGCCGCAACCGCAAACCAAACCGAAAGACTGCAGACGTACATACCGTCAATTTGATCGAAGTATTTCACCCCTTCCGGCAGCGCGGTTGAGACGAGAACCCCGAATTCCGATTTCGAACTGATTACGTCCGTGCGCAATTTTTCCAGCCATTTGCTGTTCCAACTCTGAGCGTTTTTCGTTTCCCAAGTGATCGAGCCACAATTCCGGCCATCCGCCATGATGATGGTATGCAAAATGTCGGCGCCATAGGCGCCATTGGCGATCGGCTCTACCCGGTCTGTTGGGAATCGAAAAGCGAGTTCCGCTTCCAATGTCAATTCGAGTGCTTCACCCTGTGCCTGTTGAGAACCTTGCTCCATTCGCCGGCGCAGTTCATGAGCCGCTTCTTTGGCGTCATCCCTCTGTTTCTCTAACTCCCTTTGCCTGAGACGCAGCGCTTCCAATTCCTGCTCGAACTTCTCTCCCAGCTTTTTCTCCGCCAAACCCATCGCTTCAATCCGGGATAGCTCGCGCGCATCCGCAGCGGCTTTGGCCAAGGCCAGATTTTGCTCGGCTTTGAGTGCCTCCATCGACTGCTGCAGATTGAATTCCGCGGCGCTCTTTTCCGATAACTGTCGCCTGATTTCATCGATCAAGCGAGCTTGGGCAGCCATTTGTTCCTGAAACGCCTGTTCGCGAATCTTTGCTTTTTGTGATTCCTCGGACTTAGCTGCCTGGCGAATCGCTTCCCGCTCGGCTTCGAATCGAGCTTGTAACTCAAATTTGTCTTTGGCGTTTGCTTCCGCTTGCTCTTCCTGAATTCGCCGGATCGTGGATTCGGCCAAACCTTCTTGCAGAGTGAACCGATGTCCCTCGCCATGGGGACAAAGAATTTCCTCATTCAGACCGATCATCACCTGTTCATCATGCGCTTTCATCTGAGAAGTTCGAACCAGCTGAATCTACCTTAAAACACTGCCACCGAGAATGGCTGAAACACAAAATTGTCCCGGCGGTGCGAATCCGATTCAGCATCGGACCGTAAACGGGACCATTCAGATTCAGACGAAAGGGTGAGGTACGGACGACGGAAGACAGAATGCGAATACCGAACTCAGTTGGCGCCGCTGCGCCGTTTGATCCGCTTGTTTTGGACTTTGCGTTGGGGAAACTCTCTTTTGTCTTTATGGAAGTAACAAATCTCAATAAGGGTCGGCCAGATTTCCAGGGTAGCGTGAATTTGGCTCACGACGTCATCCACAATCCGCGACACATTCTGTTGAAAGAAATCCGGTTCGAACCCATAGAACGAACGCGCCAAATTTTCAGCAAATAACAGCAACGCCTCTTTTCGCTCGGGGATTTTCGTCGAAGCTGCTGCGTCCAGGATACGAGTATGGACTGCAATGATTCGTTGCAGAATCTCTTCGCTATCCTGCAGAGTCACTTCACCCTCGTAGTCGAATCGGATCGACAGGTCATCAACCGCTACCAGCGACGATTTGATTTTTTTCTTCAACAGCGTACAAATCTCTTCGTTGAAAACGTCCGTTGCCAGCGGACTTCGCATATAGTTGTTCTTGATGTGGGTCTGCACGGCGTCAGTATGAGCTGTGACAATGCCGTCCTGCTGTATCCACAATCGATAGATATAATCCTCAAAACGAAGCCGAGTGGGGAAAAAGGGAGGCAGGCCGAGCCGGTTATCGTAGCCGGCAACCCCGCAATCGATTCGCCAATTCTTGTTGGTAACAACCGGTCGGAAGTTTTCTAGTACATAGACCTCACTGATCTCGTGCAAATCTTTCTGCCGTTGATCTTCGTCATGCAGGTACATCTCCACATAATCGAGCGCATCGATGTCGTTGGTGCCGGTTCGAAAACTCTGGGCTATTTTTACCACCGCATTCTTCGAGACTGGTCCATCCTCGAGTAAGAGCGAGTTTTCGCTGGCAAATTCTTTCGTCACGTTGGTCTCGAGGTCCATTGAGGTGTCGATGAGGAGGTTTCCGGATTCGAAGTTCCCTGGCAACTCGCTTACCTTCTTTCCGAGCACATCCTTGAAGGATGTAAGAATGTCGAACGATTTGTCGATATACCCGTTTTCGCCCGGTTTTTTCAAACGGCCGCGACTGACTTCTTCCGGTTTTAACGATTCGGGGCTGTTCTCAACCAGCGCATACGGACGCATGTCATCGTCTGAACTGACCAGGAATGTGCCCAAGGTGTAGATGAGCGAGAAATTGCGGTTACCTCCGTAACTCGGCCGAAAAATGGTACGCACGAGCGACTCGAGCTTTCTGTCATGAAGTTTCCTGTTCAAGAACTTAAGAAATTGCTCTTTCTCCTGCGGACCGACGTAGTAGAGATCGTTGACCGTTCTGGTTTTCTCCAGCTCGGAATAGTACTTCTCGTGATTCGCTAAGCTCGAATCATCGAAGATAACCATCTTCACCGAGTGGCCGTTGCTCCAAAAATTTGCGTCGTATTCTTCAATTGTCGCGCCCACATCACGCAAGCGATAGGTGGGGATGGCGAATATCGTATCTGCAGTTTTCATTAAAGGGTCGGATCGTTCGAAATAACCGAGGTTGGTGTGGATGAGCCGGCCGCAAAACCAGACTCGTTGAACCACCGCCGACTATCACGTCGAGGAGAACTGAGGGGGTGATAGTTTCGCTTGCCCTCCGCTTCGCGCGGATCGATTTGAGCGAAACTCGTTCCAAGAACGATTCGCTCCTTCATTGCGTCAGACGGGTTTGAGCTTTCCACGAATAGGGCGGTTCAGAATAAAAAGCGTTAAACGTGCCAAAATCTGGCTTAGTACTTGTAATCGCTTCACTTCCAGGGGAATAAGACGGGGCATCGCCGCAATAAGTGTTGACCATATTTGCAACCTGCGAGCCGCAGCTTAGGTCGAGGTCGCAAAGAGCGAGGATTCTTCTGCTCGAGCGCTTAAGGAAACAGCAAAAACGCTGCTCCGTCGATCAGCGTCGGCACCAGAGCTCCGAGGAAAAGGTACAGGGGCGAAATTCCGAGCTCTCCAAATCGCGACGCGAGGATCGATTGACCGTCGCCGACGTTCACCTGCCCGACGTAATTAACCATCGTCGACCACCCGTGGA
>DATNNZ010000517.1:0-4907 GCA_035601575.1 Chthoniobacterales bacterium
ATCAGCGCCAGAACGGATCGAGCCAATGGCGTTCGTAGAGGGTCTATGGCCCGGACCCTCTCGCGACAAGCTGCGAACAGACAGCCGACAGCCCATCCAAGGGCCGATCGATCGGAATCGATGTAATCAATCTCCTGCCGCATCCCTCTCGCCCAAGATGAGCGATCAGGCGGCACGACGCGCATGGCGTACCCGATGATCGCCAGAGCGATGCGCCTCAAAAGGCTGCCATGCTTGCTCATGCAGGAACCTCCCCCGTCCGCATTGGCCTTGGCGTCGTGGTGATCAGAGCTGTTTCCCGAGCGAAAGCGAGGCCCGTCCCGGTCAGGCGGTATGCATGACGTGGTGGGCGACCGGGCTTTTCCGGTTCTTCCCAGTGGCATTCGAGTAAGCCCGAATCGCTCAATCGCATCAGAAGGGGATAGAGCGTCCCGGACTTCAGCCCGGTATGCTTGGACAGCTCATAGCCATGCCGCCATGTATGCGGCTGGTCTAACAGCGCAGCGAATAGGGCTCTTGCCTGGGGCGAGGTGTTTGAACGACGGGGCATACCCATACTCTACATATGTAGAGTATAATGTCCAGTCGCTGCCCTTGTCATCGGCTGGGCACCTTGTGTCTCCAATCTCCAAACCGCCAGGGTTTTCTGAATTCCCCTGCGGGCCGACCGTCGGCGCATTCGTTCAATCCCCGTAGCTCATCGATCGAAAACTGATCAGAGTACTATAGCGTAGACATAGTGCTCATCTTCATCGGTCATGGCCCGCCATTCCAATTGTTCACTTGTTGGTGGCGAGGGCGCGTTTCGGAAGTCTAATTGCAATCTCCGTAAACGTGGAGCCATCGCTCGTAGCCGAGATTTCGCCCTTCACCTGTGCGAGTTCGCCACGTGCCCGAAACAGTCCTAAGCCGAATGCTTCAGCAAATTTTCGGGTAGTAAAAAAGGGATCGAAAATGCGAGGCAAAACCTCTTTCTTAACGCCTTTGCCGTTATCTCGGAACCGAAAAAGGTATCCGCCGTTTTGCTCGTCGATCTGATACTCAATTTGGGTGGCACCCGCAGTTCGGGCATTGCGGAAAATTTCTTCCAATACCTGGCGCAACTTCTTCGGGTCCGCCTCAATCGTGCCAGTGATCGGACCATTCTTCGCAAAAACCTTGAGGTCGGGCGGTACGGCGCATCCCTGAAACAAGGCCTCCAGATCCACCGTTTGTAAACGGTGTGGGGTCGATTTCGCCACGATCGCGGCTTCGTCAATAATCTGCGATAGGAGCTGGCTTGCTTTGGCCATATGCTCGACCGGATCCCGAATTTCGCGCGGCAAATTTGAATCCATCAGGATCAAACCGCTGTGACCAGACAAGACAGTCGTGACATTGTTTAGTTTGTGGACCAAACCCGCTATTAGGCTGGAATAATATTCTGGCGAATATAATGCTCGCTCTTGGCTGTGGGTGTCTTCGGTCCTGGGCACGACGTACTCCTGAACAAGTAACTTAGTTTGTCGCGCAAACTACAGCAACTCGAGCGAGAAATCGATCGCACTGGCGGAATGAGTCAGTTGACCGACCGAAATCAAGTCGACACCGGTCTCGGCGATAGAGCGAACAGTCTGCAAATTTACGCCTCCGCTAGCCTCAAACTTGAGATCCGAACGCCGGAGCGCCACGCAGGCCCGCATCTCGGCCGCGTTCATATTATCGAGGAGGATGACGTTTACCCCAGGAAGCTGCACGAATTCACGGACCTGCTCTAACGAATCAGCTTCAAGTTCTATCAGAATGCCAGGGTGCTCTTTTCTTACGGTTTGGATCACCGCAGCTAGATCCGGTTTAGCCAGCAAATGATTATCCTTAACCATAACTGCATCGAAAAGCCCCATGCGATGATTGGTTCCTCCACCCGCCGCTACCGCTTCCTTTTCCAGTCTTCTCAAACCGGGCGTAGTCTTGCGGGTGTCGAGGATTTGCGCGCCGGTGCCTTTGACTGCCTCGACGAACGCTCGAGTTAATGTGGCGATACCGGAAAGTCGCTGCAGAAAATTCAAGGCAACACGTTCGCCAGTTAGAATTGAGCGAGTACGTCCCGAAATCAAGAGAACGGTATCGCCGGGATGAACCGATGCGCCGTCCGATGCGGTGATCTCAACCATAAGATCGCCATCGACCTGTTGAAAAGTTGATTTGGCCGGCCCGGTTCCAGCAACGATCGCAGTTTGCTTTGCCAGAATGCGTGCCCGCGACTGGTGAGTTTCCGGGATAAAAAATCGGGAAGTGAGATCGCCGGCGCCCACGTCTTCGGCTAGAGCAACGGCTACAGGATCAATCAAAGCCACGGCTGGGAGAGTAGCCAGTATTCTTCAAATCTCAAACCAGCGGGTGATCCCGTTCTTTTATCTGACGGAAATCCAAAATAACAAACGCACAAGTTTTTTGTTGCTAAATGAACATAACACTATATATAAGAGTTTCGTAATGAAAACGCTTCCTCATCAAACAAGGAATCTGCTGCTCCGTGCTTGGATGAAACTCTTTGCCGTCCTATTGGTTATCTCGACCATGGCGACGCCCGCCTACGCCGATGGGCTGTCCGTGTTTATTGATCCGCTCAAGCAGGGGTTGAATCTAATCGTGGTTTTCGGATTTATCGCCGGCTGCGTGATGGTCATCGGCGGCTTCCTTAATGCCCGGCGGGATGAGAATTGGAAAATGACCGTTATCTACGGAATCGGGGTCGCAGGCGCGGTGGCCTTAATGAAGGCATTGTTCTCGATTTTCGGCGGTAACGCTGCCACTACCGTAGCCGGCTTCTAATCTGCCAACGTCAATCCGATCCTCCGATGGACGAGAGCCTTATTTACACCGACAGCCGCCCCCGAGCGAAGTCGACCGGTCACGCGTTTGGTTTTGAGGGGAATCTTGGGATGGGAGTTATCGTCGCCGGGATGGTCTCGGTTTTCATTCTCACCATCTTGCTGCAAACCGGAAATCCGATGCCTCTCCCTTGGGAATTTGCGATCGCTTCATTGCCAACCCTGGCAACAACTGGGTACATCCGCCTGTTTCGAAATAAGAAGCCGCCAAGATTCGACCTCGATCTCCTAATCTCCTATGTCAATGGCCCGGCATTTCAACCCGCGCTGGTGCAACCGCGCCATCCTTTCCTCCCGCTCAAATGATCTCTCAGCTCCTTAGCGCGTGCGAATCGATAGCTGGTTTCGCGATCCGCACAGGTAACGGTCCCGCCACTCGGATTTCACGAATCGGCATGCCCAACGGATTCTTTCTCAATGATCTTCTCTGGTTTGGCGACGGGGCGACGAAAAGAACAGCGGTTTCCAGAGGCTTCATGATTGAGCCCGGCGAGATGACAGCATTCAGCGTTGGGCAGCTAAACGATCTGCATGAGCGGTTACGCGTTCTCCTTGGAATGCTGGGCCAGGAGTACCAATTACAAGTCCAGTGGAGCATCGACAGCGATTATCGGCACGAGTTGGAGGAATACCATCGAGAGACTCTCGAACTGCGCCGGCGAGACCCGGTGTACGGCCAGTTTGGGGTGTTAGTTCGCGCCGAACGCTATGAAAGATATAAGGCGGCCATGCAAGAGGGAAGACTCCGCCGAGAGCGTCTCACGCTTTTCTTTACGCGAGTAATCGATACGAAAGTGCCCGCCTTTGGCCAGTTAGCAATCGCTGAGTACTTCGACACTCTATCTCGGAAGGAAACCCTTGGTCTGCAAGAGTTCGTGTTGAGTGCGCTTTCCCGTCTTTTTCCAGACTGTCGAATCACTCCGATGCGTGATGAGGATCATTTCCTCTTTTACTACCGATTTCTGAATACGAATCTCGGAATGACCGAAGCCGATCCGCTGGAAGTGTTCGATCCAGCTTACTCGATTCAGCAAAATTGCCTGCACGCCGAAGGTATCGGCACTCCAAAAATCCCCGGTGTATCATTCTCACTCGACTGTTACCATCATGCCATTTTCGCGGTGCGCCAATGGCCCCGGCGAACGTTCCCCGGGATTATCTCTGCGCTCACAAGTATGGGGTTTCAGGAATATGGCGTCACCATGAACATCTATCCAAAACGGATCGATAAAGTAATCGAAAGCGAGGAGCGCAACATTCAGCGATTACAGATCGACGCGATGTCGGAGCGCAAGCAATCACTTGCTACCGATATGGCGGCTAAACAGGATAAAGTGAACGATCTGCAGCAAGGGCGTGTTATTCCGCTCGACTGTCTCTATGTCGTCCGGCTCTGGCATCGTGATCCAGAGGTGTTGGCGGCGCGTTGCGCCTCCCTGAAGAACGCATTCATCTCGATGGGAGGGGCAGCAATTCACCACGCGACCATTCCGGAAAATGCTCGTCAGCTATTCTATCAAACCTGGCCGGGATGGACCTACGGGATTTACCGGGCCTTTGATCTATCTGCTGAAGACTCTTATCTCGCGGATTTGATTCCTTGGTCGGCTACGTTCACTGGCCATCTGAACAAAGCGGAAGCCATTTTTAATGGCGCGCGAGGTAATCTGGTCGGGATTAGAACACGGATCGGCAATACTCCGCAACATGGCGTTCTATTCGGCATGACCGGTGCCGGTAAGTCGGTCATTATCGCTGATCTCTTGGCTCAAATCGGGCACCGGTTCGGTTTCAGGCTGATTGTTGAGGAAGGCCTCTCGCACGGTGTTTTAACCCAAACCCAAGGCTGTGAACCTATCATTGTAAATCCTAACGGGAACCTTACGATCAACTACCTCGATACGGGTGGTACCCCCTTGTCTCCTTTGCACCTGGCCTTCAGTGCTGGTCTGGGCATGCTGTTTTGCGGCAATGAAGGTCTAGACGGTGAACGCAGGGCTTTGCGCCACGCGATGCTGGTCGAGAATTTGCAGC
>DATNNZ010000518.1:0-11789 GCA_035601575.1 Chthoniobacterales bacterium
GTCCATTCGTGGTTTGAGAGTCAATCGCCGTCCGCCGCCGTACTCGTCACTTTGTCGGTTTCGCCAAGCCCAAATCTGGCCGGTCGATACATTTCTACCACCTTGGTGGGCGGGACGGTTGCCTCCCCGGCAAAGCGAACTCGGCTCAGATAGCGAAAGGTGTAATCACCAGCTCTCAATTGATCGCAAAAGAACTGGACGCGATCTCCCCGAATCTCTCGATAATCGGCATAACGCTCATCATCTGATCCCGTTTCCGCGCTCGCCTCATCAAGTTTGAAATCGGGGTTAAGCGCTTCAAAGACCGACGGCACGGGATCGTCAATCGCGACGAGTCTGCCCGGCCGATTCGATTTCACGTTTAGGGTGACGAGTATCCGATCGCCAACCCTGAAGCCCTCTGCCGGCTGCAGTTTGCCGTCGTCACCAACCTTCTCGTATGAACGGGAGACGGCATATCCTCGATCCTGACGTGGTTGTTTGCTGACAGCCGGATAAACCTCAAACTGAGCCTCACCAAAAAGGCTTCCTGCCCCTTCATGCTGGACCGCAAGGTCACGCAGAGGTTTGGTTGGATCCAGGACCATCGATGTAGTCCAAGACGGCTTCTGCCGGGTCACCTCGAAGGCGAGTGGCTGGTCGGCTGATAGCACAGTGCCGGTGACAGATTTCCCGCTATTCTCGATCGTTCGATAATAATAGGCCAAGGCTAACAGCGCCCAAGCATTCTCCTGCGTTGTATCCCAACGTCCGAACCGACGCATCGCCAGCAGTTCCTTGACCAATGGAGCTACTTCCGGTGACCGCGCCTTATACCGAGTCCAGGCCAGCAGGAGAAGTGCATTTTCTCGCGAGCTTCCGCCGTAAAACGATTCGTTTTCCGGAGCAGCCGCCTTAGCATCGAGCAGCGAATCCACTACGCTTTTGGTCGTCCCGTCGCCGGTCAGTATGGCCAGAGCCAAGACAGCACGTGTCTCATGTGATAGTTCTGCTCTTCGACTGATAAATTCCTCGTAGTAGCTAGGTTCCGCTTGACCGGCTGCGGCCAGTGCCAGTAGGACGAACGCCTCCTCATTTAACCGGAGCTCATCATGAATTTTCGGCAAACCGCGCAGGCTTTGGCTGAGATAATCGAGAAGATGTTTCCATTTTTCCACCGGAACCTCCACACCTTCGGGCTGTAGACCAGCGATTACCCACACCGCGTAAGCGCTGGCAAAGAGAGCGGGCTGCTCGCCTTTTGGCCAAAGTGACAAACCTCCAGAAGCGGTTTGTCGATTGAAGAGCAAGCTTAGTGTCTTCGCCACGTCGGGCAGTTGTTCGCCGGTGTCGGAGATCCGGCTGGGCAAAGCGGACTTTAGCTGATCGTGAACCAATAATGGAACTAGACCCGAGGTCAACTGTTCCGTGCATTGATACGGGTAACTTCGCAGCGACACGATCGCCTCCCGCAAGGATGTGAGGCGCGTGTTGGAGAGCGTGAGGCTCAGCACGCCTTGTCCTTCGAGCAGTTGTGGATTGATGCCCGCCAATAGATCTACCTGTTTACCGGTCAGATCGCTCAGATAAGTTTCTCGTAGTGTGGGCCCGGACGGACTAATTTCTATTGTGGCGGCTACGCGGTCGGAATGATCATCCGCTTGCACGGACCATTGCCAATAGCTCCGGCCGGGTCGGTTAGCTTGGATCGGGAAATCTACCGTTCGCGCGCTTCCATCCGGCAGGGAAAAAGCAGCCGTCGTCGGTTGAGCAGCGGATATCCGTTCGTCTAAGAGCAGCTGCACTCGCACATTCTCTTCGTGGCCAGTCTCGTTCCGGACGACTGCGCGCGCGACCAACCGATCGCCCGAACGAGTGAATCTGACCATGCTCGGCAAGACTAATAGTGGTTTTCGAATTGTGACCGATGATTCAGCGGAACCAAATTGATTGTTTCCGGAGAAAGCGACTGCTACTAATCGATATCGAGTGATAGCGTCGGGCGAAGTGAACCGGACCTTGGCGTGCCCGGAAGAATCGGTGCGAACCGAAGGAATCCAACACGCAGTTCCCGGGAAGTCGGTGCGGAGTTTTGCTCCTGGAATATCGAGGCCGCCACCGCCGATCAAGTAACCTTTATTGGTGAACTGCAAATCCTGTGGATCTTCTGCGAGTAGGTTGTCCAATGTAAGTCCCATTCCGACGTTGAACGGAAACATTTTGAAAAACGTCGCGTGGGGATCCGGCCTCTGGTAACCGGTTAGCGCCAGGACGCCATCGTCGACGGCGAAAAACGTAACCTCGGTGTTCGGCGCCGGATGATCAGAGCCATCTTTCACATTTAGATCGACATCAATTGACTCTCCTGGTTCGAATGCTGGCTTTGCGGGAGTGATCGCAATCCGAAGTTTTGTCACTGGGTCGGTCACCGTGAGATTGGCTATTCCGTATCGGAATTCCGGAACCTTGATTTTCCGAGTGCTCGCTGCAGAACCTCGAATGAGGATGACCGCGACATAAACGTTCGGAGCGTCAGTTGCGAGGACAGGGACCTCGACCGTTGGCGTGTTGCCATTGAGAGTCAACCGCTGGGAACGAAGGATCTCAGTGCCGCGTGCGATATTCACGACGGCCTCGCCCGAATACGGACTTTTCACGAGAATGCGCGCTGTTTCGCCCGGGCGGTACTCTGGTTTGTCCGGAACAAGATCGATCTGGGCGGCGTTGCGAAAATCCCAAGCTACTTCGTTCTCTCCTTCAACGTAGAGAGTGAATTCCGTCGTCACTGCTCTTCCACCCGAATCCTGAGCGTTTGCGCGCACGATATATTCTCCCGCCTTTGGCAGGGTAACGTCGGCGGTCTTACCTTCCGGTATGGACCACTGACCAGCCGTCAGAGTAGGCGCTACGGTCTGGCCACGAGTTTGGTCGATGGTCTCATCGATATCGGTGGTGCGAAACGCCACGCTTTTGCCGACGCCTTTCACTCGCACCGTCTCGTGGCGTTTTTGGACGATCACAATCTGCACGTCGACCGGTTGCTCGAGCGGTTTGCCTTCGGGAGTAACCGCGATGCATTGGATCGGCACGGACGCGCCGGCGCGGATGACGGAGTTCTCCGGTCGGGCAATCCCAAGATAAAAGGAGGCGGGATCCTTCTGGAAAAGGCGTGACTCGGTCACGGTCTGTTGATTCAGATCAGTCATATCGACGGTCAATACGCTCTGGAGTACTCTTCCATTGGTCTTTGGCAGCTCCGGCTCAATCACCAAGGGTTGAGTTCCGTCATAGCTGCCAGAGCCGGTGATCGTTGTGGTCTTTGGTTGTGAATCTTCGGTAGCGAACTGGAAATTCTCAAAACCAACGGGCGCGAAAATGGCTGGCGTCGATTGGAGTGTCCAACGTACTTGGGCACGCGTCAGCGGAGCGCCAAAAAGATACTTTCCAGATACCTCCGCGTGGGCCGGCATGCTTGGGGCGAGCCGCTCCGGTATCTTCAGATCAAGTTGGAAAGCATTCGGCTCGTAGTCCGCAACTTCAAAATTGGCGAAAGCTGCTCCGCCGCTTTCTTCCGACTCTTCATCTCCGAATGTGATACGCAGGGATTGGCGTCCGACCGCCGTCGGTTTCAGCGGAATGTCAGTTTGGAAAGCGCCTTGTGTGTCCGTCACAATCTCACCCGAGAACGTCTTCTCTCCTTGAGGATCGAGCACGACGAGCTGACCTTTCAACGCTTTGGCTGCCTCGAGACCGGACCGTTTCAGTGTACGGACAAACCCTCGCGCGTGAACGGTCTCTCCTGGTCGATAAAGGGGGCGATCGGTGAATAGGAAGGAGCGGGTATTTTCCGCGGCCGCTTCCGCGTCCCATTGTGGATAGTAGATTTGTAAATTGAATCCGGCAGCTGGAAGTACATCGGCCTCCTTTCCCAACTGGAGCGCATAAGCGTCGTCTGGTCGTTTAACAACTAGCCACTCGATTTCCGGGGAGAATGGCACAGTGGCAGAGCCCGTCCCATCGCTCATAGCTCGACTGATTTGGCTACGGTTTTCATCCAGCAAAAGAATCTCAGCCGACGCCAACGGCGCACCCGAACTGAGTGAGAACAGTGAGAACCGCAACTTATCCGATTCACGCGTCCAGAATACACCGATATCGGTCAACTGAATGAGCGCTTGGGCGCCAACCTGCCGGTCACCTGTTCCGGAGATCGGTTCTCCTTCGATCGTCAGAAAAATCATCCCGCCTCGATTGGCGCCGACGATTTCGCTCCAGTCGAGTTGGGTCTTCAACTGTTCGTCGATTTGCGCCCCAGAGAGTGCGACCGGGCGATCGTAAATCACTCTTCCGCGGATCTTGTTGTCCGGGACTCGTTTATTCGGTTCATCCGCGTCTCTGGTCCCTTCCTCATCGTGATCGTAAGCGGTAAATGCTTTTTTCGCCGCTGGTTCATTCGCCGGATCGACCAATACGGCGCGCACTCGTAGCCGCTGCAAGTTGACCGACAACGCCTCAAATTGGCAATTGCCATTTCGAAATTGGTCACCCGAAGTAACCGGGAGGTAGACCCGCGGCTTAACCGGCGCGAACTCGAAAGATCGCAAATGTTCTCCCTCCATCGGTACGCCAAACTTGTCGACTAACTCCGGACTGAATTTTATCTGATAAGTCTGGCCTAATACGAATGGGCCGGAAATTCTGAGTTGATCGTTGTCGTTTTCATAACTCAGATGGTCTACGGCCGGTTCAACCTGGAAGAAGTGGCCGGCCGATTCTGCGGTAACGTCCGGAGCTAGTCCGCGCGAGAACTCTATCGTCACCGTTTTACCCGAATGCAGGTAATTGGTAGTAGATACATTTTTAACTGTAAAGGGCGCAACCGCTCCGATCGGGACCACTTTCTGTCTTGTGACGGTTTCATTTCCAGAGATCGACTTCAGGCCGGGAGCAATTTCCAAGCGCCACTGTTTTCCTGAATCGAGTGGTTCGTTCGGGGTCACAATGAGGCGATCGGGCTGAGTTCTCTCCTGGTCTTCTTCAAAGTTTTCCTTATCTGCTCCCGCCCGATTGCGGTCTTGCCAGCGCCGGTTCCAATCAAGCAATTCCGGCGCGACCTGAAAGTAATCGCTCGCCTTCGCGTAACGAACCTCGGCCGACACGAACTCTCCCGTTTGGCTGGCGAAACGAAACAAATGAGGATCCAACTGCGTATCGAGGTTAAGGGCCAGGCGAACTGCTGGCTCGGGCGAATCCTCTTCGTCTTCTGATATGACAGCGCGAGTCACTCCGTAAGCCGGTGTCTTAACGGCAGCGCGAAAGTCTTGACCAATCGGATGTCCGTTCAGATCCTGGAATCCAGATCGGACACTCACCACGAATTCCGTTCCGAGCCTGGGCGGACTGCTCGGGACAAAAACGCCGCTGCGCTGGCTTAGCCAAGTGAAAGTACCAGCCAGAGCAGGCGTAATCTCTATCGGTGCGACCGCCGGAACCGTGCCTACATCATCCTTGGCGGCAACCGCGCTAGCGAATCGAAACTCGAGCGTACTAGTTGGTTGCAAGAACTCCGCATCCGTCAACAACTCAACATCTTTGTCCGCGGCCAGAGCGGCCGGAACCATGGCGCATGCGACTAGCGTTCCGAAGAACACTCGAGCGTTCTGAAACATAGAAGGATCCGGAATCTGGACCACTCATGCTTTCAGGTGCCGGCTCGGAAAACGAGCAAAATCGGGTTCGACTAACAGGATATTGGCGCGTTCACCGGATGAGGCGATGCCGCTTCCCGCAGGGTCATTAGGAGACTCTTTTTCCGGAACCTTGGTCATAGGCAGCCCCGAAATCTCCGGAAATAGTTTCAACGATGCAGCCAAAGGCGCAACACTGACAGCAACTGTTCAATATCCACTGGCTTGGCCAGGTAGTCGGAACAACCGGCTTCTATGCACTTTTCTCGATCGCCTTTCATGGCCTTAGCTGTTAGTGCGACTATCGGCAAACTTTTGAATCGGGTTTGTGCGCGAATGGCTTGGGTCACTTTGTAGCCATCCATCTCGGGCAACATGATGTCCATTAAGGCGATATCAATTTCTGTGTTCGCTTCTAATTTCGCCAGAGCCTCGGGACCACTTTCCGCCGCGACCACGGCCATTCCGTATCGCTCCAGAACGCTGGTCATGGCAAAGACATTTCGGATATCATCATCCACCAGTAATACATTGCGCCCGGTTAGTAGTGTTCGGTCGCTATGCAAGCTCTTCAGCAGGGCCAATTGATGTCCGGATAGGTCGGCTACGTGATTGTGTAAGCGTAGAGTTGCCTGATCGAGCAGCCGCTCGGGTGATCGGACATCCTTCAGGACGATGGATCGCGCTAGCTGATTCAGTCGAATCTCCTCTTCCGCCGACAGTACTTTGCCGGTGTAAACAACGGTCGCCAGATTGCGATACCGTGGCTGCCGCTGCATCTCCTCCAGAAGTTGATTGCCGGAAATCCGCCCAGGCAAACGGAGGTCGAGCACGAGACAATCGAACTCATGCTCCTCCATCAATGTCAAAGCGCTGTCTGCGTCACTGGCCGTCGTAATTTCGACTTTTGGGGTTTTGATCAGTTCTGCGATGCTCAATTGTTGCGCTGGTTCGTCCTCCTTCCCCATTGGCGACGGCCGTTGTGACCTCGGCAATGTTGCGCATCTGGCTAGTAAGATTGCTAGCCATTGAGTTCACTCCATCAGTCAGGTCCTTCCATGTTCCGGAGACACCTTCTACTTTGGCTTGACCGCCCAGCCTTCCCTCGGTTCCAACTTCGCGGGCGACTCGGGTGACCTCAGAGGCAAACGAACGCAGCTGATCAACCATCGTATTGATTGTGTCTTTCAGCTCAAGGAACTCGCCCTTGACGTCGACCGTGATCTTTTTTGCCAGGTCACCGTTAGCGACTGCCGTAGTGACTGCAGCGATGTTGCGTACCTGGCTGGTCAAGTTACTCGCCATCAGGTTCACATTGTCGGTCAAGTCCTTCCAGGTTCCCGCCACTCCATGGACGTCGGCCTGCCCGCCTAATTTGCCTTCCGTGCCCACCTCGCGCGCTGGATTCGCCTTCGCCGGCTGGTGGCGATGCAAGACTTGACTAACAAGCTAGGGCGGACAGGCTGCGAATACACACGAATAACTACTCTAAATTCGTGTTCATTCGCGTCGATTCGCGGTTCAAATTCCGTTTGGTGTTTTCTAGACGAGATTTTGCTTGCGGGAACAGGCGGAGTTAGGCCTCCTAGTTTCTCCATTCACCAACAACGAAGCAGAGACAAGAGAACCAAGACCACAAATATGGACCCCACAGAAACCAAACATGGCCAGTTTAGCTGGAATGAACTATTGACCACCGATCCGACCGCGGCGACGAAGTTTTACACGCAGCTGTTCGGATGGACTACTCAAGAATGGCCGATGCCTGACTTCACATACACAGTTGTGAGATTGGCCGGCACCGATATGGGGCAGGGAGGAATTATGCCGATACCGCCGCATGCCCAAGGAATGCCCCCTGCTTGGTTCAGCTATGTGACAGTGGATAATGTTGACGCCACGGCCAAACAGGCAGAAAAACTAGGCGGAAAAATCATGGTGGAGCCACGGGATATCCCTGAAGTGGGAAGGTTCGCCGTTCTCCAGGATCCGCAGGGCGCTGCCATTGCGGTGATCACTTACGAGAAGAAGAAGTAGGGTAATCGCGCCTCGTCTACGCCAAGCTCGACGAGCGAAATGGCATGAGCGTGCCATTGCACCTCGTCGAGCGCCTCGTTGGCCGAGCTTGTCCGTTGCAACCCCAATCTGCTATTTGCTATCTGCTATCGGTCATCGCGCTGAAGGCGCGCTGGCTTGCTCGATCCCTGGCGGCGAATCGGAAGGTGGTCGTAGAAGCAAATTTTTGCATTCCAGAAGCAGCCATTTCCGAGCGCCGCGCAGCATAAATCGCAGGGATCCGGGACCGGGGCTGAACCCGGGTAGGAAGAGTCGGGTGTCTAAATTCTTAAGCCCAAAGGTTCCGGCCGCCATCTTTCGTTTCGCGATTGCCGTCAAGCGCCGGTTATAAAGGCGCATAAAGCGACCGAACATCTGGCCAATCGGGCCGCCATAAGGAAGTTCGGAGTAGTGATGAGGATGATTGCTGTAGGCCTGTCGCACCGGGCCAATAAAATAAGCTCCGACATCGAGATAAAAAGCAATGATCATCAGTTCCAGGTCACCGAGATAATAATATTTGTCCTTATAGATGCTTTCAAACCAGGTATGAAATTGCTTCTGAAAAAGGCAGTTGTAGCGATCCCTGGCTTTGGTGATGTCTTTGCCGGCCAAAGCGTCTGCAAGAATTTCAAACACACCGAAGCAGGTGTACGAAATAAAATCGAATCCTTGACTGTAAAGCGGATCCAGAAAGCCAGATGCGTCCCCAACTAAAGCCCATCCGTCGCCTATCAATTGTTCGCTATAGTACGCGAGATTGGAGCGCGCGTGGACGTCCTTCTCGATATATTCCGCATCGCAAAGCGCCTTTTTTCCCAGCGGATGAGTCATCAGATGTCCCTTCAGTCGCTCACCCAGATGGGATCCAGGAGGTAGTTGGAAAATACGACTGTCGTAAACTAGACCAACACTACAGTCGCCACCTTTTAGAGGGATGAGCCATCCCCACCAACCGTTTCCCATTAGATGATTGGTCGCCCATTGCCGCATCGCCCAGCACGGTTCGGTGAAATGGGGAGCGCTTTCCCAGATTTCGGGACCGTCGAGATCAGTGGTATTTCGAAATCGCGCCCAGACCGCATTGATTGGATGCGTTTCCAGCGGTCGATAGATCTTTAACTTCCGCGCAATCAATGCCGTCCAGCCGCTCGCATCAATCACCCAGCGAGCGGTTACATTGCGAATCTCTCCGCCCATCCGAACCCGGATCTCGTTTTTGCCCTCTCCACCCAATTCCAAATCCTGCACTTTGGCTGGACGCCATAGATCGCACCCAGCTCTGACCGCCTTCTGTAAAACCTCTTCATCGAGCTTTGCACGGTCGAGCTGAAACGCCGGAAGGCGAGTCTGGTGTTTCGGGCCCACTTCACCACAACGGGTGTAGCAATCATTGCTATCTCCATAAAACCACATTCGCATCCCGGACTTGATAATCTGCTCGTGGCCTAAGTGATTACTGAGATTCAGCACTCGCATGAGAAAACAAGCGCCTACTTCGCTGGTTGATTCTCCCACTTTGCGGTCGAATTCTTCCGCCTTCTCGATAATCAGTATACGCAGCGATGGATCCTTGCGTTTGAGCAAAAATGCAGTGGACGCCCCGGCAATGGCCCCGCCGATGATTAGGACGTCATGCGAACACTCCATGGAGGGCAAGAATTGGACCTTGTGGCCGATTAATCAAGATGATTCCCAGAACGAACGCGGATTGCGGAATGCGAAACTTCGGATTTTATATTCCGCGTTCCGCATTTGAGTGACTATGAAACCGATCGAAGAACAAACCATACTAATTACTGGCACGACCAGTGGGTTGGGCCAGGAGCTCGCTCAAGCTTTGGCGCGGCAAGGCGCAAGCCTGCTACTGCATGGACGCGATGCGGACCGCGGTCCAGGACTGGTGCGCAAGATCAAAGAAGCGACCGGGAACCACCGGATTCAGTTTTACCGCGCCGATCTTTCTTCTCTTGCTGAAGTGGGGGAGTTGGCTAGGCAAGTCATCTCCGATGTCGCTCGGCTTGATGTGCTCGTGAACAATGCGGGAGTCGGTTTCGGCCAAGACGCCTCTAAACGAGAGCTCAGTCAAAACGGATATGAACTTCGTTTTGCGGTGAACTACCTCGCTCCCTATCTTTTGACGGAGCGGCTGCTTCCATTGCTCAAAGCGTCGAGTCCGGCTCGCATCGTCAACGTTGCTTCGGTCGGACAAGCACCTTTGGATTTCGATAACGTTATGTTCACGCGCGGCTACTCTGGGGTGAGCGCCTACCGGCAAAGTAAACTGGCGATGATTGCTTGGACATTCGATTTGGCCGAGCGCCTGGCCGGAACGGGAGTGACGGCGAATGCAATTCATCCCGCCTCTTTAATGCCCACAAAAATGGTGCTTGAAGCCGGATGGCAAACAATGAGCTCAGTAGAAGAAGGATTAAAGGCAACTTTAAGGCTCGTCGTTGATCCGGCCTTGGAGAACGTGACCGGCGAATACTTCGATGGGCTGAGCTTGGCCAAAGCTAAAGCTCAAGCCTACGATAAGCAGGTTCAGCAACGGCTGGCGGCGCTTTCGCAGAGATTGGTTTCTGTCTAGCTCCCAGAAACTCTATTACGAATAGACTCCGATAAACACGAAAAAGGATTTGGGTGATCTTTTCGCAAATCGAGCGACACTAGCGTAATGGTGGAGCGTGTGGAAATGTCTCGGCGCAATGTCGTCGTCGACGGTAAGGTCTATTCGGTGAAGCGAGAGAGTGAGCCGGTTTTTCTGCTTCGACTTAGTGATCTCTCAGTCAGGTATCTGGTTGTCATCGCCGACGCAATCGACTTTCACGGCTTCCAGCGGCTGGTTTGGCCGATTAATGCAGAACAAATTTCTGTTTTCGAAAGATTGGACGACGCGACCGCCTATTTTCTGAAGCTGACGGCTCCATCGGCAACGTGAAGTTCGGTGTGTGCGCGCTTTTTGGGCGGCTCGGTTGTAAGGCTGCTTAGCGTCGTGGCCAAGTTAGCAAGAGATCCAATAGTCGGTCGAGTTCGCCGATTGTTTTAGCACAAAAGGGAAATTCCATTTCGGATCCATTTGTGTCCGTTCGTGGTTCAGATCCGGATCAATAGCTTTCGAATGAATCGCTCTACCAGAAGCAGCGCGACCAGCAGCAGGGCCAGGAAGGGTGCAGTGAGACAACCGCAGCACCCGCAGCCGGAGCGCCGCTTGGATGAATACTCCGCGTAGAGTAGTCCGGGTCGTCTGCTCAAACGTAATCCCACAGGAGTAATCTGGCGCGGTCTTTCATTCGCCGCAATCGGATCGTGCTGCGACCGACGACACCGCTCTTTTCCAACATACCGCAAACGGCGGAACCGACGTGCCTTCGGGAGCGAGAAGAAAATTCAAAAACCGATAAGTCTAGTTAGTGCGCCGTGACGGACTGGGCAGGACCCGACGGCATATCTGTCATTTGCTATCTGCTATTTGTCATTCGGCCTGAAGGGCCGGCGCCCTCCTATGCTCGGCTGACGCCGAGCTACGAAGGGCATACTTCGCCTTAGCGAGTGGTCCTTTGACGTACCAGGGCGAAGTATGGCTTGCCATACGTAGCCGCCGAGCTTGCGAGGGGGCGAAGTATGGGCAGGAGTGGATTCGAACCACTGAAGGCATAAGCCAGCAGATTTACAGTCTGATACGGTTCCTTTACCAGAGCTGCTTGCCGTTGACGAGTGTCAAAAGTGTGTCAAACTCTACCCCTATGGCACGTCCTAAAGATTCTTGGCCCCTTCTTCGCTGGCGTAAAACCAAACAGGGCAGAACCGCCATGGTTGATTGTGGCATGATGCAGGTTGAAGGCAAAAAGAAGCGCGTTCGCTTCTTTTTTCCAACTATGGAAGAAGCCGAAACCAAAGCCGCTTTGATGCGGGTGAAAAAGGAGAACGAAGGCACGTCTTCTTTCGGGATGCCGGCCGCTACCCGGCATGACGCAGAAGCGGCCCTTGCCCTACTGGCTCCGCATGGCAAAAGTTTGAAAGAGGCGGCCGAGTTCCTCTTAGCCAATATCGATCTTTTGAAAGAAG
>DATNNZ010000519.1:0-2487 GCA_035601575.1 Chthoniobacterales bacterium
TCGCCCAACTCGGTCTAAAATCGGCGCTGGCCGGGTTCGTTGGAAATGCGATCAGCGTCACTCTCGTGGCTTATGTCACCATGCCGTATCTGGTCCGTTGGTTGAACTGGTGGCTCCTGCCAAAACCGGATGCGCCGAAAAGCGTGCATTGGAAAGGCACACTCCTTGTCTGCGCGCTTTACGCCTTATCGGTTGCAATCTTTTGGAAATTTATGTGATATGAACAAACGAAAAAAATGGCCCTTATTAAAATTCAAAATCTTTTGCCAAATCTTAAAACTTAAATAATGAAAAAAAATCAGAGCGAGACATCTCAATCCGGCATAACCCTTATCCGCGGAGCATTCTTCGACTTCCTCGACGATCCCTGGAAATACATAGGGCGAGAACACGAATCTGCCCGCTACATTCGCGATGGATTGCTCGTTGTCGAAGGTGGCATCATTAAGGACTTTGGGGCGTTCGATGAACTCTCGCCGAAGTATCCGGACCAGCCGGTCACGCACATACAAAACCGGATCATTATGCCGGGATTCATCGATGGGCACATCCACTTCCCGCAAGTCCGCGTGCTTGGGGCTTACGGAAAGCAGCTTCTCGACTGGTTGCAAATATGGATTTTTCCTGAGGAAATCAAATACGCTAACCGTGATTACGCCCGCGAAGCCGCCAAGCACTTCTTTGACGACCTGCTTGCCGGGGGGACTACCACCTGCCAGGCGTTTACGACAAGCAGCCCGGTCTCGACCGAAGTATTCTTTGCCGAGGCGGAAGGTAGGGGGATGCGCACCATTGCCGGATTGACCGGTATCGACCGCTTCGCACCGCCGGATTATGTGATCACTCCGGAAGATTTTTACCGCGAAAGCAAGCGACTGATCGATACCTACCACCGTAAAGGACGGCACCTTTACGCGATCACTCCCCGTTTCGCCGTCGGATGTACCGACGAAATGATGGAAGCCTGCGCGAAGCTGAAGAAAGAATTCCCCGATTGCTGGATCAACACGCACATTTCAGAAAACCCAACGGAAGTTCGGCAGGCAAAACAAGAGTTTCCGGACTGCCCGGACTATACCGCTGTTCACGAAAAGCACGGATTGCTCGGACCGAAATTCACAGCCGGTCACGGCGTATGGCTATCGAACGATGAGTTCCGGCGGTTTGCGAAAGCCGGAGCGGGCGTCTGCTTCTGCCCGCTGTCGAATCTTTTCCTCGGAAGCGGACTGTTCCGCATCGGTCGAGCTCTCGATCCCGATCACCGTGTTCGCTTATCACTCGGCTGCGACATGGGCGGAGGGAATGCATTCAGCATCATCCGCGTGCTGGAGGAAGCATATAAGGTTGGAATGTGCAACAACACGATGCTGGATGGTTCGGTAAACGAGCGGGAACACGATGCGGCTGAGGCGGAACGAAACAAGCTCAACCCGTACCGGGCATTCTACCTGGCTACGCTGGGCGGCGCCCAGGCACTCTATATCGATGATATGCTCGGCAACTTCAACGTCGGAAAGGAAGCCGACTTCGTAGCGCTCGATTGGAATGCCGGTCAGCTCGCGCTGGAGTGGCATCAATCGCTCGTCACCACAGAACCGGCTCCGGCAAACATCGACCAAGCAGCAATGCTGCTATTTGGCATTATGGCTTGCGGCGACGATCGCAATGTCGATGAAACCTGGATCTCTGGCAAACGTGCGTATAAGAAGGCTTGAACGGCGGGTGATTTTTCCTCTAACCACAAGATACTGATGGCAACAGTGTGGCGGACTGATCCCGATTATGAGGCGACGCGTCGCCGCATGGTCTGGAACGAGCGCATCCCCGAGCGATTTCCTGACGTGATTTTTTCGGTTACGTCTGATGCCGACGTGATCGAAGCGGTTAAGCTCGCGCGCTCGCGCGGGCTGCGCATCGCCATCCGCGCGGGTGGCCATAGCTGGATCGCTACTTCTCTGCGCGACGGCGGGATGCTCATCGACCTGTCGCGGCTCAATGGTGTGACGGTTGACCTAGCGACCCGAACGGCTACCGCGCAACCGGCGATCAAGAACACCGAGCTAGTCGCGGCATTGGCGCAACACGAGCTGGCTTTTCCGGCAGGGCATTGCCCCACCGTGGCCATCGGCGGCTACCTGCTAGCTGGTGGTCAAGGCTGGAATCAAGGCGGCTGGGGAATCGCTTGCTCGAACATTCTGGCCATCGACTTCGTGAACGCCGACGGCGAGCTAATCACGGCCGATGCACAGCGCAACTCAGAGTTGTTATGGGCTGCGCGCGGCGGTGGCCCAGGCTTCCCCGGGGTGATCCTCCGCTATCACCTGCGACCGTACCCGATGCCAAAGGTCATTATGCAATGCATCTACGTGTATCCATTAGATTTGATCGAGGCGATTGTGCCGTGGCTCGCCAAAATAGTACCTTCGCTGCCGAGTTCAGTAGAGCAGCTCCTGCTGCTGGCACTGCCGCCTCCGAGCGTTGCTCGTC
>DATNNZ010000520.1:0-2654 GCA_035601575.1 Chthoniobacterales bacterium
ACAATCCCTCAAAGAAGAAGAGTTTACTGGCACTGTGCGGGGTGTTTCAGCCGCGGATATGGAAAAAGTAAAAGCTGGTTTGCCCTATGGAATTCCGATCCCAGGCCGGAAAGGCATGGTCACGAGTCCTTATACACCGGAGGATGGAAAGTATGTCGATGTCACCGGGTTTGCGTCCGGGTCCGTCGTGAAAGATCCATACACAGGAAAGCTTTTTCTGGTTCCGTAAACATGGTCGGGCTGGATCCAAAAATACAACCTAAGTTACCTGGCAGATAATCGAGCGATGCTCGAGGTTTAGGGGTAAAACAAAAAGGAGGGGGTTCCGAAGAGATGTTGTGCGTTAAAATCTATCGGATGCAGGCCAAGCCTGAAGTGATCGGCGAGCTGCGCTTCGACGGAAGGCGCGTGACGACTGCGAAGGCGAAGGATCAGCAGGACGCAAAGCTGCTGAAGCGCTTGCTGGAGCGTCCAGCGATTCAGAGAGGCGGTCTCGTGAACGACGTGTTTGCGAAAGACAATCCGGCGCGGTTCCTTCGTCTGCTCAGCGAGACCTACAGGTCGCACTTTTTCTGGGCGAGCGAAGCCGAGGCCGCCTGACGTAGTCGCTCAACACGCAACGCTTGGCTTAGGTAAAACAGCGGACTAAGAATCCGCCGGGCCGCATCGTTGTGCACACCGGGCGCTGAAAAAAACGATGACATTGCCAGCCGCGTCGTAAACGCGGATTACGGCATCATGTGATCGACCGTAGAACTTTAGTCGAGCGTCGGCACGCAGCGCCGATGCTCATCGCTGTGGCGTGAAAGTATGGCCTTTAGAAACCGCGCGGAATTGGGGCGTGACATTAGCTAATGGTTTCCGGTACGCCGGGCGCAAATCAACAAGCAACACCTGTCCGGGCAAAGTCGTCCCTTTATGAGTCTCAAAATACTTCTCTGCAAGTTCGTGGCATTCTTCGCCGGATAGATTCCGGTCAAGGGACACAAAAATATAATCGACTCCTTTCAAAAACTCATAGTCAGTCCTAAAAGGTTCATCTGTGCTCATGGCGGTCCTACAGTCCTTGGTCAGATTGGGCGAAGAATCCTCGGACGTCGAGCGTTCTCGTGGTTTTCGGGGATGCTAGGCACCGTTACTTTTTCGGCTTGTCGTCGCTCTGTTGCGATTCTGCCCCTTTCAGCCGTCTCGCAATGACGAAGTGATTGTTCTCACCGTAGTTCCGGCCACGGCCTGGGGGAACATCAATATTCGGGCCAGAGGGTTGACAGTGGCATTTAGGGATATGGTCCTAGGATATTTGCCGATGGGACACCGCCGCAAGGATGCCTGCACACGAAACTTTAGTGTTGGAGGTCGGCGATGAAAGAAAAACGGCGCATCCTGATTGTTGATGACGACCGGGATAGCACTCACTTGATCAAAGTCCTTCTCGAAAAGATAGGCGGCTATCTTGTGCTGGAAGAAAACGACGCTGCCAAGGCCTATCAGAGTGCACGGAATTTCAGGCCCGATCTGGTCTTGCTCGACATGATGATGCCACAGAGAGACGGAGGCGAAGTAGCGACACAGATCGAGGCCGACCCAGAATTGCAGAGAACGCCGATTATCTTTCTCACTGCCCTAGCCACGAAAGCTGAGGCAAAGGCTGGCCTCCGCATCCAAGGGCGTCCAGTTCTTGCCAAGCCGATCAGCATTCCCGAGTTGATCAACGAGATTGGCGAAAAATCCCACCCGTGCATGACGCCTGAAGGAGTAGAACGATGAACTTTGAGGAATTTCAAAACCAATCGCGACTTTATGTCATTGGCGCATTGGAGCCTGAGGAACTCGAAGAATTTGAGCAAGAGCGGAAAAAGTTCGGCAAGAAGGCTGAAGATTTCGTTACAGAATGTTACACTTTACATGAAACATTCGCCCTTAGTTTGCGCTCGGCGAAAGCTTCCGCCGCAATCAAAGAGCGGCTCATGTCCATGGTGCGAGAGCGGAAACAGGTGACACATGCCCCCGAAATGCAGCGGCCGTTCCTTGGATGACTACGGCCATCAAGTAACGTCGACAGGATAGATCACGTTGCCCAGTTCATTCGTGCCGTGAAGGGTTTTCGTGTTGATTGATCATAACTACCTGATATTCTCGGCGTGCAGTCGGAGATGTAAGTTATGCCCAACGAAAACAACCAGCCTGAGTCAGCGGAAAAGAAAAAACGAGAAGGCGAAGTTCGTGATCTGAAACCGGAGATCGACCCGAAAGGCGGCGCGTCAGACGCGAAGAAAGATGACGAGGGCGGTTCCGGTCGAACAGGTGAGGCGGACTTTATGCAGGGCTCGAAGTGAGCGCAAAAGACCCAAAATCGGTCGTGTGAAGTACTGGGAAATCATCGCTGACAATCTCAGCAAAGCCGGTTGGAGTTTGGGCTGGGTCTCAGCCGTGCATTCTTGCGGGCGAACATGAAGCTCGACAGATTGTCGCGATGATGGTAAAAACCTCCTCGATTACGTCATCCGACGTTTCAACTTATCTTCGGCACGGCTGAATAAGCCCCAGGGGCTGGACCTTCGCTGAGACACCGTTTAGCGCGATTCCCCAGGTCCAACTGGAGCCCGAGTCAGCCGAAGTGAGGCCGCTGTGCAAAGCGGCTCGAGAGTATGGTT
>DATNNZ010000521.1:0-4888 GCA_035601575.1 Chthoniobacterales bacterium
TTGCTGATCGCCTAGAGCACCGACCGGGATGATCATCCGGCCGTCGTCTTGCAACTGATCGATGAGAGCCTGGGGAATATGGTTCGGAGCACAGGTTACGATGACGGAGTCGAACGGCGCATGCTCCGGCCAGCCCTTGTACCCATCGCCGGCAAGCACTTTCACGTTAAGATATCCGAGCCGTCTGAGATCAGCCTCGGCACGTTTGGCGAGAGGTTCAATAATCTCGATCGTATAGACTTCAGCGACAAGCCGTGAAAGAACAGCGGCCTGGTACCCGGATCCGGTACCAATCTCAAGGACACGATCAGTCGGTTTAGGGTCAAGTTGCTCGGTCATGAATGCTACAATGTAAGGCTGAGAAATGCTCTGATGGTAACCGATCGGCAGCGGCTCATCCGAGTACGCAAACTTGCGCAACGATTCCGGCACGAACTCGTCACGCGGCACCGAGGCCATTGCGTCCAGCACGAGGCGATTCTTAATATCCCGACCTGGAGCGGAAAGTTGCTCTACCATTCGTTGGCGGGCTGCGGCAAAATCCAAGAGCGTCGTCTGCTGCGAATCACCGACGGCCAGAAGCACCGCTTGGAGGAAGCACAGCAGAAGGAACGCTCCTCCCCTCGTAGCTGGCGGCGACGTATTCGTGGAACCCGTGCAGCGTCTCTTGGGATCTAGATCGCTCATGAGCGGCTGAGATGGCGCCTCAGTTTCCCATGAACCATAAGGCTGCCTGCGGCGAAGCCGCAACCCAAGAAGCAGAGCTCGTGCAGGAGATGCAGCAATATTTTGTTCAAGCGAAAGGTCACGCCGGCGGGATGACGGCTTACCGGGAGGCACCCTTGATCTGTCCATCGACGGGTCGATCCCGCTAAACAGGCGAATTGGCGTCCGCGATGGGCATTGATGCGACATTTCCGTTCGGAGCGGACGAACAGAAAGCCGACGACTTGCCCGCTGGTGAGGCATGTGGACCAGCAGTGGCCGAGCACGGCCACGAGTTCTTCAAAGTTGCGGACGTGCCCGGCTGGCAGGAATATGACTTTGGAAGTAATACCGGGACGCTGGTAATTCCCGCAAGAGGGTATCAGCAATTCCCAAAACTCAGAGAAAAGTGAGCGAAACAAACAAGATCCTTCTTATCCAAGGAGCCAATCTCACCTATCTGGGCAAGAGAGAGCCGGAGATTTACGGCCGCACCACTGCGGAGGAGCTCGACGCGATACTTTTAGACTATGCCAAAAGCAGGGGTTTTGAGCTGGAGATTTTCTATACAAATCTGGAGGGCGAAGCAATCAACAGAATCTACCGCTGCGCGGATCAAGGATTCGATGGGTTAGTGATGAACCCAGCGGGATTCTCCTATGCCGGATATGCGTTGAAAGATTGCATTAAGGGCGCGGGACTCCCTTACGTAGAGATCCATATTTCCAACGTGGCCAAGAGAAATATCCATTGCGTGTTGTCTGAGATTTCGATAGGCGTGATTACAGGCTTTGGCATATACGGCTATCAGCTTGCCCTCGATGCGATGTTGCATCATCTCGGTGAGGCGTGATGAAAGTCGGGCTGAAAGAGCTTCAGGATCTAACTCGACAGCTATATCTCAAGCTGGAATATCCAGCGCCACAGACTGAAACTATTGTGGAAGTTCTTTCGTATGCTCATCATCGAGGAAATTTCCAGAGCCTTATACAGGAGGTGGCGGTTGGCACTCCGCAGTTTGCTGCCCAACACGAAATCATTATAGAGAAAGAGACATCACTTTCCTATCTCATCGATGCGGGAGGTAATATCGGGATTTGTGCGCTGTATTCAGCCGCAGACCTATTGGTCAGCAAAGCAAAAACAGGCGGTTTCGCCATCGCCGGCATTCATAACAGTTCGCCTCCGGGTACGGGGCCAGCCGGATATTACGCCGAAAGAATCGCGCGACGAGGTTTCATTAGTATGATCTTTTGCGGTTCAAGTAAAATAGTTGCGCCGAACGGAAGCAGCGAACGCGCATTCGGGACCAACCCAATCGCAATTGGGATTCCGACTAGCGGGGTACCTATCGTTTTAGACATGGCGACCTCCACAATGCCGGTTTTCAAAGTGGCGGAAGCTCTAATCAAAGGCGAGGTGTTGCCCCCAAATGTTGGCTATGACCACGCCGGCGCCATGACCCAAGCTCCGATGGAAGTACTCGGGTCTGGCGCTTTGATGACTTTCGATCGTGGCCCCAAAAGTTCTGGACTCGCTTTGATGGTCGAACTCTTCGCCAACGCGCTAGCCGGAGGATGCTTGCCAGGCGAGCCGGATAACAGAAATTGGGGAAACCTCGGTTTTGCCATCGATCCCGACTTGCTGATAGGGCGGGAGTCTTTTCTCAAAAAAGTCGATCGGACGATTGCGCACATCAAAGGTTTGAAGCGAACAGATCCCGCCCGCGATATTCGTGCGCCCGGTGAGTGGTCTTTCATCAGATCCGAACAAGCAATTGCCACACAAGAGTTGGAGATCGACGAGCAGTTATTCCGGGCTTATCGGGAACGAGTCCTTTCACCGCTTTCATAAATCGCAGCTGAGCGTGGCGTTCTGCAGTTCTTATTAGAAGTCGTGGCCTTGATGCCAGCTTGAGGTGTACCCTAGCCTGACGTCAGATGGTAGTCGTGAAGGTGTCAGAATAGACTCCTTTGCCGAAATTATTGACAAATGCCAGCAATTCTCTTGGACCTTTCCTGACACAAAACGCGGTTTCATGTCGAGCAAAAGTCAACGCATCGGATATGTCCGGGTTAGCAGTTATGATCAGAACCCGGACCGACAACCCGAGCACCTCGACGTTCCCTAAGCTTCGCTTAGGATGGAAAAGAATGGCAATGAAAGCTGCCATTCTTTTCCATCAGCAATCCGTCTGCTTGCTTTTTTGTTGACTCAATTTGGAAAACATTGGAAAAAGTTGGCGGTTTTTATGGCAAAGATTGGCAAAAAGCCCGCCAAAACCTCTCCCCCCACGGAGCACCCGCGGCCTTTCCAAAGCATCCTCTGGCAACACCTTGAACTCATCCGAGTTCGCCGCCGGCAGCGACACCCATGGCGTGTAATTGTAGAAGAACTTCAGAATCAACACGGCATCACAACAACCCAATCAACGGTGATGCGGTTTTTTAAGCGCGCCAGGGCCAGGCTTCAGGAAGGAAGCAAAGGCTTGCCTCTTGGCTTTGATGAAATCGTAGAGGGGAGCAAGCCCGAGGAAGACAACATCCCTAAGCAAACTCCCCGAGAACGGCTTCGGGCTGAAGCCGCCTCACTAGAGAAAAAAACCAAAGAAAGGGAAGCCAAATGGAAATTCACTTCCCCTTATCAAGATAAACCAGCACGGAAAAAATGACGAAACCTAGCAAAACGCAGAAAGCACGAGTAGTGGCGATTCTCGGAGGTAAAGGTGGAGTTGGCAAAACTCTCCTGGCCTCCAGTCTCGCCGATTTTTATACTGAAAAAGAACTCCGGTATGTGGCCATTGACGCCGACACTGGGAATAGCAAACACGGAAGTTTAGCGCATCTCATCGGTTGCGAAAAACTTGATATCCGAGGGAAAGTCGGTCTTGACGCTCTGATCGATCACGCCTTAAGCGGTCCCGAAATCGTGCTCGTTGATTTCGGCGCGGGAACCATCGAAGAACTCGCCAAGTGGATCGGCGAGGTTGGGGGAGCACTCGCTAAGGAAAATGTCTCTCTTACCATTGCCGCCTTGATTACTGACGAACTCGCAACAGTTGAAGCCGTATTGCGCTGCGCGGAGCGGGTTGCTGACAAAGCCTCTTACGTCTTGGTAGAGAACCGAGTTAAGGGATCGGCAGAGGAAGCCCTTAACCATCCTACCTTGAGTCCATTCATCGACCTGGCGCAGCCGGCACACATTGTTCTTCAATTACTCCGGCCGGACATCGCTCAAGAACTTGATAGGGTGGGGCAATCTCCACGCGCGGCAAATAAAGAGCCGGCTAGCGATCTGTTAAAAACAGGTAGCGTCCGGATCCGGCTCAACGCTTGGAGAGAGGACTTAGACGCTCAGTTCATGCGAACCGATTCTCTCTTACCGCTGTGAGCGTCTTTGAAGCCCTTGAACGCTATGTGCCGCCAGGACATCTCGAGGACTGGCGGCAATGGGTGGCTTATACCTCAAAGTATGAACCGACCGACGAAATTGGTCATATTTGCCAAGCGGCCGGATGGCTTGCTCTTCTGACGTGCGAAACTCCAAGCAATTTGGCAGAGCACAATAATCGCTTTCTAGAAGCAATTTCTGGCAGATTCGAAGCAGAACGAGCGCAGCGAACCGAGCTTCAAAAGGCGATCACAATCCTTACTGAGACGCTCGAAGATGAAGTCGGCAAACTTTCGAAATCCACCACAGCGGCAAATCAGGAAATTACAACCGCGGTAAGAAAGAATGTTACGACGCTCAGCTCAGAAATCGAGAAGGTCAAAAGCATGCGTATGGGCACTTGGGCAATCAGTTTATTGTTTGCTTGGCTGTTTGGCATTTTAACGCACGTTGGACTTACCTTGATCTTTCGCTAGCGCCCGATGAACGAGACAATTCGGCCGTCCGTACTTTCCGCCGAAAAGCGTGCCTCTTTGATATCGCAAGTTGCGATGTCAAAAGCCCAGCCGTGGATTTCAGCAGCGAATCGGAGAATGATGGAAAGTAAAAGGCAGAAATCTTCGTAACAGAAAGTGATCCTGTGTCTGCGAAACGAATGCCTCCTCTGAAGTCTTCCAGCCCTGTCGAGGGATACGATTCAATCGTTTCGGACCTGGTTGATCTCGTCGAAGCCGCGCGGCGCCTTTCTGCTCGCTCAGTTAACGCAATCGGATTTGGTGCTCGAAACCTCCGT
>DATNNZ010000522.1:0-14257 GCA_035601575.1 Chthoniobacterales bacterium
GAGCTGACAGTTCCTCGATTAACTTTACTGATCGACGAGGTGCTGCGGAATCCGGAGTATCGCGAGAATGCTAATAGACTGCGGCAAGCGATAGCCAATACCAACGGGCTGGAAAAGGCCGTTGACCTTTTGGAAGAAGCCTTGGGCCTAGAGCGGCCTCGTCGAGAACCCCGAGAAGTTTAATTGGCTGATCATTGAATATTTGCACTAGCCACGATCAACAGGGTAGCGAGGGCCACGGCCATAAGCTTTGAATCATTGCTGCTCCAATACCTGATCCGGGTTTTCGCCCTACCATCAAGGTCGCGGCCACAAGCGCACTGCCTGCTCTTGTGCCTTAAGGCCGAGTTCGGCTGCCTTAAAGATATGCTGTTGACTCATGGCTCGTTCCGTTCGCTCCAAACAATCGCGAATAAGATGCCCAAAGAACGGGTATCCCAATTTGCCCGCGACTGAAAAATGGAATTCGCCTTTCGAGTTTACCAGATAGACTTGGTCCCCTCGGCCCTGACCAATATCCACATTTTTGCGCAGCTCGATGTATCCGTCGGTACCAAGGATGATCGTTCGACTATCACCCCAACTCGACAGTCCATCCGGCGTGAACCAATCGACTCGGAAATAGTGGCTTGAGCCATCGTTTCCAACCAAACTCGCCTCACCGAAGTCCTCCAGCTCCGGCGTGTCCGGATGGTGATAGTTGGCAACAGCTGCGCTTAAAATAGTCGCATCTCTAGATCCGGAGAAGAAAAGAAACTGCTCGATCTGGTGGCTGCCGATATCGCAAAGAATTCCTCCATATCGCGCCCGCTGAAAAAACCATTCCGGTCGATTGGCGGCATTGAGCCGGTGAGGACCTAGCCCTAATACTTGCAGCACGCGGCCGATCGCGCCGCGCTCAATCAATATCGCGGCAGCGGTCGCACTTTCATTGTGCAGGCGCTCGCTAAAGTAGACCAGAAACTTTCTTTCCGAGTTCTCGACGATTTCGCGGACCAAACTGAGTTGCGACAGCGTGGTCAGCGGCGGTTTGTCGACGAAGAAATCCTTTCCAGCTTTGAGCACCTGAGCTGCGACCTGAGACCGCTCACTGGGAATTGATGCGCAGGCAACCAACTGGATTTCCTTAGACTCGAGTACCTCATCCAGCGAATTCGCCGGTTTGGCCGACGGAAACTTTGCCCGGAACGCTTGAACCTTGGTTGGATCGGGATCAAAAACCAGGTCGAGTGACGCACCCGCTTCGATTAAGCCTTGCGCCATTCCAAAAATGTGATTGTGATCCAAACCGGCCGCTGCCACGCGGAACTCGCCTGGCTGGCAGGCCATTCCGGGACTCGGCGCTACATTCAAAATGTCTTCCCAATTTTCGACCATCTTTACCTCCTTAGCCTTTGACCGCTGCTCCCACCTGGCCTTTCAAGAACAGCCGTTGAAAGAGGAGAAACACTATCAATACCGGAATCAGCACCAGAATTGCGTAGGCCAGGAGAGTTCCCCATTCGACTGTGTTGGTTCCCACCAGATTCGCCAGCGAGAGTTGCAACGTGAACTTATCTTGGTTGTTTACCACGATTAGTGGCCACAGGTAATCGTTCCATCGCCAAGTGAAACTGATAATGCCCAGTGCAGCGGACATCGGGGCGCAAAGCGGAAGTATGATGTGCCGATAGATCTTCCAATCGGATGCGCCATCCAGGCGAGCCGCTTCGATCGTTTCGTCGGGGATTCCGCGGATAAATTGTCTCATCATGAATGTGCCGGTCGGGGTGGCCGCCGGCGGGACAATGATGCCGATCAGTTGGTTTACCCAGCCCAGCGTTTTGAGCACCAGGAATACCGGAACCATAAGCACCTGCAACGGAATGAGCAGCGTGGCCAAAATCACCATGAATATCAAATTACGGCCGGGAAATTTGAATTTTGCCAGGGCGAATCCTGCCATCGAACTTGCGATAATCGTGATCAAACTGCTGATCGCTGCGACCAGCAGTGAGTTGAACGCATAACGTGCGACATCGCCGCTGGCGAATACCGCTTGAAAGTTTTGCAAGCTAAACCCGTTTAGCGACAGATTGGGAGGAAAAGTAAACAGATCGCGAGAAGGTCGGAACGCGGAGTAGGCGGCCCAGAGGATTGGCCCGAGAAAGATCAGACAAACTACGACGGCGGCTAGATCGTGCATCACTCGGACCCATTGCTGATGTCGAATTGCCATGCTCAAATGATTTTTTCCTCTCGAAAAAGCCGCATCTGCAACCAAGCAATGAAAAGGATCAACGGCAGCAGAACAATCGCTTGGGTCACGCCGTAACCCGGCTGTAAACGCACAAAGGCCGAATCGTACATATTCTGCACAACTAAACGGGTGGCATTAGCGGGACCACCATCCGTCAGGAGAAGAATGGTTTCGAAGGCTTGAGTGGCATGAATGGTCGCAAGCACAACGATCAACAACAAGGTCGGCCGAAGCATCGGCAAGGTGATTCGCCAGAAGCGTTGCCACGCGTTGGCGCCAGCAATTCGAGCGGCATCGTACAGTTCTTCATTGATCTGACTGAGTCCCGCCAAAACCATTAACATATAAAAGCCGACCAGGTTCCATACGGTGGTGACCACCACGCTGACGCGGGCTGCTGTATCGTCGGTCAGCCACGGAACTGTCGCTATGCCGGCCCATTTCAGAAAGCCATCGACGACCCCAAGATCTTCATTCAATAACCACTTCCAAGAAGTTGCCACGACCACCGGAGAGAGAACGAAAGGAATATAGAAACCGACTCGAGCAAACAGCCGAGCCGGGGTGCTTTTGCGGAGAAAGATCGCAATGGCCAAACTGAACACCACGATCGACGGAACGACCGCTAACGTGTAGCCCGCGGTGTTCACTAAGCTCAACCCAAACTTTGAATCATGGAGCAGGTTGAAATAGTTTTGTAAACCGATGAACTCGGATTTTCCCTGGAGGATGTCAATATTGTGGAGCGACATCCAAAAGCCATAGAGCAATGGGACCAGGCTGAAGGCAGTTAGCATTCCGAGCGTGGGCAAGAGGAAAAGGTAGGGAGTCAGCCGAAAATCAATTGGTCTAATGCCGGTCGAGGTCTTAACCCCGGGCGTCTGATTTTTTGTGGCCGCTGACAGTAGAGCGTTCATCGTTGAGATTGGTTAGAAGGTGAACGCTGCAGAGCCTCACGGCCGAGTTGGTCGAGGTTGAGGATCGCTTGTTTGGCTGGTTCGCGGCCGGTGGCGGACAAAATTAGTTCGTTCAAAATATCGTTCTGTAACAGGTTGAGAGCCGGTCGGGCCAGGTCGACCGAAACCCAGTCCGGCGTGGCGTTGAGGTCGCTCAACATCGGAGCCAGATACTCGGTGTATTTGCCGTAGTTAACTTTGAGGTTGCTCATCGGGCTCAAGAGCGATCCTCCCAGGCTTTCAAGATAATGCTGGGTTGTTTCCGGCTGCGCCCACCAAAGTAAAAACTTGGCTGCGTCGTCCTTATTCGGTGAGTTTTCGAAACTAAAGAAGAATTCACCGCCTGGGCACGTTGCCCGAATGACGCCTTTTGGAAAATAAGTCGTGCCGAACTCGAACGCGGTACCTCCGTCAACCAGGCCCTTCAATTGCCAGTTGCCTGACCACATCATTGCGGCCACGCCGGTCTTAAACAGTTGTCCGGCGTCGGTTTTGCCAGGCCAGGCAGAGGTCGGCACCAATTTCGCTTCGACTAGACTCCGAAAAAAATTGAGGGCTCTTTCGGTCGCGTTTTTTTCCGGAAGAAACGATTTGCCATCGACCGCGATCCATCTTCCACTGGCCTGATACAAGAGATTCGACCACCGCTGGACGCTGCAATCGTAAGCGACTCCCATGCGGCATTCCGGCAGCCTCATCACCGCCGCCACTGCCTGTTTGAATTGGTCCCAGGTCCAGATCTCGTTCTCGTTTCGTGGAACTTGAACTTGTGCCTTCTGGAAGAGTTTTTTATTGTAGAAGAGCCCGTTGGCCGTGGCTTCGATCGGCACTCCGAGGACTTTGTTCCCAGAGGTAAAGAATGGGCGATAGCTGGGCAGATAACGTTGGAGTAGTTCCTGGCTATTGGTGTATTTGCCGAGATCCAGCGCTTGTGCCGCATAGTTCTGGATGAAAGCTGTTGTGATCTCAACAATGTCCGGTGGCTGGCCAGCGGTTACCAAGGTGTTTAACTTCGCGGTAATAGAATTGGATTGAACAATCGAGACATTGAAATCCGTGTCTGGATTCTGCTGTTGATATTCACGGATCAGTTTCTGAATTACATCTTGCGTGCTGGCATTCGCCAGCAGTAGGACGTTCAGAGTTTTGGCCGGAAGAGTACCGGCCACCAGACTCAAAGCAGCAACAAGAAGCAGCCGGCAAAGAGAGGGCTTCATGTCGCGAGCGAGGTGTGAGCCAGGTCAACCGAGAACAACTCCCTCAGGCAGATATGGCCGGAGCGTACCACAAAATCCAAATTTTCGTGTTTCCGTTTCGGGATTGATCGGAATCTCGAACAGATTCGATTTCGCAAGATAATCACTCGAACCAGCACTCAACGAATCGAGATAATTTTCGGTCCGTCGGATCGTGGTCGCCGGCCCGTTCTGCCAGATCTTTCGCCAAGCCGGCTCCTTGGATCGCATCAGATTGACCGCGGCCGCGTAGAAAGGCCGCAATGCAGAGACTCCATCCGCCTCCACCTTTTGTCGAAGCGCCAGAAAGCCGTTTACTGCTAAATCCCGGCGCCGGGTGGCTGCCTCCCGATTGTCCGCGTAAACCGATCCTTTCGGACTGAGCGAAGCAAACCGCAAATATTCCTCTTCGCTCCGCAGATACTCGTTCGGGAAAGTGAGTACTGAATCGCCATGCTCCGGCAGCCCGGCGTTCTCCATGACAACATAAATCTCGAGATGACCGTCACGATTGATCAAGCGATGGATGACGCCGGGAGTGAACCACACGACGGACCCGGAGCGCAACGGCGTCTCTCGATATCCCTGACTGCTGAGCGTTTGTACGGCACCCTCGCCGGCGAGGACGAAATAAGCCTCGGTGCAAGCAAAGTGCAGGTGCGGACTGCCGCCGGACAAAGTGTCTGGGCCGGGAAAGTCGTATACCCGAAGATGAGTGACGCTAATTCCGCCAGGTAGTGCGGACGTGACTGATTGCGATTGATCCATAGCTCTCCGTTGGTTTTGCCGATGCCTTTCTTAAGCACCGCGATGAGTCCCGATCTAAAGCTGGATATATTTTGGGTTGGTTTTGCTCAAAGGTAGAGACACGCGTTCCGCGTTCTCAGCGGAATAGTAGACGGCGGCGATGAACTCCAGAACCCTGCGCGCATCCGCCAAGCTTACCGGGGGGGACTCCGCTTGAGTAAAAGAGTGATAAAAACGCCGGAACTGTCCTTCGTAACCTTCCGCCGACGGCGCGAACTCCGCGAGCGCCGACTCGATCCGTTCATCCCGCTTTTCCTCCGGAAACGAGAACACCCAAGGCTCGGCGGAATTCGCGTAGGGCTCAGTATTACTTTCGGCACTCAGGTTGCGAAACGTAAAACGATGGCGGGAAATTTGTGCTGCCGAACCGAGCGTAACAGAAACGGTACCGAGCGAGCCATCGCTCATTTCCATCGCGATCGCGACGCAATCTTCGACCTCAATCGGATTGACCCGGGTGGCGGTCCGCGCAAAGAGGGTCCGCACCGGGCCCAGTATGTAAAAAACCATGTCGACCGCGTGGATTGCCTGGCTCAGCAGCGCGCCGCCTAATTCGGTCGCGCGTTTGCCGCGCCACGGCACGGAGTAGTAATCACGCGGGCGCCACCAAGCCACATCAACATTAAATACAAATGCTTCCCCGGTGAGTTGACGTTCGACTAAATACTTCAACTTTTGCAGACCATGGCCGAACCGGTATTGGAAAATCGGCATAATCTGTCGGCCGGTCCTATGAGCGAGATCTTCCAGTTGATCCAGCTCAGCCAAGTTGCCGACGATCGGCTTTTCGCAAATAACGTGTTTGCCGGCTTCGATGGCGGCGCGGATTTGGCCAAAATGAAGATTAGGCGGAGTACAGATATCGATGATATCGACGTCGGTGCGACGGATCGCGTTTTCGAAATCAGTGAGGAGCTCTGGGATTGCGTGTTCTTCGGCAAGCGCGCGAGAGCGTTGGGGATCGATGTCGCAAATGGCGATAATCTCGAAGAGGTCTGGGAGGGCACGAAAAGCTCGGACATGCTGTGCACCGATACCTGAACCGACAACGACGACGCGAAGGGGATTAGTCATTTGGAGCGAAGGAAGCGGGACCACAACAACTCTTTTGCGTTCCTAAATCATATATGATATATGGTCAAGTCGCTTTTCTTCCCCATGCATGCTCGCCCTATCCATATCCTCATGAACGGCGTGACCGGACGCATGGGCCGTAACCAGCACCTGGTCCGGTCGATCCTCGCCATCCGCGAACAAGGTGGTCTTCGCCTTGCCAACGGCGAGTATCTTTGGCCCGAACCGATCCTGGCCGGCCGCAATGAAGCACGGGTCCGCGCACTGGCGGACGAATTCGGCCTCAACCGCTGGACTACCAACCTTGATGCTGCTTTGGCTGACCCAGACATCTCCATCTATTTCGATGCTCAAGCTACCTCCGAGCGGGCTGCGGCAGTCAAGGCGGCGGTCGCTGCGGGCAAACACATCTATTGTGAGAAACCGATCGCCGAGGATCTGCCGACTGCCCTTGAACTTGCCCGTCTCGCCGCTAAGGCCGGAGTCAAAAACGGAGTCGTACAAGACAAGTTGTTCCTGCCTGGCCTTCGCAAACTAAAGCATCTGATCAAAAGCGGATTCTTCGAGCGAATTCTCTCCGTGCGTGGTGAATTTGGCTACTGGGTCTTTGAAGGAGATTGGCAAACCGCACAGCGCCCTTCTTGGAACTATCGATCGGAAGCGGGAGGTGGGATCATCTTAGACATGTTCTGCCATTGGCGGTACGTGCTGGATAATCTGTTCGGTCCTACGCGAAGCGTGTGCGCATTGGGAGCGAACCACATTCCCGAACGGTACGACGAAGCGGGTCATCGTTACGACGCAACCGCCGACGATGCCGCCTACGGAATCTTTCAGGTCGGAGACGGAATCATTGCGCAAATCAATTCATCGTGGTGCGTTCGGGTCTATCGCGACGAACTCTTCGGCTTACAAGTAGATGGAGTAAACGGGAGCGCGGTGGCCGGGCTGCGCAGTTGCAAGGTTCAGCACCGCGTGAATACGCCTAAGCCGGTCTGGAATCCCGACCTCGCTAACTCACACGACTTTTTTAGCGACTGGCAAGAGATCCCGGAAAACCAAAGCTTCGAAAATGGATTCAAAGTGCAGTGGGAGGAATTTCTCCGGCATGTTGTTGAGGGAGCACCTTTTCCTTACACCTTGCTGGAAGGAGCGAAAGGTGTGCAGTTAGCCGAAGCCGGCCTCAAATCGTGGCAGGAACGACGCTGGATCGACCTGGTCCCATTGTCACTATGAAGCTGACCACACTTCGGCTTCCGGTTGGTCCCGGTAAGCTAGAGCAATATCGGATCGGGCCAGGCCGAAGCTTTTCCATCGTCTCGAAAATCGAAAGTCGCAAAGCGTATGCGGCTGCACACGTCGTTGCCGATCCGTTGGCAGAGAACAGGCCGGAAATGGGAGCCGCAATCGATTGGCCGGCAACTCTTCGATTCCGCGAACATCTTTGGTTGCATGGTTTTGGCGTCGCGGAAGCAATGGATACCGCACAGCGGGGGATGGGCCTTGATTGGAACTCCACGCGAGAACTGATCCGGCACTCGACCGCCGCGGCTGCTGGAAAATATGCAATTGTCTGTGGAGCGGGCACTGACCAACTCCCCAGCGGACAGTCTCACCGATTGATTGAAATCGCAGGGGCATACCAGGAACAGTGCGACTGGATCGAAAAATGTGGAGGACAGATTGTGGTGATGGCCAGCCGCGCCTTGGCTGCGACTGCTCGCTCCTTCGACGACTATCGAGAAGTTTACGGCCGAGTCGTTCGCGCCTGCCGCGATCGCGTATTACTGCATTGGCTGGGCCCAATGTTCGATCCCTTTTTGAGCAGATACTGGGGAGCCGATAATTTGGATGAAGCGACGGAAAATCTTTTGACCTTATTGTTTGAATTGGCCGACCAAATCGAAGGGATAAAGGTCTCGCTCTTAGATAAAGGTCGCGAGATCGCTCTGCGCGAGAAGTTACCGCCGGGAATGAAATTATTCACCGGAGACGATTTTTCCTATCCGGAGCTGATTGCTGGTAACGACACCCATTTCAGCCACGCGCTCTTGGGAATTTTTGACGGCATCGCACCGGCCGCCTCGGCTGCCTTCGGCGAGTTAGATCGCGGGAATCACGATCAGTTCCTCAAAATTCTCGAGCCGACACTGCCCCTGGCTCATCATATTTTCCAAGAGCCGACCTATTACTACAAGACCGGGTTGGTCTTTTTGGCTTATTTGAATGGATTCCAGGTCCATTTTCGAATGATTGGCGGATTGGAATCGGCCCGATCGGTGCTGCACCTCAGTCGGCTCTTTGTTTTGGCCGATCAGGCGGGACTACTGTCGGATCCGGAGCTGGCGGTTGAGCGGATGCGAGTCTTTCTGAAGCTGGCCGGAGTCGACTAGTGCATCGTCTCACATGTATCTGGCATATGGTTGCGTTCAAAATGGGCCGCCGGCAAGGCGGTCCGAGCCGGACTGGCGTTAGGAGGGCGCATATCTGAATCGATACGTAACCGACGAGCAACGCAGCCGCCGGCCCATTTTCAACGCAACCCTCCGGGCCGCGGCCGGTTGGCTGTTTTTCCGCGTTGCTCGCTCCTCACGTATCAATCTAGATATGCTCGTCGCTCGCGCCTTGAAAAACAGCCAACTGACCTGCGGCCATATGCCAGTTACATATGAGACGACGCACTAGCCTTTCCTGTTCATGAAACTCGGCGATCGGCTCAGCATCAATCATTACTCGGTCCGGCAACTAACACTTGAGCAGCTGGTCGAAGAGTGCCGGCAGCTACGGATTTCGTATGTTGGACTCTGGCGAGAGAAGGTTCGCGAGCTAGGGATCGAAAGAGCGAAGGCCTTGATTGATCAAGCTGAGCTGAGAATCTCCAGCCTTTGTCGAGCCGGTTTCTTCCCCTATGACGACGCGGCGCAACGGCAGAAGTCGATCGAGGAAAATCGGAAAGCGATCGACGAAGCAGCCGTACTGGGGGCCCAGCTCGTCGTGCTGGTCTGCGGAGGAATTGCGGCTGCGGGTCTTTCCGCCAGTCGCGAAATGGTTGCAGAGGGAATCGCGAACCTTGTGCCATACGCTGTCGAGCGGGGTGTTCGCTTAGGAATAGAGCCGCTGCATCCGATGTTTGCGGCTGACCGATCGGTCATCGTAACCCTTGCGCAAGCAAACGAACTAGCGGCACATTTCCCAGCCGAGGTCGTCGGAATCGTGATTGATGCGTATCATGTCTGGTGGGACCCGGCCCTGGAAAGTGAAATTGGCCGAGCGGCAGGACGGATCTTTGGATTTCATGTGAGTGACTGGATCGTCCCTCTTCCGGATGTCCTGAATGGACGCGGTCTGATGGGTGACGGCTACATCGATCTGTCGGGAATATCTTCGATAATTGAGCAAGCAGGTTACGATGGTCCGATCGAAGTTGAGATTTTTAACCAAGCCCTTTGGCAACTAGCCGGACGGACCGCGCTTAGTCGGATCAGAGAACGTTTTAGGAAATTCTTTCCGGATGATCATTAGGATAACAGCGAGCTGAATCGATGAGACGCTTAAATGCGGTGCGCAGCAAGAGAGACCTGGTAGTCGCGGAAATTCGTGAAGCGATTTTGAACGGCGAGCTTGCGCCTGGGGTTCGACTCGTGATCGACGACCTGGCTGAAAAACTCGGCGTCAGCACCATACCCGTTCGCGAGGCGCTCCAACAACTACACGCTGATGGGTACATCGTGTTCGAGCCGTTTATTGGTGCGCGAGTGGCGGGAATAGCGGCGGAATCTATTGTGGAGGTGTTCACGTTACTGGAGGCGATGGAGGTTACCAGTAGCCGAATGGCTTGCGGGCGGCTCGGGCCGGAAGAACTGGCCGACCTGGAAGCAATTGTTGCACGCATGGATACGCTCACCTCGGACGCGGAAGCTTGGTCCCAAGAGAATCGGCATTTTCACGAGTTCATCTGCGCGCGTGCCGGTACCCAACTCGTGGCCAGCCTTATCACGAAGGTGCTGGACCACTGGGACCGGCTGCACCGCCATTTTTTGAAAGAGGTTTTTGTGAATCATCTGCCGATTGCTCAAAAACAGCATTGGCAGATCCTGCGTGCGATCCGGACCGGTGACGCCGACGAAGTCGAAAGCTTAGTCCGGAAACACAATCAAAGTGCACTGCGCGCTTATGAGGAGTATTTGCGACGGCAGAAATCCGATCCCGTCAACGAACGAGAACGAACGACAGTGAACACCAGCGAACGACAATGAGCGTTCGTTCTCGTTCGCTAACGATTGTTAAACAAGCCTGCAAATTTTTTTACCAATTAGCCGGTAACCTCTCGAGGCTTGGCGATCTTTGTGATCTAGTGTTTATTGTCGCTCTCATTTCATTGACAGGGCGGCGCCTGTCGGGATAGTGTTAGTCCCCCCCGGCTCCGTATGGAGGGAGCGTCATGAACATGCCCCTCAAGATCCGCGTCAACGGGACGTTGCGAGAAAGCGAGATCGAACCGCGCATGCTACTCGTCGAATTCCTGCGCGAGTCGTGCGGTCTCACCGGAACGCACGTTGGATGCGAGACCGGCGTCTGCGGCGCCTGTACGGTCCTCGTTGACGGCCAGGCGGTTAAGTCATGCACGATGTTCGCCGTCCAGGCCGACGGCTCCGAGGTCACGACCGTCGAAGGTCTCGCGCACAACGGGGAGATGCATCCCGTCCAGGAAGGCTTCTGGGAGTGCCACGGCCTCCAGTGCGGCTACTGCACGCCGGGCATGATAATGACTGCGGTCCAGCTTCTTGAGCGGAATAGCTCGCCTTCGCGCGACGAGATCCGACACGCGCTCGACGGCAATCTCTGCCGTTGCACCGGCTACTCACATATTGTCGACGCGGTCGAGCATGCGGCCAAGAAAGGACAGACGCAGAGATGAGCACAACGATAGCGGAGCCCCCCAAAATAGAAGAAGCTCCTAAAGCTAAGGCTTCCCCGGGATACTTCGGTCGCGCGATGAAGCGGGTGGAGGACCCGCGCCTCATCAAGGGCATTGCGACATACGTCGACGACCTGAAAATCGCAGGTATGCTCCACGCGGAATTCCTCCGCAGTCCACACGCGCACGCGAAAATAGTCTCTATCAACACAGACGGAGCGAAGAAGCTGCCAGGCGTTATTGGCATCTTCACCGGCCCAGACATGAACGACCGTTTGGGGACAATCCCTTGCGCCACGCCGCTCCCGGGCGGGAAATCGCCAGACCACACGGCCTTGGCCGGTGCGCGCGCCTACTTTGTCGGTCACCCGGTTGCGGTCGTCGTCGCTGAGACGCGAGCGATTGCACGGGACGCACTCGAGCTTATCGACGTCAACTACGACCCGCTCCCGGCGGTGATCGATCCGGAGAAGGCGCTCGAAAAGGACTCGGCCCTCACGCACCCTGAGCTCGGGACGAACATTGCCTTCACCTGGAGCGTCCCAGGTGGCGACGTCGAGAGCTCTTTCCGGGAAGCTGATAAGGTCCTCAAAGTCCGTATGATCCACCCGCGGTTGACACCGATGGCGCTCGAGCCGCGCGGCTGTGTCGCGTCCTGGCATGCGGGCGAGTCATCGCTGACGCTCTGGACCTCGACCCAGATCCCGCACCTGGTCCGAACGCTCCTCCCAGGCCTTATCCACATCCCGGAGAACAAACTCCGCGTCGTGGCCCCTGAGGTGGGAGGTGGATTCGGTTCAAAGCTCAATCTGTACGCCGAAGAGGTCGTCATAAGTCACCTCGCGATACGCCTCAATCGGCCGATCAAATGGATCGAGGGCCGGCGCGAAAACGCGGCCGCCACCATTCACGGGCGTGACCAGATCGGGGACCACGAGATTGCGATCAAGAATGATGGCACGGTGCTCGCAACTCGATGTAAGGCAATAGCCGATGTCGGTGCGTATTGCCAGCTTCTCACGCCCGCGATCCCAACGCTGACGGGCATAATGCTCTGCGGCTGCTACAAGCTCAAGGCCGTGCAGATGGAAGTTACAGGTGTCCACACCAACAAGATGTCGACCGACGCGTACCGCGGTGCTGGGCGGCCGGAGGCAGCATACATCATTGAGCGCGTCATGGACCTGGTGGCAAGTGAACTCGGTCTCGATCCGGTACAGGTGCGCCTGAAAAACATGCCTGAACCAAGCGAGTTCCCGTTCCAAACCGCGACCGGGCTCCAGTACGACAGCGGGAATTATCAGGCCGCGTTCAATAAGGCTCGGGAGCTCGCGGATTGGCCAAATCTCCTCAAGGAGCGAGATGCGGCTCGGAAAACGGGCCGGCTTTTCGGGATCGGTCTTTCCACCTACGTTGAGATTTGTGCACTTGGTCCTTCCAAGACCATGGCCGCAGGTGGATGGGAATGGGGCTGCGTCCGGATAGAAATTTCCGGAAAGGTGACAGTCATCACGGGCACGACTCCGCACGGGCAAGGGCAGGAGACTAGCTTTGCCCAGATCGCTGCCGATCGGCTCGGTATCCCGATTGAGGACATTGTCGTTCTCCACGGCGACACAGCGACCGCTCACTTCGGTCGCGACACGTACGGCAGCCGCGCGACGGCGCTCGGCGGTTCGGCGATCGTGATGTCGATCGACAAGATTATCGAGAAAACGAAAACACTAGCCGCAGCGCTCCTCAAGTCGACGCCCGAGAAGATCGAGTTCGCGGATGGGAAATTCTTCGTGCGTGGAGAAGAGAAAGACGCTCTTGGATGGAGCCAGCTCGCGAGCGAGGCTTACGTCGCGAAAAACCTGCCGCCCGGATTCGAGCCGGGGCTCGAGGCATCGAGCTTCTTCGAGCCGCCCAACTGCACGTTCCCGTTCGGAACCCACATCGTTGCGGTCGAGGCGGATCGCGACACCGGTCAGGTGAAGATCTTGAAATATATCGCAGTCGACGACTGCGGTAAGCAGGTAAATCCGCTTCTGGTTGAAGGTCAGGTGCAGGGTGGCATCGCTCAATCGATCGGTGCTGCGCTCATGGAGAAAACCGTCTATGACGAGTATGGCCAGCTTCTTACCGGAGAGTTCATGGACTACGCGATCCCTCGGGCAGCGGACATTCCGGATTACCTCCTCGGGAGCACTGAGACGCCCTCGCCGTCGAATCCGCTTGGTGTGAAGGGCGTTGGCGAGGCGGGAACTATCGGCGCCACGCCCGCTATTGCGAACGCCGTCATCGACGCGCTCTCACCGCTCGGAATCCGCCACCTCGATCTGCCGTTCACGCCGGAACGGGTCTGGCGCGCAATCCAGGAAAAGGGAGGCGGATCATGATCGCCGCCGCCTTCGACTACGCCCGACCGGCGACGCTCGACGAGGCACTCGGGCTTCTCGCCAAGCACGGCGAGGATGCGAAAGTGCTCGCCGGCGGCCACAGTTTGATCCCGGCGATGAAGCTCCGCCTCTCGCAGCCGAGGGTTGTGGTTGATATCGGGCGGATCCGCGACCTTCACTCGATTAGCGAGCGAGACGGCAAAATCGCGATCGGCGCGCTTACCACCCACTACGAACTGGAGTCGACCGATTTTCTCAAGCGTTCCTGCCCGCTTCTTCCCGAAGTGGCCGGGAAGATCGGCGACATACAGGTGCGCAATAAAGGGACTATCGGCGGGAGCTGCGTCCATGCGGATCCCGCGGGCGACTGGCCGGCGGCGATGCTAGCCCTCGACGCCGAGTTCGAGATTGGGAGCCCACGGGGAAACCGGACCGTGGTCGCCAAAGATTTCTTCGTCGATATGCTGACTTCAGCGGTCCAGCCAGACGAGATCCTCAAATTCATCCGCGTGGCGGTGACGGCAAAGACGACCGCATACGTCAAGTTCGCGCAGAAGGCGAGCGGGTTTGCAATCGCAGGGGTCGCGACGGTAGTGGACAAGGCGCGAAAGGATGTTGCCATTGCGGTGACGGGTGTGGCCGCGAAG
>DATNNZ010000523.1:0-15345 GCA_035601575.1 Chthoniobacterales bacterium
TATCAACAATCCGTTCCATACAAGCGATCTCGTAAGCCATCTTTTGCGGGTTCATTTTATCCTCGCTAACCAACCGAGGATATACCCGGTGCCGATAAGAAAGCTCACGCCGGGCGCACTGTAACAAGGCTTCAATCGAGATGTCTTCAGTGTTCAATGGATCCGCGGCGTCTCGCATCGTTTAAAAAAATGTCAGCCAGTCACCGTGTCGCCAGTGCGGATAATCAAGCGATCACTGCCGCGCGGGGTTGCGATCACCTCGCATTTCCAGGCGGAGCTCGGCAGCTCATGAACCGGCTGAAGCACTAGGTCGCCGCCTACAGTCAACGGCGTACTCGTCAGTATCCCGGCCGTGCTCGCGACCCGTAAGTTAATCGTGCCGTACCAGCCAGTATTAAAATTATTGCGCGCTACAGTGGTTGAGATTGGCATTTAAGGTTCCTCCAGAATTCAAGGTCCTCCAGAATTCTATCTTCTCATAAATCTGGCGTGCTCGAGCTGGCGTAATACCGTTTTTATTGCCAATAGCAATAAAAGTTAAACCCTTTTGACGATCTTCATAAATCGCCTGATTGCGTTCACTTTTCTGCTTCTCTGGCCGCGTTCTTCCCATCACAGTTGGGTCAGGGTTAAAACCGTCGAAGCCGTATCAGCATTAAGCGTGAAAACGGCATTCCTTGGAATCTTTTTAAACGTGATCGAATCATTGACCGCCAGACACACATTATTCACGTCTGCGACCGTCGCCGGTTTAGTTACGTCAAAACTGACCCACGCTTTTCCAGGGCCGAGATTCTTCATATAGATTTCTCCGCCGTCGATCCCCGAGTATGAGCACGTACACAGATCATTTAAGGCCAGTGTGATCGTGCGATGCACCCGGATAGTAATCGACTGAGGCATAAATCATTGAACAATCGTGCTAGGCGCAACCTGACGCGCCTCGAACCGGCAGAATATTGCCGGTTGACCGGTAGTCACCGCCGGCCATTGGGCGATAATCATGTTCTCTTTAGCCCAGCTGTAGACCGGCGTGGCCGCCAAATCCGCGCTGCGCACCCCAAACACGCTCGTAAAAAGGGCATCGATCGTTACCGTGGAAGCGATCACCGTACCGGGCGTCGGTGCGGCCAAAGGTTCAACTGCTTGTTGTCCGTTGCTCATACTTTATGGGTAATGGTTGAGGGCGATATCGGGCGCGCCGAGAGATAAATATCGACAATTGTTTGTGCCTGTGGATCGGCAATCCCGGCGAGCTGCCAATTCACCTGCCACCGGTCAGCGTACATCCGGATAAAACGTGGCGGCTTTCCGGGATCAATCAGCTCGTCGCTGAAATTGTACGAATTGGTTAAAAGATCCCGGAGCGTTGAATCCCAGGTGAGTTCCTGCGGGGGCTGGGTTCCGTTCACAACATTTTGTTGTACTCAAGATGAAAGCTTTACGCAACCTATTGTTTGGGCGATCGCCGCGAAGAACGGGTAGGCTTGCTGCGGAACGACGGCGTTACCGAGGGCATTAAGGCGGTGTGATCGATTGGGAATCCCATGAGCCACTCGACCCACTGCGGGTTCAACGACCCATTGATTTCTTTTGGGGTAAACATCTTCTTTAGTGCCGCCCGCGCTCCTGCTCCGCCCCATTTGCACATCGCCTGACCGCCCGTATTGGTCATTGCCGTTGGTGTCGGTATCATTACTTGGGCCGATAACTTCGGTTCTCCCCGGCTGTTGATCTTCCCATTGAGCCGGTCCATTGCATCGTCGGCGACCGGCGTTTGCCACAATGAACACTCGTTGTCGTCGGTGCTTAGCGCCAACGGCGTTAGCTGGAACGCTGAACATTCGAACTTGGTATCCAAACGATTCCAGACGTAGCAGAACTCCTCCGAATTCGTCCAGGCTGAGGATTCCAGGAGGATTTTCGAAAATAACCCAAGTGGGCTGGACGTCTCGAACAACATCGAGAGCTGCTGGCCAGAGCCAACGGTTATCCGCCGTGCCTCGTCGCTTCCCGGCAAGGGAACTAGGCTGGCAAGGTACGCCGGCCGAGAGGACATCAACTCGTCCTCGAAGCCCGGAAAAATCGGCTGTTCGGATGTCTCCATAATTCGGTACGGTGGGCCAGCGCTCATTTAGCAGCCGGCAGCAGTACGGTTTAACCTCCGCGAACCCAACCGTCTCGAACCCGGCCCACTCGGCTGCTAGGTGAAAACCGCCGATCCCAGTAAAGAGGTCAAGATGAGTCAATCGCCAGTCCACGCGCCAAGCCCTTCCAGCTGCCGTTGCAACCCGGGATCGCGCAGCTTGCCATTATCAAATCCTTCATAGGCGTCCTCCAACCGCTCCCACGGATCATGTTTTTTGCCGACGTAAACACTGAAATTCATCACTCCGTGCGAAAAGGCGCCTATGACGCTATCGGCTCTGTCGGGCGATTTGACGCCCCGAGCCGCCATGTCCGCCTTCTTCTCTATCCCCAGTCGTCCGCGCGCGTCCAGGGTGCTTTTCCGGCTCGTTAATTGCCCAATTAGAGTCGGGTCGTTCAACAAAACGAGCTCACCACGCGAAATGCGCTGACTGAACGAATGCCAAACCTCGGCTCCTCTGGAGACATAATGGTCCTCGTCAGTCGGCTTGCCACCGAAACTGAACCGATTGATCGGCCACCCGGCGTCCCGGAGCATATCACACATCGGAAGCCCCAGGCCGCCTGCATCACCCCAGATCTGTTCGGGTCGCAACCCAGCTTTCCTGAACTCCATAATGAACCGACCCACGATCGAGATAGCGTTGGTGTCATGCCAACCAACCAGATCCATCAACTTGTTCCCAGTCCGGATCGCAAGCACGTTCTCGTCACGGCCCATCGCGAAATCGCAGAACGCCGCATACTCGTGCCGACTGATCTTAGCGCCAGGCGGATTATGGATCATCGCCATCAACGCCTGGAATGGCACGATAAAGGATTCGCCCTCGGCCAAGTCCATGAATTCGCCGTAAATACTCGAGCGGACCAGCGGATGATTCTCACCGTAAGTCTCAAGCATATCGGCAATCTTCTCAGCCGGGATATGCGGGCATTGCTCCAGGGAAATCTCAAAACAGATATGGTTCTGCCGGTTTAGGCTGAACGCGTCGAAGAACGTGCCACCGCGCAGCCCGGGGCTGCTGATTAGGAGCAGGACGGCGTAGCCACAGCGGTCAATCGCCTCGAAGATCGGTGCCTCAATCGACTTGGCTTCGTCGACAATCATTAAGAGCGGCGCACCCTTAGCGCCGTGGTGACCTTCAACCCGCTGGCTCTCGTCGGTGGTAAAAGCCACCAACTGGCCACCTTGCGGCGTGCGGATCTCGCGTTGCAGAAATGTCCAGTGCTTAAGGTGCGGATCCCGGTACTCGAACAAGGCTCGCATGAGCTGGCTATCAAGCTGCCTGGAATCAGCGCTCATCAGGACAACTTTGCTTTTTGGGTAACGGTCAAGCCAGCGGCAGATAGCTAGCGGAATAACGATCGAGCTTTTGCCTGAGCCGTTTGGGGTACGTACGGCGATGCGGACCCGATCGTATTGGCTGCCCTGGTCAACGGCCTCACCGATCTCGGCCTGCCACCGGTAGAGCTCGCGCCGCAAAACTGTGTGTGCGAATAACAGCGGCGAATCGCGCAATCCTTTAGCAAGTTTCATGATACCTTTCGGTTCAGGCTCCGATCATCGCGTTTGACCGGAGCCCTCTCCTTGGCCTAGGCTACGTTTGCTCAACCTGGTTTTCTCTCGCGCTTTGGCTTAATGCGCTTCATTTTCTCTGAGCTCTTCGATTTCCTTAAATGCCGCTACCAGCGACGCTAGCAAAGTATCCTGATCGCGCTTAAGCTGTTCAATCTCAGCATCTTTTAGCCTGATCATCTCGGCGTAAGCGCGAAGCATTTCAGCATCATCAACTATCGGTGTTACCTCACTCACTTGGCAGCATGGCGCAGTTCGGCGATAAGGTGAGCGTAATCAGGAGGCTCTACCGGATTCTGTTCAGGGGATAGCGCATCAGCCGCGCGGGTGAGTAGGGACTCATAGCGCGTGCGCCGAATCGCTAAGGCGGCAATATCTTGCTTAGCCGTCCACAGATCCTCTTTAAGCCGCGCAATTTCATCCATCGCTTCACTGTAGGCTTGGTCCTGAATATTCATTTGGGTGCCTTTAGTTTCACCAAGCTGCATAAGGCGCCGTTCGCGGTGGTCGAGAGTTTCAGGAGTGCTCATAGTGGCAAGAGCGCTAGCGCCTCCTGGTAGGATTTCTCCAAGGCGCGCAGTGCTGCGGGGCCTTCACTTTCTGCGATCGCCCGCACGGTGACCAGGCCGCCCTCGATCGACTCGAGGATCTCCGAGCGGCTAGCCGGGCGACCTTCCTTAAACCAGATGGTCTGTTCGGGCGGCCCGAGCTGAAAAAGGTAGCCGCCCATCTGATCGGAGACCGGCCAATAGTTTTTGGTGACCCAGAGCAAGGTGACGCCGGGGTTGCGATCCAGGGGGATCCCGTCGGCTTTTTGGACCCCATCGGGCAGGTCCCGGGTGCGCCGGTGCATCCTTGGGCTAGCCAGGAACGGGCACGCCTGGGCCGCGAAGATCGCGCAATCCTTGTGACTAGGCGGCTCCGAACTGATCTTGTTCAGGGCGCACATCGGCCCGATCACGAACACCAGGTACCGGCCGAGCTGCTGGCCGCATACCCAACATTTTCTTTTATGGTAAGCTTCCTCGCGCTTCCCTGGCCCGACGGCGCGGAACTCGGGTTTGCCGTCCACCCAGGCGACGAACCACGGCACGGGCCGGCCGTGCTCATCAAGTGGGAGCTGGGAAACACGTGAAGGGAGCTCAAGTGTGTGGTTGGGTTGTTGCTGATTCATGTTCGGTTCTTGAGCAGTTCCAGTTCACGTTCTAGTTCGGCGATCCGCTGCCTGGCGCGGCCGAGCTCTTCATCCTCCGCCGCGGCGCTCTCGGGCACGTGCTCGCCCCATTTGTCCTTAGTAGCTTCGATAAACTGTTAGTATTGCGTTATTTTGTATCTCCGTTGCCGTCACTTAATTGCGGCCGGTATTTCTGGAACATCCCGGCCACGGTGTCCCGGATCGGGTTAGCCTCTTTCTCGATCGCCTTAGCCTCTTTGCTGTCGATATGGATCGATAAATTGTTCTGGCTGTACGAGTTGTTAAAGGACAACTGGATCTCTGGCTTAGCGAATTGGGTGGGATATTTGCGCTCGAGCATCCAGGCTGCGCCGCACCAGTTTCCGGTGCCGTCCCAGATCCTTTTGCGGTAGGGCATCTCACGAGCAATTTCGGCTTTTCTAATCGCCGGACAGAAGGTTCCAGCGCGGGCCCGTTGAATAGTTTTAGAGCTAATGCCTGTGAAGAGAGCGACTTGCGCATCGGTGAACGCGAGCCAGAAGAGCTCGGCGATTTTTTCGATGAGAGCTGGGGTAAGCTTAGGAGGTCTGCCGATGCGAGGCATTTAGTGCGCTTCTGAGTTTATGTTGGAGTTCGCGTTGGGTCCAGGGAGGTTGGCAACGTTGGTTGTAGGACAGGAGGAAGGGCCAAGCTTGATCGAAGGAGAGAGCGAAATCGTTGGTGAGGATTCTGGCGACCCGGAAAGTCTGGTTATGGCCGCCTTGGCCTGAGACAGCTGGCTCGATTTTGGCCAGATAAGCGTGGATTTGTTTAGTAGATTTTCGGCTCATTTTTTTTCGTTTCACAACTCCTCTCTCTAAAGAGAGAGATATAAGAGGGGAAAAGAATCCTGAAAGAAGACCCTACTTATGGAGGAGTCCCAATCTGAAGAGCCTCCTCTGTAAGGGTCACTTTTTTCAGGGATGATTCTCCTCGTGGGAAGGGTTGGGATGGCAGCCATTTTTGCGAAATGGGGTTGAAACGAAGCGCTGAAACGAAGTACATGGATATGATAACGAGAGTAGTATTTGGTGAAATGGAGTAGTGTTATTTCCTTGGAGAAGTGTGAAACGAGCGTGGAACGAAATTGGGTTAATGCATGACAACGAAGCTTCAAAATTGGTTAAAGCCGTGCAACGAAACTTTTATTTATCGCCTGGCAAATGAACGCATTCATAAGCGCGGCCTTTTTTTCGGATTAGTTTTCGATCGAGTATTCGTTTAGCGGCTCGCGATACTGTGGCGATGGAGCAACCGAGCTCAACGGAGATAGCTGTTGCGGTATCGATGCCGAGCTTGATGAGATCGTAGACTTGGTCGTCGAAGCTTTTTTCCTCGCAATGGATATCGACCGAGCCGTTCTGATCGGTCTTAAAAGTCCATTCGCGAGAGGGTTCGTAGATATCGCCGGAACGTTGTTTGGTGAAGGTGGTAGAGAATCGGGCTTCATTTTGAGCATCATCTTTACCGATGATGGCTTCGACCTTAATGACCCATGCGGCGGAGTCCTCGCGTTTGGAGGTGCCGCGCATCGTGCCGGAACGGGATGCGTGATGGACGATGATGACGGTGATGCCCATGCGGCGGAGTTCGAGGAGCCAGGGCAAGACTTTCTCCCATTCTTCGGAGTCGTTTTCGAGCATGCCGCTGAACAGGCAGGAGAGATTATCGATGATAAGAAGCTGAGTATGATTTTCTAGGCAGAGGAGTAGCAGGGCGTCTTGAGTAATTTTGCTAGCGAGGTTGAGGCTGCCGAGGCCTTGATCGAAGAAATGCTCGTGATGAAGGATGGAGAGATTTTTGCGGGGTGGATCCAGGAGGCCGATGACGCGGTCTTTAAAATCGGCGAGTGGCATTTCGCCATCGATCCATAAGACATTCCAGGCGCGATTTATGATCCAGTCGATCAAAGGAACGCCCTTGGCCGCGTAACAGGCTATTGAACCGACCAGCCAGGTTTTACCGCAACCGCGATCGCCAAAGATGAAGCCTAGATCGCCGGCTTTGCACCAGCCGCCCAGAAGCTGGGAGCGTAGAGGGACATCCATCTCTGAGAGCTCGATGCTGGAGATAAGGCCCTTACGCATCCGTTCGAAGAGATCAACGACATCTTGGTCGCGTTCTTCGATTAAGGGTTTGACCCATTCTGGGGGCCAGATGATCTGATCGAACTCGATTTCTTTTACCGGGATGTCGTTAACGACCCGGTATAGGGCGCCGCTTGGATGAGTGCCGGCAATAACGGTTTGGGCGCCGCCGCCGCCGCGCCATTCGCCGATATGTTCATCGCCTGGGTGTTCCAGTCGGCAGATTTTTTCGGGATAAGGACCTTTGATCCGGAAGAAAAAATGGCGGCCGCGTAAGCCAACGGTTTGGAGCGTAGAGTTGACCAGAGGCAGATTGAGTGAATAGAAACGTTTGACTGCGGCGTCTGAATCCAGGTCGATATCGATGAGATGATTGCTGGCTGGGCCTAAGAGAATGCCAATATTGCCGGCTTGTTCGAGCAGCGTCCGGTATTCGGGTTTTTGGGTATCTTGGAACGTTAATTTCTGCCAACCGTTAATCTTTGGCCCTTTTTGGGCTTTAGGAATTGGCAGAAGCACGCCGTTTGGTCCGAAAAGTTCAGTTGCCACTTGGAAGGGTCCATTTCCGGTCATCGTATTTTTACATTCTTCTCTCGAAAGACGCGTCCGTACCCCGTCACCTTTTAGAGCGCTTTTATTTTTGAGCACACACGGGATCGCGAACGCGCTTTTCGAAAGAAGGGCGTTTGCTCTTAAAAGGTGGAAGCCAACTTAGCACTCAGTGCCAACTGAAGGCGAGTGTTTTAGAAGCGTTTTTTGTGGTGGAATTCGTTACTAGGGACAAAGCCTCTGAAGAGGTTGCGATAAAAAGAAACGCAGGCGGTGGTTGATCGTTCATGAGAAAAGAGGCAAGGAAACTGTCTGCTTTAGCTGGCAGAGGAATTACCGATCGTATATCCTGGAGACAAGGCACCCTGAATACTCAGGGGTAAAACGGTTTGTTCTTTGAGAAGTCGAAGTAGAAGGTTCCCTCGCTACACTGTGAGGGGTAAAACTTCGAAGGTGCGCGTAAGCGTATAAACTTCGCTCTCGGGAAAGCCTGAGAGGGCCGCAGTCAATCGGCCACACGTTTAGGAACTGTTTGAAATCGATGCACATAGGTCGGTCTAGGTTTACTTACAAGCCGCCTGTTTCAGCTGGCGGTAGTTGACGCTTGCCCTGAGCTTGTCGAATGGGCTAGAGTCAAAGCCGTAATCGTTGGTTAAAACTTGTTTTGTGCATACGAACCGGGCTGCTGAGTGGCAGTCCGGTTTTGCTTTCGAGCTCTAGGACAAACCGAAGGACTTCTAAGTCAGCCGGGCGTCCGGCGTGGGATCGAACCACATTCGTCTCTGGGCCTAGGAATCCCATCGACAGCACCATGCCATACCGGACGTTCTTTACCAATGGACCATCAATAACCTGGGATCCTACATCGGTGCCACCGGCTCATTTGTGCCGTTTGACTCACAATCGCTCTCGTATTCTTTTGCCCTCGCCGTCACGCGCGACTTCTGGGCCTTGCAGGACCCGGCGCATCGCCTTAAGCAGTCGAAGGGCCGTATGCAGAAGCCAACCCAAGTAAATCAGCAGACCGGCAACGGCGATAGAGAGCGCGCCTAGGATAAAGAGCAAAAGGTCTTTCAAGCGCGTCCAATCTCGCGTAAGCCTAGTTCATGTTCCAAAATGCGGCTGGCTGCTTCTTTGCCGGGCCCGGCGCAGCCGGTAAGCCAGCCGGATTAGTTCTTCCTCCTCCAAGACAGCTAAGAGCTCAGTGAGGATCGTTGGGTCATTTTGTTTTTGCATAAAAAAGCTTTCATTTCTCGTCATAAATTGGGAGCCGCATTCCTTCCTTCCAATAAGTCCAAAGCCAATTTTTAATTGCCCGGATGCCGATCTCGGCACTTCTCCATATTTGCACCTCGGTGCCAGCGCGCAGGAACTTTTTGAACATCTCACTTTGGTCTGGTGAGAGCTTAGCGCCATCCAATTTCATCTCGCCCAGCAACGCCCGGGCGTCCCGGTAGATACGAAAATCGGGCATTCCTTTGCGGTTGGTCGTTTTGCGATCCGTGCGCGACCAATCGAATGTCAGTTTGCCGTCTTCCTCCTGAAGCATGAGCCAATTGACTAATGTCTTTTGTTCGGTGCGCTCCAGGCGGAGTAGATATTTGGCTCTAGCTTCCTCGCTGGTTAGAGCGGCATTGGGGTGCCCGATCGCGGCTGCCAGGACCTGGCGGTCCTCTGGCGCCATAAGGCGTTTAAAATTATCGGGCAAACTATTTGGATCGGCGCCCATCGTAGACTCACTTCTTGGTTTCGCGTTTCTGGATGGTTACTTTAAGCGGCAAGTCCGCCTGCGCGGTATTGAAGGATTGCTCGATCTCATCTTTGACCCGGTGACTGAAAGTGATCACAGTTTTAACCATGCGCTGGCTCCCATCGTAGCTAAGCCGGTGGGCTAAGGAAATTTTGATATCGGCATCATCATCGCGATAGGTCTGGATATCGGCCCAGTGATCCCGCAGCAGACTGCTGGTTTCTTCAGAGATTAGCTCGATTAACTGTTCGGATTCATCCTGAGCTTGTCGAATGGGTTCGGTAGTCATAGCTGCTGGTGTTCTTAAAGGAAAGCGGGCTCGCTCATCGCGCATGGGTTTCTTGTCAGCAGTGGCTCGCTCACGCTCTTTAGTTTTCTCCTCATTCCTGGCTCGCTCCTTGATTTTGGGTTTCTCAATCTAGATGGCTCGCTCTTGTCCTCTGGGTTTCTCCGGTACTCTGGCTCGCTCTTCAGCAATGGGTTTCTCGAGCGCCTTGGCTCGCTCCGCCACCTTGGTTTTCTCAAATGAGCTGGCTCGCTCAACGTTTCTGGGTTGGACATTCGACCGAGGACATTCGGCTGAGCTCAGTCGAAGCCCTAGAGTCGAGGTCCTCGCATCAGATGGCTCGCTCGATGTTCCTGGGTTGCCCTCGACCTCTAGCTCGGGCCGAAGGTCTCTTGAAACGTGGCTCGCTCCCCAGATCTGGTTTTCTTATCAACCGTGGCTCGCTCACCGGCTATGGGTTTCTCTTTTGTAATGGCTCGCTCACTCTTTGCGGGTTGCCCTCGACCTCTAGCTCGGGCCGAAGGTCTCTTGGCTTGTGACTCGCTCGTGGCGCTTGGGTTTCTTATGATATATGGCTCGCTCGTTTGCTATGGTTTTCTCCCCTTTTATGGCTAAATTATATGTTCCTTAGAATGCCCTCCTACTACAAAAATATAAGGATCTGTCACCGGCAACCCTTTCGCCTCACGCCCCTTAATCCAATAATGCGCTAGAAATAATTTGATCGTGCGCCGCTTAGCCCTGGCGTGCAGATGCCCATCACTCAATTTGCCTTGTTCTAACCGTTTCCTGGTTACCGTGTCCGGCTTGAATTTTTTATTAGTTAACTCTAGAGCAGCAACTTTGGCATATTGACCGTTCTCATTCCGGCTGACCTCGTCGGTTTTGAACCCGATATACAATTTGCCATAGAGCGCCCCTTCCTTGCCGCTGACCTTGACAAACGATTCCCCGAGTTTCCAGCAAAGGGTTTTTAATCGCCCGTTGTAAGGCAGCTTGCTCCCCTTGGTTTTGCGGTCGAATCCCGGTGCCTGGCCGGCAAACTTCCAGAGAGAAGAAATCGTAGTCGCTTTCTCAATATCGATATGCGCGGCGAGTCCTGCCGCAATGATCGGACCGATCCCCCATTGGTCGTACGCCCACTTAGCTTCTAAAGGCGATTCTGGGCTTTCCACCCATTTCTTAAGCTTGGAGGTCAGCACTTTCTCACCGATGTTCAACCAATAATCGAACCAATCCTTCATGGGTGAGACGCCTTCGCTCCGCTCCTTGTTGGCATGGATAATTCGAAGGGTTTGGGCGTCATAGTACAAACCAACCGCGTCAGCAATATCATCCTTCTTCAACTCGTAGTCTTCTAGAAGTTTATCTAATAATATAGAGCGGGTCTCACGCGATATTTCTATTTTCTTCTTCTTGTCCATAATTTCAGGATTTCAGCGTGATCGGTTTCGGCGTACCCTTGACCCGCTTCAGGCTGGCAGCATTGGGGCGCTCCTCGATTAGCCCTTGCAAGATTTCACCCAGGCGCGCCTTGAGCTCTTTGCCGCGAAGTTGCAATTTCCTGCCCAGCGCTTTCTCCAGATCGCCCAACCGGTAGTTGGCCGCGCCCTGGATATCTTCTATCTCAAGCCATTCGCCCAAGCGCTGGCGGGCGGCCTCCCAATCAACCACCTCGCGCCGGACCACCCCAGGAACCATTGCCCACCCTGGAATCGCGTAGCTCGGATCATCGGTTAACCGGCCAGCATAATATTCCCGGATTGCGTCTATGCGTTCCTGCAGTATTTCGACCGAACCGAGCAAATCGGCGGCGCCCGTACCATCGGGTAACGCCTCGGCTTGGCTTATCGTCGGCACAAGCTTTTTAACCGCGGGGCACACGTTGATTGCCGGGCAATACCGGCACGCTTCCACGCTCGGGACTAGCGGCGCCCGCTCGTCCCGGATGGCCCGTAACGTGCTCAGGACGTCACTGTAAGCCTTAGCCAGCGCCGGGTAATCATAGGTAGCCTCGCTTACTCCGTGCGGCCCTGAAATGACCTGGACGATCACCTTGCGCAGGGTTCGTGGCAGGTGCAACGCCACGAGTACCGCTAAAACCTTCATTTGGCTATTCTGCTCCGCCGGGTCCGGCTCGCTCCAGCCGGTCTTGAAATCCTGGACCAGCGCGACGCTCGCCGTATAAATGCACCGGTCAAATTGCCCACTGACCCGCAACTGGCCATTAAGGGTGAACCATAACCGTTTCTCGGAAAGTTGTTGCGTTGGCTCATTGCCAAAAATCCGTTTGACTTGATCGGTCGCGCGTTCCTGCAAGAAATCGGCCGTGGCTACTTCCGAGTCGTCCAGCTTGATTTCAGTGCCATCCTCGTCGACTTCACCGGCAAGCCATGCATGAATCAGCGCACCGCGTTTGGCTGCAGCGCTCCCCACGTGGGCTTCCTGGCCTAAACGCCGAGCCTCGGCTTCGAGCTGCCAACTGCCAGCACAAAGTTCATATCTCCTGAAAGCTGACGCGCTTGGTAAACCCATACGTTCATCAATTGCCGCGCTTGCCTCGTTAGTTAATTCTTGTGATTCAGTCATAACTAAAAAGGAATGTCATCTGGCTCAATACCTAGATCTGGATCTTTAACGCCCAAAGTCTTAGCGATCGCCGTCTGACTTTTCTTGATCTCACTTTCGGTAAAGCTCTGCGATGGCCCTTCAGTGCTAGGGCCGGTCTGTTTTGGCCGGTGGAAGAATGCCACCTTGTTTCGGTCGACATTATTCTGGTCAGGCTCGATTTTTAGCCGGCATTTGCCCTTGGCCCCAATCAACCTGCCCCACTCCGGTTCATCACCCGATGCCGGTGCCCGATTGACCGCTAGGAGAAACTCGGCAATTCCATCGCGGTCTTCGCCATTCTTATCAATACCGGACCACGGGTTCGCGAACACCGGTATATCATGCGGCTGGATAGTTAGTTTAATGCCTAGAATCCATTTGTTGTTCTTGAAATACGGCGCGTCCGCGCTGCTGACAACAAAACTATAATCACCCGGCTGAAGAAGTGCGCCAAAAGCCCGAGATCCCGGTGCCCCTCGGTAAATATAAGATTTATCTGTCATAGAAATCATTTACCCCTTTTTCTAAAGCTGCCCAGCTGAACGGCATTGGGTTATCGAGGTCATATCGGTTTTTCGCCTCAATCCCAGTCGTCGGCGCTGTCCACATGAGCCGGTCCTCGCTGATTATCCCGCGCCCTTTCCGGGCTTTCTGACTCTCCTTGATGATCGATACGTCCAGATTAGCGAAACAGATCAAGTCTACCATCTGCCGGATAATTTCGGCGCTCTTATCATGGATCTTGATCCTATGCATGTCGTACGCCGCCGACTGCATTGGATCATTGACGGTCTTGAGGTGGCTATGGGCGAGCAGGATCACATTGAAGCGCTCGCTCATCTCGTTCAACTTCGATAGGAGGCCGGTCCAAATCTCCCTGGCTCGGACATAACCTTTGCCATACCCGCCCCCATAATCCTCGATTGATGTAACTTTGCCCTCAGTGCGTGCCCGTTGCCAAATCAAGATTTCGGTCGCATCCAAGGTATCCAGAACAATACTCTGGTAACCGTGCTCCTCCCGGTCAAGTGCATCAACCTGGGCGTAGAGTTGGCTAAAATCCTTGGGAATCGGCAATTTCGGAACCGTGATCTGATCGAGACCCCGCTCAACTTGAAGAAAGATCGGGTTAGGAGCATTGGTCCCGAAAGTCGATTTACCAATTCCCGGTGGCCCGTAGACCACGGCGAATACCGGCCGGCGCCGTTTCCGGGTAGTAACCTGGGATAGGATGCCGGGTTTCTTGGGCTTAGCCGCTTCTTGAGCAGCCTGCTCGGCAAATGGATTTACTTCGGTTGCTTGCTCTGAGCTTGTCGAAGGCGCCGGTTCGAGCGTAGTTGTTTGAGTATCGTTATTCATTAGGCAAGGAAAAAAGTTGCATCGTAGATACCTTCATAGTAGCGGCGACCTTCCGAATGCTCAGGGTAAGATAGCCACAAGGACTTAAGCACGCGCCGGGCCCGCCAGCGATTATCGATTCGAGCGATGCGAGAGTGTAGTTTCATGTTATTACTCAGTATTAACGACCGATAACGGCTCACCTTGAGACTCTTCATTAACTAACTTCCGGATGTATTGGCTCACCGTCAGATCCTGGTTCTCGGCCCGTTGCCGGATCAGCGGCTTAAGCTCTGCCGGAACACTGATCGACAATTTCTGCACCGGAACTTTTTGTTTTGTTTTCATCGCACTGGGTCGTATTATCAGATTAAATGACCATCAAGAAGAATGCCGGCCGCACCTATGTCTCCCTTTCCTTTAGTTGCCCGCCTGAGATGGAGGCCGCAATCAATCGGCGTTGCGTAGAGCTTGGCCTGGATAGCCGGAGCGATTACTTGCGCCGCCTGTTTGAACGCGATCTGATGGCCGTCGGGCTCTATGACCCGCGCGATATCGGGCGCCAGGCCCCACCGCGGATCCGGCGCGGGAAAGAACCAAAAAATAATGAGCCGCAAAAGCGCCATAAATCAAAGCGTACCTAGAGTCGGCAGGGAAGGCGCGGGATTAAGCAGAACGTCGCTTTGATTTCAGTTTACCGCTTCGCCGCGGTGCAATCGCAGGCAAAAATTTGCCTTCCGATTCGATCCGCAAAATATCAGCTAAGCGGAATCGGAAGAGTGCGGGCGTAACTTCCAATGCCGGTAATTTGCCGGATTGCCGTAACCTGCGAATGGTTTTTTTTGAAACTTTCCAGCGAGCTACTAACTCCTCTTGGCTTAACCATTCGTAATTGCCACTTGTCATGGTCCTACTGGCCGGAATGGCACACGGTTGCTCCATATAACCCTGACTGTATCAAAATCGATTACAGCCGATTAAAATAGCACCGTTCAGTGGAGCGACGCCTTCCGAGCATTACCCCTAATTGGACTAAATTATCCTAGATTGTCCTATTGTAACGCAAGAGATTTTTTGTGATTTTTTTGAATTTCTATAACCCGCTAAATCTTGTGGTAATCTTCAAGGCGAATCACATTATCTGCCTCGTCGCCGAAATTCGGTGTCTCGGTGATCCGGTAATCCGAATAATGCATCGCCGTGACGGTCGGACTTTTATGGCGCAAGAAGGCCGCGCCAGAGATCAGGCCAGCTCTCTTGACGATATCCGAGCCGGCCTCTTTTCGCAGAGCATGCAGGGGACGCACATCCTTGATGCCATGAGTGCGCAACCAACGCGTGAGCCGCTCAAACAATTCTTCACACCGGTAGTAATCAAGCTTTTGATCCTTGGTGTATGGTGCATCCGGCACAATCACAAAGCCGTCTGTGGCATCCTGGACTCGTTTACGGGCTTTAAACCAATCGAGCACCGACCGGTCGCGCAACGGGATCGGACGAAGCGAATCGGCCGTCTTTGGATGGTAATAATCGGTGATCCGAAGTTGAATCATTTCATTTTTGAAATCGATCGATGGCCATTCCAGGAGGTCAATTTCGCGACGTCGGAGTCCGGCAAAAGCGGCAAGCAAGATGACAGAATATGAATCCGGATCCATCAATGAAAGTTTCTCTTTGGCCTTGAGCAGAAGTCCGCGGATATCGAAAACGCTAAAATATCTCTGATCAACGCCGCCAAAAAAATCCACACCGGCAAACGGAAGAGGGGAGGGGAGTTCAAGCCCGGTC
>DATNNZ010000524.1:0-9157 GCA_035601575.1 Chthoniobacterales bacterium
GCCCTAAGTGGTTCCTCTTGCTTGATGTACGGGATGTAACTGTCCCCATAGTGGTACGAGTAGTGGAAGGCGGCAAAGGTGTCATAATGGGGCGGACGCTCCACCCGGACATCGTAGATGCGGATCTTTTCGTTGGTCTCCAGATCGTCGTACACGATCATGCGGCGGGTGCCCACGATGGTCATTTCACGAATCTTCCTGGGCTCGAGCCAACTGCTCTGAATAGTAGCAAAGCGCTTTTGCCGGAACGATAACGAGATGTTAGTCACATCCTCAATTCCCTGGGTGACATGAGCGTTACCCTGGCAATTAACCGTCAGCGGCATTTCGCCAAGAACATGCAGGATGATCGAGATATCGTGCGGAGCCAGGTCCCAGGCCACGTTGATGTCTCTTTGAAAGAGTCCCAGGTTCAGGCGCCGCGAATTGATGTAGCGGATCTCGCCAATGTCTCCGGCTTGGACGATCTCAACAATCTTACGCACCGGGGCCGAATAGAGAAAGGTGTGGCCCACCATCAATACCAGGCCCTGGCGCTCGGCAATCTCGATCAATTCCTCGCACTCCGCCGAGGAGGATGCCATCGGTTTCTCGATCATCGTATGTTTACCAGCAAGCAGGCTGGCCTTGGCCAGTGAATAGTGATGCCTGACCGGCGCGGCCACAACAACTGCATCCAGTCCCACACCGTTCAGCAAGTGCTCGAAGTCGGTTACCCCCTCCACATCCGAATACAAGCTTCGCATGTGTTTCAGGCGTGCTTCGCTGAGATCGCACATCGCCTTGAGACTGCAATTGGGTAATCCTTTGAAGTTGCGAACGAGATTAGGTCCCCAATATCCACACCCAACTACTCCCACCACGATTGGTCGTTTCATATCACCGCTATTGGCTGTTCCCAGATTTTGTTTTTATTGCCACTGTCTAGTTTGATCCATTCGGCGAACAAGACCTTTGCCGATCCGTCTGCAAGCTGCCGCCCTTGGCTGGTCTCCGTCATTGTCGGAAAAGCGACCTTCTGCTGCGCTGCTCTTGTCGCCTGAGTCATTAATAGGCGGCGCATACGCCGCCCGGTAAGTCGATTAATCGACCACAGTTGACACCGGTTGAGCGATATCTTCGAACTCTGCTCTCGCACACCGGAACGAATCGGCAGGCAAGCTGCCGCTCTTGGCCATTTTCCGTCTTTCGCGGAAAGTCCTTTTGCTTCGCTGTCTTAACTGTCTCTCTAAAGCCACGAGAATGATTGCTAAATCCTCCGTGTCAGGAATCCAATCGACGATTCCGCTTTTTGGAACCGGGCGAAGAACTCAGAAGTCAAAAGCCGGAATCCTCAGGCAATGACTTCTGACTCCGTTTGATATCACTATGCAGCAAGCGGATGAGCCATCTGTCTCAGCACATTTGAACGTCCGACTTCGGCCTCAATCTTCCTGCCAAGGAAATCCATTAAAACCTTTACTCGCTCTCTGGCGGGTAGAGCCTGAGTGACCACAGCATCCAGTCCGCCAAAAACGCCTTCCACCACTTTTACCTGGTCGCCCTGTGAAAGTTCGTAGCTTAGCTCTCTGACCTCCCCGGCATCAGTATAGTTCCGTAGCTCCGCCAAAGCCTCATCGTCGATAGTAGGATACTGATCGGCGAAGCGGACAATACCGCTAACTCCGTGAGCATAGCGAATCTGGCGATGCATTTCCGCCAAGTCGAATCGCGCAAACAAATAGCCGGGAAACATCGCCTCGGTGACCCAGATCATGCCTTGCCGGGTCGCCCTCTTGAATCTGATACGCGGGCAGAAAACGGTCACGCCCTCGAGTATACGTAGATGCGCTGCTGCAATGTGCTCGTGCTTGGGCTGAGACCGCAGGCAATACCATGCCGGCTCTGCGCTGCCGGTCTGGTTCCTTTGTGGGGTCGTTGTCGTGTCCATGTTAATCCTGTGGTTAGATCTCAAAAAAGCGGCAAACAGTGCGAGCCTGCTGATGCAGATTATCGACCGTGTTTCGCTCCGGTTGAGGAATATCTAGTAACAATTAGCAGACAACAGGCAGCCATACCCGACCACCCCCACCACAATCGGTGTTTGATATCACCGCCCATTAGTCGCTGCTTCATCTTCCAGTTAACACCGTTCTGTGACAGGCTTGTGCGCACGCTTGAAGAAGCGAGATTCAAACACTTGGATCACGATCGCGGGAAGCGTTTTCAGGATGATCGCGAGATCCAGCCAGAGGGACATGTTTTTGGTGTAAAAGATGTCCATGTTGATCATTTCGGTGAATGTCGTTTTGTTCTTGCCGTTGACTTGCCAAAATCCGGTGAGGCCGGGCGCCGCCTTGACTCGTTCCCTTTGCCACTCTTGATAGCATTGAAATTCGTGGGGCGTGCACGGACGCGGACCCACGAGACTCATTTCTCCGCGGAGCACGTTGAAAAGCTGGGGCAACTCATCCAATCCCATCGCCCGAAGAATGCGTCCTCCGGGGATAATGCGGGGATCGCCGGAAGCGTCCAGTTTCGTCATTGGGCAGTCGGCTTGCATAAGTTGCTCCAAGTGACGTTCGTGACTGTGGGTCTCGACATTGACCTTCATCGTTCTGAACTTGAGGATCATGAAACGTTTTCCCCGGCAACGGACGCGTTCCTGCCGGAAAAAAATAGGCCCAGGCGAAGCGATCTTAATCCATAGCGCCACCAGGATCAGGACGGATAGCCAGAACGGGAGACTCAGCAAAATGCAGGTGCAGTCGAGAATTCTTTTCCAGCGAGGACTGTCACTGCCAGCGCGTATTTCGCTTTCGGAAGGTGCTTTTGCACCATCCTCGCACACGGATAGAGGCGGATTACAAAGCGGCGCTCCGCTGGAGGATCGCAAATCCAAGGTGGCTGCGTCGCCTTGTCGAATGGAATCGGGCCCAATTCGGGGGTTGAAAGAGAACACGTCCTGTAAGCGAACTGCCTTGCTGGGACTGAAATCACTTCTGCGCATATATCGTCGGAAATAGGGATCTAAAAGGCCGGCAAAAAAACGACCGGTGTTGAGTGTAACGACCCCGATTCTAGGCGATTAAGAGAGATCAGACGGCTGGAACCGAGCAGCTAGAACCGCCGAGAAGAGAACGCAGATTCTATAAAATCTAAGAAAAAAATTGGTGACCCGAACCAGTCTAAAATCCGGTTGTCACCGTGTTTCCAGAATGAGCTTCAATTGGCGCTCAAATCTGGCTATAGTGGGTCCGTTCACCAATATATGCATTGAATCAATCGCAGATAACTGCTACAGGGCTAAAAAAATGCTCCAAGACCGTCACCTGATCTCCCGGCTGAAGCTGTTCTTCCGCTTGCTCTGCCCTTACGTGATCACTATCTCGTCGGCCATTCTTTGCCTAGCGCAAGTCACCGCTTTGCGGGCGCAAGAGCGCATACGGACCGCTGCGAGAGAGCTGGAGATCCAAGAGTTTCGACAGCCAGAGACTTTTATCCGCATTGGACCATTCCAAGAGGAGCTGACCGGATTTGCTGGCATCGATTTCACCGACAATTCCAACATCGTGCAGACCGGGAAGGTTTCTCGCGTCAGCTTTTTTCAGGGGTTTAACCTCGATACCATCTGGACCTTAAGCCATATCAATCAGCTGGAGTTCAACTTCGGAGGGAGGCTTAGGGAAGACTTTTACGGCAACGGGACCAGCAATGTGAATTTTGCCATCGCTCCGAACTCGCAGCTTCAATTTAAGTTTGCCATCGACGATGTACAGGTTCGGCTTTACGACAATTTTTCCTATACCCAAGATCCAACCACCAATCCGGTGGCCACCAACACGACCTATCTCAATAGTTTCAACAACATAATCGGCGCGGAGGTCAAAAAAAATATCAACTTGGCTGTCCTCACGTTATCCGGCGACTATTCTTATAACAACGAAAGCGGCACGAACGCTCAAGGTCAGACCGCTGGATCCAGTAATGGTTCTCGGAATACCTTCCGGGTCGGTTCAAGTCTCGGCTTCCGATGGTCCCCTACCTTTCTCTACGGCATCGAAACCAGTCTGTCGAAAACCAACGGTTCGAGTGGGGGAGTCCGCGGCGTGAGCTCAAACGTCAACAGTATTAACTTGGGACCCTTTATTCGCGGAGCGATAACTCGGCTGACTGATTTAGACTTTGGCGTCGGCGCCACTCTGCTCGATGCTAAGCCATCCGTCCCACCCACTTGTTACTTGTTGGCGGCGCTTCGGCACCGGTTCAACCGGAATTTTCAGGTGATTCTCTCGGGCTCGCACGATCTCATCTTCACTACCGGCTCCGACATAACCGAAGAATACGCATTTGCGGCCGCAGCTCAACTCAACTTAACACGTTTCATCACGTTTACCGCGAACCCTAACCTCCTTGTGGGTGATTCCAGGATTGCACCCAATCAAGTCAATTTCCAGAACGGAACTATCGGAGGGAACTTCAAGGAATACGCAATTGGGGCGAGTTTGCGCTGGAACCCTCGCAGGCACTTGAGCGCCACGGTGTCATATGATTTCAGACGGCGCGACGCCGAGGCGCCGAACGGCAGTTATAGCCAAAATAGAATCTTATTCGAGATTGACTATGTGTTTTGATCGGTCGCGTTTAGCCAGACTTTTAACGGGCGGCTTTGCCTCCAGAAATTCTTGGCGGAAACTCTGCTCCAGCCCGGTCAAGACGTTGAATTTAATCAAATACCAGATCGCATCTAGCCCGATCTTTTTCCCCTCTTCGTAAGTCCGGCCGTAATAGGAGATCGGAACCTCATAAATCCGTGCTCCGATCTTCTTGCACTTCGCAACAAATTCGATTTCAAATCCGAAGCCACTGGGTATTTCACGCGGATCGTACTCCAGATCAGCATCCTGAACGACGACGTTCGTTGACGTTCGTTGACGTTCGTCGGCGCTCGCTGCCAAGGTCCTTTAATACCTCTGGAAGTGGTGCTATGAGTTTTGCTTCACGCTCATGGCTACGGACGCAGGACAGAATTTGAACGAATCAGCAACGACAAGCGCAGGAGGCGAGACCGTTTTGCTCGTTTTGGTGGCCGCCAGCTTTTCCCACCTGCTCAACGACACGATTCAATCCCTTATCCCGGCGATTTATCCCGTCCTGAAGGATTCGTTTCAACTCAGTTTCGGCCAAATCGGGCTGATTACGCTCACTTTCCAGCTTACCGCCTCACTCCTCCAACCCCTGGTAGGTTTGTACACCGATCATCGGCCACAGCCATTTTCATTGGCAATCGGAATGACCCTTTCCCTGGTCGGTTTGGTCCTGCTCGCTCTTGCCAATAGTTACCCGATGATATTAGTGGCCGCAGCTTCGGTCGGGTTGGGCTCTTCTATTTTTCACCCAGAAGCTTCTCGCCTGGCTCGACTCGCCTCCGGCGGCCGATACGGTTTCGCCCAATCACTTTTTCAAGTCGGAGGCAATGCCGGCCAATCTTTGGGGCCTCTGCTGGCGGCGCTAATTATTGGCGCGCGGGCCAGGAGCAATGTCATCTGGTTCACACTGGTCGCACTGGTCGGAATCGTTGTGCTGTACAACGCCGGCCGTTGGTATCGGCAAAATCTTCCGCGAGCTCACAAGCACATCAGGCGCCCGGTCAGCCACATCGATCTTCCTCCAGCGCAAATTCGATGGGCTCTCTTTATCCTCATTAGCTTGATTTTTTCGAAATTCTTCTACCTCGAGAGTATGCGGAGCTATTTTACATTCTATCTCATATCGAAATTTCATGTCGGGGTACAGCACGCGCAGCTGCTTCTATTTCTATTCCTGTTTTCGGTCGCCGCCGGAACCATTCTGGGCGGCCCGATTGGTGATCGATTCGGACGCAAATACGTAATCTGGGTCTCGATCTTGGGGGCAGCGCCGCTCACGTTGCTTTTGCCGTACGTCAATCTTGGGTGGACGATAGCGCTCTCCGTTCTGATCGGAATAATCTTGTCCTCCGCATTCCCTACCATCCTGGTTTACGCCCAAGAATTGCTTCCCGGCAAGGTAGGATTGATTTCCGGGCTTTTCTTTGGATTCGCTTTCGGCATCGCTGGCATTGGGTCCGCGGTTTTCGGCCAGCTGGCCGATCGTACTAGCATCGAATACGTGTACTGGGTCTGTTCTTTCCTGCCTCTCATTGGGCTCCTGACTGGCTTTCTGCCTAATTTGGAGCGGTCGGCAACGACTGTCACGGTGGGAGAGCACCAGTGAACATCAACGAACGACAGTGAAAACCAGCGAATGGGACTGCACCCGAACCGGAATCGTATACGGTTCATCAGAATATTCTCGACCAGGGACAAACGCGATCGGCTATTTGTCTTTTGCCGATTGGTTCACTGCTGCTCACTGTTTTTCACTGGTGTTCATCGCCGTTCGTTGGTGTTCACTGTCGTGTGCTGTCGTTTTGGCCACCGCCAGCTGCACAACCCGCAAATCGGCCGCGCCACCACCTCCATCGTATCCGGCCGTGCCGGCAAATTCGGTGCAAATCTTGGAGCGCCTGCCAAGCCCGCCTTATGACGTGATTGGTACAATCACGGTGCAGACCGACACAGAAACTACCCGAGAGCAGGCGCTCTCTGATGTTCGGCAAAGGGCGGGTAATAGCGGAGCAAACGTCGTTGTCGTCCTTTCGGACAAGGCGTTCACCTGGCGAAACGCAGCCATCCGCCAGCGCCTCCACACCCGGCGAATTGTCGCACGAGCGATTCGGTTGCCTTAGTTGCGCACCGCCGAACCAGAACAGCTTTGGGTCAGCGTTTCTTTAACGCGCGAAGTTTGAAGGGCCGACTGGTGGGCTGGCTCGGCATGACGAAGCGCGATCGCCACATGATATCAATCTCCTCAGGCTTCTGACGAAGGAACCGCCTTAAGCACGAATCGTCCCCGCAGCAAAAGCCAAATAGGATCTAAAACTGACAGCAGAACGCCGGCCCGTCTCGAGTCTAACGACCCATTTTTGGGCAGTTGAGAAAGATCAGACGGCCGGAACCGAATCGCTAGATTTGCCGATAAAAACCTCGAGATTCTATAAAGAATAATAAAAAAAATGCAGACTAGACGCTCACAAGGTCATTGTCGCCTGAGGCTCGAATGAAATGACAAATCGCAAATGACAGATGACAAAGGAACAGAGATTGGTTCGTAGCTCAGTGGGTGGTAGGCCATGGCAGACAAGCTAGCCGCCCGAGACAAGCAGGGCCAACCGGTGTCGATCGATCGCTGAACCTACAATCCGAAATCCATATCTGTCATTTGTCATTTGTTATTTGCCATTTCATTCGAGCCTCAGGCGAGAATGACGGCTTGCGATGTAACAGATTATCGATACGGAATAACACCCGCTCCCTATACGGATGGATCACCTCAGCGGGAAAAGCATTATGGACATTTTCAGAACAAAGTCGGTGGATGAGCTCCGTGAGGCGAGTTATCGAGAAAGTCATTTTCGGAGAGAATTGCATGGCTGGCAGCTCGTTCTCCTGGGTATTGGCTGCATCGTTGGGACCGGCATCTTTGTCTTGACCGGAACCGCTGCCGCGCGGCATGCCGGACCGGCGATTGCGATCTCATTTGTGGTCTCCGCACTGGGGTGTCTATGCGCAGCTCTTTGCTACGCAGAGTTTTCGTCGATGCTGCCAGTGACAGGCAGCGCCTATACCTATGCCTACGCGACGTTGGGAGAGTTCATCGCCTGGATCATCGGCTGGGACCTGATCCTGGAATATCTCTTCGGCGCTTGCTCGGTGGCCGTTGGATGGTCCGGTTACGTCACTCAGTTGCTCAGCGACTACGGAGTCCATCTTCCGACCGCATTTTCCCAAGCACCCTTGGACTTTGCTCAAGATCATTTGGTGACAACTGGGGCTGTCCTTAATGTGCCGGCGGTACTTATCGTCGCGATTGTTACGACTGTTCTCGTGCTGGGGATCCGAGAATCGGCGGGCGCTAACGCGGTCGTTGTCTTGATCAAAGTCGCGGTTGTTCTGTTGTTCATCATTACGTGCGCGCCACACATTCAACCGCAAAATTGGACGCCATTCATACCTCCTAACACCGGCCGAATCGGAGAATTTGGCTGGACCGGAATCCTGGCTGGAGCCGGAGTGATATTTTACGCCTATATTGGATTCGATGCAGTTACCACCGCGGCGCAAGAAGCAAAAACCCCGGCCCGCGATGTGCCGATCGGAGTGGTGGGCTCCCTCTTAATTTGCACCGTTCTCTATGTGTTGGTCTCTTTGGTTCTCACCGGGGTCGTCAATTACAAAGAATTGAATGTACCAGCTCCGGTTGCATTTGCTGTAGAGCGAGTTGGTTCCAGCGTTTCCTGGACGAAGACCTTGATCGAATTAGGCGCGATCGCCGGCCTTAGCTCCGTCATCCTTGTTCTCTTGCTGGCCCAACCACGAATTTTCTTCCAAATGGCTCTGGATGGTTTGCTGCCCAGGACGTTCGCTCGCGTTCATCCGCGTTTTCGTACCCCGTTTGTAACTACATTGCTAACCGGAGCTGTGACCGCGCTAATCGCGGGTCTTTTTCCGGTACAGGTTCTGAGTGAGTTGGTCTCGATCGGCACTTTGTTGGCCTTCACCATCGTCTGTATAAGCGTAATCATTTTGCGTCGGACTCGCCCAGATCTGGAGCGCAGATTCCGCGTACCTTGGAATCCAGTGGTTCCGGCTTTGGGCGTTGCCATTTGCCTGGCCCAAATGATCTTCCTGCCAGCCGCCACCTGGACCCGTTTGGCGGTTTGGCTGGTGATCGGTTTGATTATCTACTTCGCCTATGGCCAAAGACAGAGCGTGCTGAACCAGCGGCCGCACCGGTAGCCGGGAACGCCGGGAACGGTGAGAGGTGATTAGTGAGCGACCGGTATTCAGTGCTCATCGCCGGAAAGGTTGCAGACGATTCGTCTATCAGTTTGCTGTTTTCGGTCAAATAGCGTTTGCGGTTGATTTGCTGGCAAGTGATTCACTCGGTACGGGTCGCGGTACAGGTTCAGGACATCGGTAACACTTTAGGTTCAGGACATAGGTAACACTGCAGGGCGATGCCCTGGAAGAAAAGTGAACCTATGGAACAGAGAATGGAGTTTGCGCTGAAGGCGCTAAGGAGTGAGAACTTTCGG
>DATNNZ010000525.1:0-16725 GCA_035601575.1 Chthoniobacterales bacterium
TCGTGGAAGATTTGGTGCGTAACATCGCGGTCAAAGCGAATGCTGACCCACGCATTGTCTGGTATAGTGTCGAAGCTGAGAACTACGAGTCGATCCATAACCACAATGCCTATGCGATGATCGAGAAGGGATGAGGGCGCAGCAATTGGCAATCAGCGGATCTCAGGTGGATCTTCCGCGCGGTTGCCTATTCGTTTCTAATTCGAAATGGTATCGCGATCTTGCGTACCGGCGATGTTGGGCCTGGGCAATCCGAATCTGCCTAACGGCGGCTTCTCTTTACCCGTGCCAAATCTGGTTAGAACTTTCGAGGACATTGCCGGTCTTGGCCGCTCGGTCAACCAGAATGCCCAGGTAATGATCTTGTGAGGCTTCGGCCAGGCCATAAAAGGAGTTTCCCGTCTCCAGATAGCGCGCCATCGACTCGAGACAGGTAGCGATTGCGATTTCGTCATCAGACAATCGCGCAGGTGCGAACGAATTCTGGTACCACCATGTTCCGCCGGCAGTGTAACCTTTGTGATGATGGCCTTCCAAGTTGCCGGTTTGGCCGGCATCAACTCTCTTCAGTTGAATCTCCATCGGTGTCGCGAAGTCGATCAAATATCGGACATCCAGATTGTTAATCTCCCCGCGGTCACCGCGAACCAGGACACGGTGTGATCGGATCCACGAAAAGTACTGATCTTCCGCAAAATCGAAGACCGCGAGTTTGCCTTCGAATTCAAGGATCGCGATGGTTTGCGTTGTCAGAATTTTTCGTTCTTCCTGAGGCGGTCCCGCCCGCGTCGAACCTGCAACAATCGGAGATTTGAATTGCAATGCGCGGATGGAGGCGCTCTCAAAGCCAATGTTCAGAAACTTACGAATCAGCGACACGCCGTGGTACCCATGCGCAACCGAAATCTGGGCCTCAGAAATTTCTCCGAGTAATCCTGATCTTGCCAGCGCCAGCCTGGCCGCATGAGCGGGTTGGAACTGATACTGCTCAGCCACCTGGACGCGCGCATTCCCTGGCAATTCCTTCCACAATTTCGTCAAGGCGTCGAGGTCCTCAGCGGGCGGAGTCTCAGCCAGAACGGCGACACCATGGGATGCAAGCTCGAGAATGATCGGAGCCGATGCGGCCCATGGCACCGAGCTAACAACAAAATCGGGCTTTGATCTTACCAGGTCACCTATGGTACTGAAGGTTACAATTCCCCAAGCGGTCTGGATCCGTGAACGTGTCGCCTCCGTGCGTGCGACACATCCCACGATTCGAAAACGGTCCGGCAGAGCCTGGGCGATTCTAAAAAAGAACTCGGCGCGCCACGCTCCACCGACAATGCCGATAGTGATTGGTCTATTCATCAAAGATACCTGCCGTCTCGCACATTTGCCTCTCCAAAATAAGGCGTGCCCGGCTGCCAGTCGCTCGGCTCAGGCAACGCGAACTCATCAAAAGGAAAACGAACCTCAACGCCATGCTTGGCTGAAAAATAGGCAGCCTCGCAGATTTCAAGGGCTTTTAATGAGCTTTCCGGCAAGGAATAATCTGGTTCCTTTGATCGCAACATCGGAATTAAATTATCAAGGTGACGCCGATGAAGCGAGACGGGCTGTTCCTCGGGCTCAAACAACTTTCCGTGGGGAAAAGCCGGACTGACCAGATAATAATCTGGCAACCAGCCCCAGAATTCGATCTGGCCGACTGTACCAAGAATTCGAAACGTGACGTCGCTTTGTCGACTCCCGTTCGAACGGACGGTATCCCCCGTGTGCATAACGATCCGAACGCCATTAACCATCTGCACGGAAGTGACAGCGACGGTCTCGACTTTCATGCCGTCCCGAAACGTTCGAGTTGTTTTATCGCAAGCCGCGAGGACAGACCCCACAGAATGGTTCGCGTTCAGGCTGATTGAGAATTGAAGCCAATGGATGCCTGCACTCATGATATCAAAGTTCGGAGACTGGATCTCGATCAATTTTAGCTCCCCGATTTCGCCGCTTCTGACGCGCTCGATAATTTCAAGCGGGCACCGCTTTACCATGAGACCATGCGGTACCGCCAACGGGATCCAACTCTGTCTGACGAAATTCAGAATTCGGCGACCGGATGCAACCGTATCCGCGATCGGCTTTTCAACTAGAATGGCCTCGAGCGGACCCTTCAATGCTTCTGCAGCGATCTCTTCATGGGAAGGAGGATAGGTGCTAACGCAAACCACGTCGGTCGGACACGTTGCAAACATTTCGCGAAAATCGGCGAAAATCCGAAGACTGGGAAATTTCTTTCGAAGCTCGTCGCCGACTTCAGGCCGAAGATCGGCGGCCGCGAGTGGCGCATAAAACTCGGACTCGGCAAGAGCCTGAAGACTCAATCGTCCGCCTTTGCCGCATCCGACGACACTCGCAGTTAGTTTTTTCACAGGTATCAATTTTTCTGCGAACACTTTCACCGCGGTGAGAGTCCCCGCAACACAGAACCGATTACAGCTCCCGACCTTTCGTCTTGTACCGTTTTCACCCGCTAGATCACGATGCTTTTGCAGATGTTTCTGGGGATTGTTTTTTTTGGTATACTGCGGCCAGCCGCTCGAGTTCGCTCTGGGATTTTGATCAGCAGGTCAAGCTCGCAGCGGCAATGCTCTTGCCGTTTTCGTTGTGAGCAGATGGGCGTATTTCGTGACAAAAGAGCCGAAAAGGGTCGTGATCTGTCTTGGGAGGAGGCTTGGAACGAATGCACCGAAGCGCATCGGGAAAATCTTCAACAATTCCTTATGACGGGGAGGAGATAATATCATTGCGAAAAACGCCCGGATTCGGGGGAGCAATTTCGCCTGTTGAAGCGTACGCCCCGCAGGATGAACGCACCACCAGCCTGCAATCCAGTAGGATATCGCGCGTGGGTATGTCCGGCGATGCGATCCGCTCCAACATCGCTGCGACCGCGGCCACCCCAATTTCGCGGCACGGCTGATGAACAGTCGTTAGAGGAACCGGTAAAAGGTTGGCGTACTGGACATCATCGATGCCAACGATTCGTACATCTCTCGGGACCTGATAATTTAGTTCAATCAGACTGTGCATGACTTGACCCGCGGTTCGATCATTCGCGCAGACGATTGCTTCCGGTTTTAACCTATCCACGATCCGGCCAAGCTCAGCGGTATGGTCGCTGACAAGACGCTGAACCAAAGAAGGTTCGAACGGTACGCCGGCCACGAAAAGGGCCTCCCGATAACCGGAGACTCTAGCTTCAACCGTTGACGCCGAATGCTCGTAAGCCACAAAGGCGATACGCTGACAGCCGAGCTTAAGCAGATGCTCGGTCGCCAAGTACCCCGCACGGCGGTGTTCAATCGAAACAAGGTCGTAATGGCTTCGCTTTGGATATGGCAAAAAGCAGCGGTCCAGCAATACGATCGGAATTCCAGCGTGTTCAAGCAAAGATATAACCGCTTGATTTATTCGGTCATTTTTTGGGGTCCATTCCAGAGGAGCAAAAAACACCCCCGCAACCTTCTTCACTACGTATTGCCGGCAGAGTTCTAAGGTTTGCGCTTCTTTTGCCTCAGGAGCAGGTGTCGTATCCCCCCAAAGCAGGGCGTGCTTATGCAGCGCACAAGATTCCGCCATTCCCTGGCAAATCGGCCCGAAGATTTCGGTCTCGCCCAGGTTCGGTATCAACAACCCAAACAGCAGGCTGCCACCGGTTGCGATACCATCGGTAACATAAGTTCCTGATCCGGCACGGCGCTGCACCATCCCCTTTTGCTGCAGCTCACGGAGCGCCCTCACTACCGTAATCCGCGAGGTTTCAAATTCTTCAACCAAGACGGCCTCACTCGGAAGCTTTTGACCGGGTTGAAAGCGTCTGGACAGAATGCCCTCCTCGATCGCCTCAAAAACCTGCCGATACTTCGGCTTCCGTGGAACCATGAGAAGATAGTATATCAGGTTCTGATATAGCTTTCAATCGAGAATTGCCGCTTGGTAGCGCAATACACACTAGATCTTTCGTCTTGTACGTCGAAGAAGCCAAAATTTAACCGAGAATTCGTCTGGATTTTTCGTCTTGACATATCTGTTTATGGCCCTAGTTATATGCTCTTTTTTTTAAAGTAGATATATTGTATTGTCAACCTGTGATGGCTTTACCTGCAGCTATAAGTCCTTTAGATGTGTCCCGGCGAACCGTAGCGCCCGGCGATGTGATCGATTGGCACGCGCATTGGCATGACGAATTATGTTTGGTTCTAGACGGGACACCAATCATTGGGCATGCGGGCAGCAAGCTCATTCCGCAAGATGACACTCTTTTCCTTTTTGGGGAAAGTGAAGAGCACGGTGTCTGGAACCTAGGAGGCGCCACCGCTCGCCTGTGGTTGCTCGAGTTTCGCATCAACTCCGACGTCAGGACTGATTTCCGCGAACTCTTCGATCGAACGCCCGAAAGGCGGGTTCTCAAACTTTCGGCGGGTCAGCGGCACCGATTTTGTAGCCTCTGCCAAAAATTAGCGTTGGAGAAGGACGCGACTGGCTCCCTCAGCGAATTCGCGGCATCCGCGTGGCTCACCCTTCAGCTGGTAGACATTACGCGCTGGTTATCGGCGAATTTCGAAGTCGACCTCGGAGACGGCAGTGACGAAATCGATCCGCAGTGCTTCCAGCTCTGGCAGAAAATTCATCGCCAGGTCTTTCAACCATCCGCTCCCGGGCCAATGATTTTCGGTCTGAATCCCTGTCACGATTCGCTCCGGCACCGCTTTCGCAAACTCTTCGGAATTTCTCCGCAGGGAATGCTGATTCGCCTTCGGATGGATCGGGCCAAGGAGCTATTGCGAACCAGCAACCTTTCGGTCAAAGAGATCGCCTATGAACTTGGCTATTCGCGGCAACACGATCTGACCCGCGCGTTTCATAAGCACACGGGAACGAGTCCAAGCGAATGGAAAATGCGCGCGAATGGGTTTGAGCTGTGAGCTAATGGCCCACCATTTTAAATTTTGGATCGAGGATTTCGCACTCCGAATTCGCTTTCCGCAATTGCCACGTTACATATTCCGGAAATGCTAAAAACTTTTCCTGATTTGGTAAAGACGGGCGCGGGTCTCTTCGTAAAGGATAGATCAAACCCGTATGATTTCAGGCCAAACATCTGGGGGCCGGCGCCTCCGTTCGATGGAGGCGCTTCCTCGGTCTTCGGAAATCTTCCGCAACCGACCTGCTGTACCGATACTACCCCTCGGGTACCTCGAGCTTTTGTTGAACGCATCCTATTACCCCTCTGAACATGAAGATCACGACCTTTTTCCGGTTTGGAATAAAGACAACAGCCGGGTTGCTCCTGGCATTCGGCTTGACTGTACCGTTACTGGCCCAAAAAAAACTGAGCGGGGTCGCTGTGACCGTCGGAGACCTTGGTAACCCGTTCTTCGTTCAGATCGCGCACGGAGCGGAAGCCCAGGCGAAAAAGTTCAATCCGGCTGTTAAATTCACGGCCGAATCGAGCAACTACGATGTGAACAATCAGACCAATCAGATGGACAACTTTATTTCCTCTGGCGTCGATCTGATCCTTTTGAACGCAGCGGACAGTAAAGGAATCGCTCCGGCCGTGCTGCGGGCGAAAGGGGCTGGAATCACGGTAGTGGCAGTTGACGTGGCTGCGGAAGGCGGCGTCGATGCAACCGTCACCTCGAATAACAAGCAGGCTGGTGAACTTGACGGTAAATATGTTGCAGATCGGCTGAAGGGCAAAGGGCAGGTCGTCATTGTCAATGGGCCACCGGTTTCAGCAGTGACCGATCGGGTAGCCGGTTTCCTGGAGGTCATAAAAAAATATCCAGACATTAAAATTTTGTCTCAAGATCAAAATGCGGGCGGCAGCCGGGATGGTGGACTTCGAGTGATGACGGATCTTTTGACCGCTTTTCCGAAGATCGACGCCGTTTTTGCGATCAACGATCCGACTGCGATCGGTTGCGATCTGGCGGCGAAACAGGCTCAACGCAAGGATTTCTTCATCGTGGGCGTGGACGGAGCACCGGACGTGGTGCCTTCGCTGAAGGATCCGAGTAGCCTGATCGCAGCAAGCGCCGCGCAGGATCCCTATACCATGTCGGGCAAGGCTGTCGAGATTGGCTACGACATCATAAATGGGAAGAAGCCGGAGCAGGCACTTACCCTCATTCCGGTGGATTTGATCACGAAAGAAAATGTCGACAAGTACAAAGGCTGGACTAAGTGATGATCGGCCGATTCTCGAAGTACGCGGAATAACTAAGAGCTTCCCTGGCGTACGCGCTCTCAAGAACGTCGATCTCCGGATTTGGCCCGGCGAAGTCCACGCCCTCATGGGCGAGAATGGCGCCGGGAAGAGTACGCTCATGAAGATTCTCGCGGGAGCTTACCGGCCGGACTCAGGGGCGATTTTCCTGGATGGTAACCCGGTCCAATTTCGTACTCCACACGAAGCGCGTTTGGCGGGAATCGGGATCATTTACCAGGAATTGACGGTTGCGCCGAATCTTACGGTGAGCGGAAACGTATTCCTTGGCTCCGAGCTGAGCCGTCTCGGATTCATCAAAGACACCGAGGAGATGGATCGGAGGACCCAAGGGGTGTTGGATCGGCTCGGGGCTAGGTTTAGACCGAATCAGCGCGCGGCCCGTTTGGCGGTCGCCGAACAACAGCAGGTTGAGATCGCGCGCGCTCTTTTCTACAAGAGCCGAGTCCTGGTGATGGATGAACCAACAGCGGCTCTTTCCGATCGTGAGACCGATCGGCTTTTTGAGGTGGTACGGCACCTGCGCTCCGAAGGCCTGGCGATTATCTACATCAGCCATCGGATGGCCGAGGTTTACGAGTTGGCTGATCGCCTTTCGGTTTTGCGGGACGGCGAGTACGTCGGCGAATTGAAGCGCGCCGAATTTTCTGCCGCTAAAGTCATTGAGATGATGGTTGGCCGGCGTCTGGAAGATTTCTACGAGCATACCAAGCGCGCTGCGAGAGGCGTCGTTTTGGAAGTGAAAGAGATGAGTGACCGCGATCGGGTGAAAAACGCGAGCTTCCAGCTCCGCCAAGGCGAAGTCCTTGGCTTGGCCGGCTTGGTTGGCGCAGGAAGGACAGAGCTGGCCCGGTTGATCTTTGGCGCCGACAAACGCAAGTCCGGCGAGGTCTATCTGAATGGCGAAAAGCTGCAGATCAACCAGCCGAAGGACGCGATCCGCGCTGGAATCGGCTATGTGCCCGAGGATCGGAAGTTACAAGGCGTTTTTCTCCAGATGTCCTCGGGAGAAAACATCACCATGAACATTTTGGGAGGTTGTTCGGCCTGGGGAGTCCTCAACTTCAAGAAATTGAACGATCGCGCGAATGCGGAAGTGAAAGCCATGCGAGTTCGGACCGCCTCGCTGAAGTCGCGAGCCGGCGGCCTCTCCGGCGGCAACCAGCAAAAGCTGTTGTTGGCACGCTGGCTTGAGATCAATCCAAAAGTCCTCCTGCTAGACGAACCAACTCGCGGAGTCGACGTCGGCGCAAAAGCCGAGATTTACGCTTTGATTCAGCAGTTGGTCGATAAAGGGACGGCGGTTCTCTTCATTTCCAGCGAACTACCGGAGATTGTGGGGGTTTGCGACCGCGTGCTTGTGATGCGGGAGGGAGAAATCACCGGCGAGGTCGGTGGAGAGACCGGCATAGAAATCACTCAACAAAACATCATGCAGCTTGCGACGGACGTCTCACGGAGCGGACCAACCAATGGTAACTGAAGCTACGACACAAACGGCCGCGGTGGCGGCAGACAAGCGCAAAGAGTTCACCCGGTCGATAATTCAATTGGCCGGCATGGTCCCCGTGCTGGTCGTGATCTGCATTCTCTTCGCCCTTCTCACGCCGAATTTTCTTACTCAGAACAACATGGTCAATGTCGTTCGCCAGGCCTCCATTAACATTGTGCTGGCGGCCGGAATGACGTTCGTGATTCTCACCGGCGGAATCGATCTGGCCGTTGGATCGGTGCTCGGATTTACCGCAGTCATTGCGGTTGTCGTTTCCTTGATTCCGGGCTTGGATTGGGCGGCAGTTCCAGCGGCGTTGCTGGCGGGAGCGCTGGTCGGAGTGCTGACCGGTATGACGGTCGCTTATATCGGACTCCCCCCGTTCATCGTGACCCTCGGTACCTACACGGCGATTCGTGGCGCTGCTTACCTTGCGGCCGGCGGAACCACAGTAATCAACAGCAAAATCGGCTTTGCCTGGATAGGGAACGGGTACGTTGGCCCGGTGCCCTGGCTGGTGATTATCGCTCTCCTAACCGTCGCGATTAGTGCTTTTATCCTGCACAGTACGGTTTTAGGCGTGCATGTATATGCCGTCGGAGGCAATCCCCAGGCGGCCCGGTTGACCGGTATTCCCGTTCCGTTCGTGTTGATTTTTGTCTATGGCGTAAGTGGGCTTCTCTCCGGTTTAGGCGGTGTCATGAGCGCCAGCCGCCTGTACAGCGCCCAAGGGCAATTGGGTATCGGCTACGAGTTGGATGCAATCGCAGCCGTCATTTTAGGCGGTACCAGTTTCTCCGGAGGAATTGGAACTGTTTTCGGCACGCTGATCGGTGCCTTAATTATTGCTGTCCTCAATAATGGACTCACATTGATGAACGTCTCCTTCTATTGGCAACTGGTCATCAAGGGGGCTGTCATCGTCCTGGCAGTCATGCTCGATAAATTGCGGACCCGCGGCCAAGCGGTGTAGGTAAAATGAAACTGAGATAATCGCGGTTTTCTCTCTATGAAAAATCTCTCTCCTGTCTTGGTCGGTGGCGAAGCTCTCTTCGATTTTATCTCCGCAGAGATCGGATCCGGATTAGGCGTCAGTAAAACCTTCGAAAAACGGATAGGTGGTTCTCCGTTTAACATTGCAGTCGGCGTTCGGCGCTTGGGTGTCCCAGTCGCTTTCGTTGGGAAATTTGGTGACGACCAGTTCGGCGAAGCGTTGGTGGAGTTCCTCAAAAATGAGTCCATCGATGTGACGCACATTGTCCGAGAGGAAGGTACAAAAACCACGCTGGCATTTGTTGCCGTCGATAAGGAAGGCAAACCCGAATTTCGTTTCTATCGTGATCATGCTGCAGATATTTCGCTTCGGAGCGATGAGTTGAGGGAGCTCCAACCCGATGTGTTTTCCGTTTGTCACTTCGGCGGTATCGTGCTGGCCGAGGAACCATCAGCTTCTGCCTATGCCTCACTAGCCGATCGTTTCGTTGAAAAGCGTATTCCCGTTTCTCTGGATCCGACGGTTCGGCAATCCCTGATCTCTGATCCAGATCGGTATCGTTCATTTCTCCGCAAAATGATCGAGAAGGTCAGCATTTTGAAGGTTAGTGACGAAGAGTTACAGTTCCTGAGCGGAACCAGGGACTTTGATGCAGGGGTCAAAGCTTTACCTACGAAAGAGGGCACACTAGTCTTTGTCACTCTCGGCCGAGAAGGTGCGTCCGTTTACCGAGATGGGATTAGGCTTTCGCACGCTCCCGGGTTTGACGTCAAAGCGGTGGAGACAACCGGATGCGGCGACTGCTTTATGGCCGCTATTCTGGCGGCGCTGGCCGGCAATTCGATACCGAATCTAGCTCAAATGGGAGCGGACGTACTCAGATCGAGCATGCGCTTTGCCAACGCGGCTGCCGCAATTGTAGCGACTCGGGTTGGCGCGGCGGAAGCGAATCCGACTCGACAAGAAGTGGAACGATTCTTAGCGGGAGATCGAGTGAGTTAAGAAAAAGGGAATGTGCCCCACTGACTTGATCCAGCAATAAAGAAAGCCCCCCTATGTCCCACCGCAACTCGGAAGAGGAGTTCAAAAATTTAACTGCCGGGTTCTTTCAAGGCAAAATCACGCGGCGTCGATTTATTCGGCGCGCTGCGCAGCTCGGATTTTCCGCTGCCCTGCTAAGCCGGATGGTACCGGACTCTTTTGCGGCAAATGACAACTTGCTCGATTCGTCGCCGTGGGCGCTCAATGAGTCGCCGGTCACGAAGGAACGTGTCGAATACCTGAAGTCCAAGCCGTACAAAAATACCACGATCAACGTCATGGCTCTTAGATCGGCGGTCGGAGACTGCTTGGAATATCATGCGCCGCGATGGGAGGAGGAAACCGGCGCCCATGTGAACGTTACCAAGGTTCCAATCGATACCCTCCATCAACAGATTTTTGCGGATCTGACGGCGGGGCTTGGTCAATATGACGCCTACCAGACCGCCGCATGGTTCTATGGTGACTTTTTCACCGGTCAGGAACCGTATGTTGTCGAGGTCGCGCCATTTCTCAAGGACCCGAAATATCCCTACTGGGATCCCGATCAATTCTTGCCGGCAATGAAACGACTTTATACCTGGCAGGGCAAGTTGTATGGCGTTCTGTTTGATGCGGACGCTCAGATTTTGTACTACCGCAAAGACGTTTTGGGCAATGCTAACTATCAGGAGCGCTTTAAGAGCAAACTGGGTTATGAGTTACCGAATCCCCCGAAGAACATGAACGAGATGCATGACGTAGCCTCATTCTTCACCGGTTGGGACTGGAATGGCGACGGAAAGGACGATTGGGGGATTGCGCTTCATGCCAAGGTCAACGAACAGGGATTTTTCCATTTCCTGACTCTTGCTGCGCCTTACGTCGTTTCACCGAATAACAAGCATTTTTACTTCAACCCAGACGACATGAAACCTCTGATCAACTCGGAGGGGCATCTTCTAGCGCTGGAAGATTACGTAAAGTTCCTGGCCAACGGTCCGAAAGAACAAATCAATTGGACTCTTCCTCAGGGATGGATTCCGTTCCTCACCGGACACGCTGTAATGGAAGCAACCTGGGGCGATCTGCCCACGTTGGCCCAGGACCGCTCCCGCTCCAGTGTTCAGGGTCGAGTCGGCGCGACCATCATGCCCGGTACGACCGAGGCCTTTAATCCCCTAACCAGTCAATGGGAGAAATATCCGCTTAACGTCGTCGGGAACACGAACGGAGGGAGCTGGCATTGCGTGATCTCGCATCGGTCGAAGAAGAAAGAGGCCACCTATGATTTCCTTGCCTTCATGGCCAACAAGAAGAACGCCTTTTTTAACGTCACCAATGGTTGGACTGGGGTGCAGCCGGGGATGAAGTACGAATATTTTCCGCCGGTTGGTGCTGGAAGCGTTGTGGAGTGGGAGAACCAGGGGTGGGACAAAGATGATGCGATCACGTATCTCGACGCCTATTACGCAAACCTCGTCCTTCCGGCTCAGGAAATATATCTGAGAATCCCAGGGGCCGCGGAGTATTGGCACGAGCTCGATGTCCGTGTCTCATCCGTTTTAGCGGGTGAGACGCAACCAAAAGCGGCCCTTGATGATATATTTAATGCATGGGAACAGATCACCGATCGTTACGGCAGAGAGACTCAAAAGAGACTTTATAGGGAGTCCTATTCCGCCGAGGGTTCGATGTTCTGAATGGCCTAGTAGCAAGTAGCAAGTTATGAACTTAAAGATCCCATCGGAAGATACCCTCGCAATCATCATGGGTGGCGGCGCCGGCACGCGGCTGTTTCCCTTGACAAAAGAACGCGCTAAGCCGGCAGTGCCGCTGGCCGGCAAGTACCGCCTGGTAGACATTCCGATCAGCAATTGCCTCAATGGCGGTTTTCGGCAGATCTACGTGCTGACACAATTTAACAGCGAATCGCTGCATCGTCACATCACCTCCAGCTACAAATTCGACAATTTTACAAAGAGTTTCGTGGAAATCTTAGCTGCCCAGCAAACACCGGAGGGCGCCAGCTGGTACCAGGGAACGGCTGACGCGGTGCGCCAAAACCTCCGCTACTTTCTGGAACGCCCTTACAGGTATTACCTTATCTTAAGCGGCGATCAGCTATACCGAATGGATTATTGCGATCTGCTGCAAGCGCACTTTCAGACGGACGCCGACATCACGCTGGGCACGACCCCGGTCGATCGCCAGGCGGCCTCAAGCTTTGGCATCATGCACAGCAACGCAAAGCGGCGCATTTTCCGCTTTGAAGAGAAACCCAAAGACCCGAAACTCTTGGACGAATTGCGGATTCCACCCGATCTGCTGACCGAGTTGGGTCGTCCGGTCGATGCCGAGCTTTACCAGGGCTCGATGGGTATCTACGTGTTTAACCGGCAGATTTTAGTCGACGCCCTGGCCAATAATTACGACGACTTCGGCAAGCACGTCATCCCAGCCTCGCTGCAGAAGAACAAGGTCTTTGCCTATATCTTTCAGGGATACTGGGAAGACATAGGAACAGTCCGGGCTTTTTTTGAAGCGAACCTGGCTCTGACCGATACACTTCCACCCTACAACTTCTTTGACCACCTCAATCCGATCTACACTCACGCCCGGTTCCTGCCAGCCAGCAAAGTAAACGGGGCGCAGGTAAACAGAGCAGTCATTGCCGACGGCTGTATCATCACCAACGCGAATATTGAGCGGGCGGTCATTGGTATTCGGAGCGTGATCGAAAATGGGTCTACAATCCGCAATTCAGTCCTGATGGGCGCGGATTTTTACCGGGAGGAGGATCCGCAATCCGCGCCGGACCGTCCCCCGCTGGGCATAGGACAAAATTGTGTTATTGAAGGAGCCATTATCGATAAAAACGCCCGTATCGGGGATGGGGTTGTGATAACGCCCGAAGGCAAATCCGCCGACATGGATGGCGACAACTATTACGTTCGGGACGGGGTCATCGTCGTCCCAAAAGGTGCTGTTATTCCTGCCGGAACTTCCATATGAGCACGCATCCCCTTGCAGGCAAACCAGCACCGAAAGATCTCCTTATTGACGTGAGCCGGCTCGAAGCAGCGTTCTACGACGCAAAGCCCGATCCGACCGATCCGAACCAGCTCGTCAGCTTCGGCACCAGCGGTCATCGCGGCACCAGCTTGAACGCGACATTCACGGAAACCCACATTCTCGCCATAACGCAGGCCATATGCGAATACCGGCGCGATCGGGGAATCGCGGGCCCGCTGTTCATGGGTAAAGACACGCATGCGCTTTCCCGGCCCGCAGAACGCATTGCGCTTGAAGTGCTCGCCGCCAATGATGTTGAGACATTCATCCAGCGCGATAACGGCTTCACGCCAACACCGGTCATTTCGCGGGCCATTTTAACGTATAATCGGGATCGGTCGGATAGCCCCGCCGACGGTATCGTCATCACACCGTCCCACAACCCCCCGAGCGACGGCGGCTTCAAATACAACCCACCAAATGGAGGTCCGGCGGATACCGACGTCACCGATTGGATTCAGAACCGCGCTAACGATCTCCTGCGTGCCGGCAACAGAGGTGTGCAGCGTATTGGCTTCGACACTGCCCTCAAAGCGTCCACAACTCACTCGCAGGACTTCGTCGTGCCTTATGTTGAGGACCTTGCAAACGTCATCGATTTCGAGCCGATCCGCTCTACCGGCTTGAAGATCGGCATCGATCCGCTTGGTGGCGCAGCGGCTGCCTACTGGCAACCGGTGGCCGAGCGCTACCACGTCGATATCACCGTCGTGAACCCGAAGATCGACCCGACTTTCGCGTTTATGACCCTAGATCACGACGGCAAAATCCGAATGGATTGCTCGAGCCCTTGGGCTATGGCCGGTTTGGTAGCACTCAAGGACGGCTTCGACATTGCCTTCGGCAACGATCCTGACTCCGACCGGCACGGCATCGTCACCCCGTCCGCAGGTCTTCTGAATCCGAATCACTATTTAGCGGTCGCTATTCGCTATCTTCTGACCAACCGCCTGCAGTGGTCGCCAAGCGCGGTCGTTGGCAAAACGCTGGTCAGCAGTTGTCTCATAGATCGAGTCGTCGGCAGCCTCGGTCGCAAGCTTTGGGAAGTACCGGTTGGCTTCAAATGGTTCACGCCCGGTTTGTTTGATGGCTCCTGTTGCTTCGGCGGCGAGGAGAGCGCCGGAGCCAGTTTCCTCCGGCGCGACGGCGGAGTCTGGAGCACGGATAAAGACGGACTTATCCTCGGCCTGCTCGCAGCAGAAATCACTGCAAATACCAGCAAAGATCCCGGCGCACATTACCAGGAGCTTACTGCCCAGTTCGGCACGCCGTATTACACCCGAATCGACGCGCCCGCCACACCGGAGCAGAAGAACTCGCTCAAAAAGCTTTCACCCGAAGCCGTCACCGCAACCGAGCTCGCTGGGGAACCAATCACGGCGAAGCTTACTCGTGCTCCGGGTAACGACACTGCGATCGGCGGATTAAAGGTTGTCTCGGTCAGTGGCTGGTTCGCTGCCCGCCCATCCGGTACAGAGAATATTTATAAGCTCTATGCCGAGAGTCTCAAGAGCGCCGACCACCTCGCCGCGATTGTCGAGCAGGCCCAGGATATCGTTAGCCGCTCTCTCAGCGAGTAATAAAAGCCGCGCTCAGCGAATCGGACTCCTCTTTTTCGAGAGCGCTTGGGGAAACCATAACGTCCGGAAACGTGGTTTCGACTCACTGACGTGCGCAGTATCCGCCAGCGCGGCGTCAAGATCTGGCTACAACGCGATTGCAGCTTGGGCCCCGTGGAAATTCTGGCCGCCACCGAGCAGGTCGGAGTTTTATACTTGCCCTATCTATCCAGGACACCAAAATGGAATTCCTGGTCAATATGAAAGCGCCCACCCACGATCACGACCACCAGGCGGTTCCTCCGGATCTCTCCCTGCGAGTCAAGGCGCTCGAATCGCTACTGGTCGAAAAGGGGTTGGTCGACCCGGCTGCACTTGATGAGTTGATCGACACTTACGAGAACAAGGTCGGCCCGCGCAACGGTGCGCGCGTGGTCGCGCGGGCCTGGGTTGATCCCGCCTACAAACAGCGCCTGCTTACTGAAGCCACCGCCGCGATAGCGGAGTTTGGCTATGGCGGTCGTGGGGGCGAGCACATGGTGGTGGTAGAGAATACGCCCAAGCTGCACAACCTTATCGTCTGCACGGGCATTTCGCTTGGAAGGAATGGGCGGCCGCGCTGGCCGATGAACTCAGGACCGCCGCGAGCCGCGGTGAGCCCGACGACGGCTCGCGTTACTATCACCATTGGCTGGCCGCTCTCGAGCGCCTGGTTACAGCCAAGGGCTTGGCCAATTCGGCGGACCTGGCTGCACGCAAGGAAGCGTGGGCCGAGGCCTACCGCCGCACTCCCCATGGCAAGCCAGTAGAACTAAACGCCGATTCCAACGACGGAGTTAATATCGCGATGCAGGGTCACCATGACGCCGGCGATAGTCGCAAGCACCACCGAGTGCAGAGAAAAGCACCCTCGTTCAGAAGCTCACCTGCTGGCAACACACGCCTCGTGCTCTCCGCGGCAATTGGGCCTTCGCTTGACTCCGGCTAAGTCGTGGTCTGTTGGGCAGCACTCACGTCCGAAGCGGGTTGCTTTTTAGTGGCGGCAAGGGCCTTGAGCCGTTGCTCCTTCTCAAAGCGTCTTCGCCGTTGTCTCAGGTTTACACGACCTTTGTAAGCTCCCATAATGCTTGTGAATTTAATCCCGTTTCTGAAAGATGCCCAGATGCGATTTTAGCTCGAGACGCCGTCAACTTCGACTAAACTAAAAGGGTTGCCAGGTGAAACTCGAAATACAGCAAATCGGTTGACTGGGACTCGAACCCAGTTGTCAAACGAGTAGCCTTGAGATAATCAATGGTTTGCCGTGCTTTGCGTAACGTCGCACAAAAGATCGAGAAACATGTATGACGGAAGAGGAAGCATTCCAAGATTGGTTCAAAGAACATTGGCGGTACGCGTCGACGACTAACGAAGTGCGAGCACGGCAGGCCTGGCTCGCGGCGAGGGACGCTTTCATCACCAGTCAATTGTTGGATGATCTCCATATTGATCCGCAGCGCGCCGAGATGGCGGATAATTTCCCGCGCACCGGGATTTTTGTTCGAGCCAAAGATCAAACCGGGAAACATCAGAGCGTTGATATTGCGCTACTGAATAAGGCTAGCCTGCTCGCTTTGCTACGCAGTCGCGGCGGACAAAATGAATGGGCTGAAAACACGGTCGGACTCTTGCTCGGACACGGACCTTTTCACGATCGCTTGAGTGAGCGATACGGGCAAAAGAAGAAATAAATGAGGCATTTCTCTGGTCGCCACGAGTTCCAATGGTTGGCCAAATCGCTGCGTCGAATGCACTTTGCCGCGATGATGTTCCGCCAGCCGGACTATGAATGCCGTCGTCGCGTCAGACAAACTTGAGCGTGTCCAGGTTCGAGGAGCGGATGTGTGCCGAACTCTGGCGATCCGCTGACTCGCAGACTGGCGAAGGAGCCCGGATTTTGCAGATCAACATGCTCGATTATGTCATTGCCGCGGTAATCGGCTACGGAACTTACACAGAGCTTTGTGTACAGTAATTACAGTGATTATGATTGCTCGAGAGCCTTTGCCGATGCTATGACGGCTGGACTATGTGGAAAACACTGGTCGGCGGGTTGTCAGCTATCGGGCTCGATACTTTCTCTTTTACCCCTGCTGTTGCTACAAATTTCACTGCCTCAACATGCGGGAACTGGAATGACCCAACCTTGTAGACGCCTAATGGCGTGCCTAATGGAAATGATAACATAGCAAACCTTGTTCTTCCCGCTTCGGGAACCCAAACGGTCAACCTCACCGCAGGGACTTTCACTGTAAACCAGCTCAACCTG
>DATNNZ010000526.1:0-4209 GCA_035601575.1 Chthoniobacterales bacterium
AAGCCGTGGTCGATAGCCACTGACCATGCATTTACAGCGCCAGACCCGAATTGTCCAAACTGATAAATCGCTTCATCATTAACATCCCAATGACCGAGGGTGCCAAAGAAGCGCGTGCCGACGGTGTGCGCCTCCTCATGGCCTGCTCCCTGATTGAAAACGGCGTGCGGGTTACTCAGGCCCAGATAGTAGAGGTCCAATTGAATTCCTAGCAGCGACGGACACGGCACAGTCGCGTAGACCCCCCAGAACCACACCTCGCGAACATTTTGATCATCGAACTGTCCCTGGTCCACCTCCACCGGACTCGAGAGCCACGCATCTACGCTTACCGCGTTTGTTTGTATAACAACCGCACCTCATCGAAGGCGCGACGGTTGTTAGGGCCTTCGCGCGCGGCGATCAATCGCTCCCAGCCGTAGGACATCTCCTGCCGCCCGACTCGGAGAGTGAGTTGTCCGTCCTGGCTTACCTTTCCAACCAAATCGGCAAACAGTTGGTGAATGTCTATGGCATCACGATCCGGCGGCCGTGGCCCGCCGGGCCTGCCGCCTTCGAGTGAACTTTGCAATTCCCCGAAAACCCGCAGGCACTCGGCCGGATGGTAATCGGCGTGGAAAAGGTAACGCTGTAATAAGTAGGCATTGTCGGCATTCGGATTGGCGCTGAATTCTTCATTCTTATAAGTCTCGAAACGTTCGCGCACCTCGCCGCCGAAAGAGAGATATCCAGCGCCATCGAGTGGGGTGTATTTAACCCAGTCAAACAAATCGGTCCTTTGCGTCGGATCGGAGAGAAAGCTGTAGTCTTCGTCGTAGCGGAGGAATTTGTAGGAAGGTCGGGCTTCGGCGGCGTTGGCGTGAGGATAACTCGCGCCAAAACTGATGAAGAGGAAGACACGGAGGAGTCTGATGGCGCCTCTGGCCGGAAATAGATAGACTTCGATCCGCCTTGTCGATCTTAAATATCGCGAGGCAAACCTGGTCGCAAAAACAGAACCGCATCGACCGTGGGGGGGTGGAAGATGCGCCGATGCGCCTAGGCAGAAGGCGCCGTTGACATTCGTGAAACCAATCCATATTTTGACTTGTTCCAATCCGCTCTATTTGGTAGAAGCGGCCTTCGTGAGCTCTCGGAAGGAACAGATTGCTGAATTACGCGCTGCGATCGCGGCGCAGGAAAGCATGCGCTCCACGCTCGGCGACGCGACGATTGAACTGAGCCTCAAACCTCTCCGCAGCCTGCTCGAATCTCTGCTCGCGCAGGAATCCCTGCCTCCCGAGCGCGAATCGACCCCGCGCGATCAAGCTTTGCTCGCTGAATTGCAAAGATATATGCCCAAACAACTGACCGATAAGATTCGGGCCAGCGGACATATCGAAGGCGAGCGGCGTCAGGTGACCGTGGTCTTCGCTGATCTCTCTGGATTCACCCCGCTGGCCGAACGCCTCGATCCCGAAGAAGTCACTTCGGTCGTAAACGATTGCATGAAGGAGTTGATCGAAGCCGTGTACCAATACGAAGGCATGGTGCACCAGATTATCGGTGACTGTGTTATGGCCGTTTTCGGTGCGCCGATTGCTTTGGAGGATGACGCAGAACGCGCCTTACGTGCGGCGCTAGCAATGAGGAAGCGCTTGGAAGGTTTTAACGAACGCTGGGTCGAGAAGCTCGAGGAGCCTTTGGCCCTACACATAGGGATAAGCTCCGGCACAGTTATCACAGGTAATGTCGGCACTGACGTGAGGTTGAGTTACAGCGTGATGGGCGACACTGTAAATGTGGCGTCTCGACTCGAGGGTGTGGCTATTCGTGGTCAGATTTTGGTTACACAGAGCACTTATCGGTTAACCCATGGCATTTTCGAGTTTCGCCCATTGGAACCGGTCCGCGTGCAGGGAAAAAAGGATGCTCTCGCGGTTTTCGAGTTGCTCGAACCAAAAACACAGCGCGACGCGAAGCGTGGCCTCGAGGGACTTATTTCGCCGCTCGTAGGCCGCGAGTGGGAGCGCAAAGTAATGAGAACAGCTATCGCCGCGACCAAGCTCGGCCGCAGCGCACTTATTCTCGTTTACGGAGATGCCGGGGTGGGAAAAAGCCGGCTCCTGGCGGAAATGCGATCTTGCGAATCCGAAGGCGTTACCTGGCTCGAAGGACGCTGCTTCGCCTCTACCCAAACGCTGAGCTATGCCCCGATCCTCGACCTTCTCCGAAGACATATCGGCATCACGGATCAACAAAAGGTCGAGGAGCAACAAGCCACGCTGCGTCGTTACGTTGAGACTAACTTTTCGTCCGATGTGCAGGTGTATGCGGTGCTCGCGCAGTTGCTTGCTCTGTCACTAACCAACGCGGACCAGGAGTTTCTAAAAGGACTCAAGGGAGAAGAATTTCGGGCGCGTTTCTTTGCTATCGTGGAGCAGGGGCTGCTCTCGCTCGCTAAGCAACAGCCCGTCGTTGTGATGATCGACGACCTGCACTGGGCGGACGCAAGTTGCATTGATTTGTTAGCGTCCATCTTGCCGCTACTCAAACGAACCAAACTAACCTTCATGGCTGTTACTCGTTCTCGCCAGACGCCAACCGGCCTTTGGAGTAAACTTGGCCCTGCCTTGGAGGAATGTCGGGAGCATTTGGTGGAAATACCGCTGCAATCGCTTTCCAACGACGAAAGCCGAACCTTAATGGAGAATCTACTGGGTGGGGATTACTCACATGAACCACTAGTAGCGAAAATCCTCGATAAGTCGGAAGGTAACCCTTTCTTTCTTGAGGAAGTTCTGCGCTCTCTTGTTGAAAGCGGCGGACTGGCCTTTGATAGTGGAAAATGGACGCTAACGACATTCGGCGACGTTATGCAGGTGCCCGATACCCTGCAAGGAGTCTTGCTTTCACGTCTGGATCGACTTTCGGAAGAGCTAAAACAACTAACGCAAAAAGCTGCGGTGATTGGCCGGGTATTTCAGTACCGAATACTGGAGCGAATAGCGAGCGCGGATAATTCACTGCGCGAGCAACTCGCCACTCTCGAGTTATCAGGCCTGGTGCGCGAACGCTGCGTGATACCGGAGCTCGAATTCATCTTTAAGCACGCTCTAACCCAGGAAGTTGCTTACCAAACTCTTCTTACACCTGCGCGTAGGGTGTTACATCGCAAAGTGGGTGACGCCTTGGAATCGATCTTCCGAGATCGCATCGAAGAGTTCGCCGGCGTGCTCGCCTATCATTTCTTCTCGGCCGAGTCGTGGCAGAAAGCGCTCGAGTATTCCATCCGGTCTGGAGACGCTGCTTTCAGGGTTTGCGCTTATCCTGAGGCGCGCGGCCATTATGGTCGCGCTTTGGAATGCCTGAAACATTTTGAAGCGGACCGGGAGCATCTTCGTCAGAAAGTCGAGGTAATTGTTCAGTTGGTCGGCGCCTCGCTTCACGCCGGGATACCGGAAAAGAGCCTTGCCATGCTCGGCGAAGCGGAAAGAATTGCTGAATCACTCAACGATGCGGTCCTAATCGCGCGTGTCCGGTTATGGATTGGGCGTGTCCATTATATTGGGGGCAGGCTAAAGGAAGCCGCCGGTTATTATCTAAAAGCTCTCGCTTTAGCCGAGCAACTGGGGGATCCCCAACTTACAACTTTGCCTGGAGCGGTCTATGGCCGAGTGCTGCTCATGCAAGGCCGCTTCAAGGAATCCTTGCAAATGCTCAGTCAAGCGATACCACTTCTGGAACGCGAAAAGAGCCAACACGAAACGCTTTTTGCCTACGTCCATCGCGGGATGGCTCAGACATGGCTTGGCCACTACCCTGCCGGCCTCTCTGATGTCAACCGGGCGCTGGAGATCGCGTGCTCCAGTCGAGACCAAAACGCCGAAGTCATGGCGCGGACCGGTCTCACAATTATTCATGTATTGGCCGGAGAGTATGCGGACGGAATCGCCAGTGCGCATGAATCCCTGGTGGTCGCGGAAAAAAGCGGCGATATCTTTTTCCGCTACGCCCTCAATGCTTTCATCGCGTGGGGCACATTTGGGTTGGGAAGGGCCCGTGAATCGTTGCCTTACTGGGAGGCAGCCAGACAAGCAGTCAAGGCCTTCGGCGGACGGCTTCTTCTCGGTGAATGGTTTGCCGCTTTGGAGGCCGAATCCCTGATTGAGGCTGTTGATCCGGCAACAGGGCTGCGCCGAGCACAGGAAGCATTGGCACTCTCGCGTG
>DATNNZ010000527.1:0-2430 GCA_035601575.1 Chthoniobacterales bacterium
GTTTTGAATATTATCGGCATGGGACGCTTTCGCTCTTTGCGGCGTTCAACCTCCAAAGTGGTGAAGTCCTGGGTAAAACTTCTGCCCGCCATACCAGCGCGGAGTTCGTGGCTTTTCTCGAGCAGATCGTTGCCAGTCAAACACCTGCGAAGGAAATTCATATCATCGCCGACAATCTCTCGGCTCATCGTACCCCCAAGGTCTGGGAATTCCTCGAGCGAAATCGTAATGTTCGCATCCATTACACACCGACCTACTCCTCATGGCTTAATCAAGTTGAGATCTGGTTTTCCAAAATCCAGCGTGATGTAATTGCCCGCGGCATCTTCGCCTCAGTTAAAGATCTCGATCGGAAACTCATCCGCTACATCCGCAACTACAACAAAAGGCCAAACCCTTTAAGTGGACTTATGCCGAAACCGAAAGGCGCATTCGCACCATCAAGGAATCAATGTAACTCTGCACTAGCCTAACTTCCCCGACTCTTTTTTAGTTTTCCCTCGTATTTTGTACGTTTGGCGGCACATTTGTAGCAAGTAATTATTTGACTTTTCCGCATTTATATCTTGTTTTCACATTCATATATGCTCTACTAGTGTAGCAATTATGTTTGTCCAATCCACCAAGTCACGTCGCCAGAACAAAACTTATGTCTCTTACTTGGTACGCGAATCGTTTCGGACTCCCGAAGGCCCCCGTTCCAGAACGGTTTGCAATATTTCTGCCTTGCCTGCGGAGGTGCGCGATTTAGTCACTGCTGCTCTGAGCGGGAAGCCCTGTGTGGCGATTGAAGAAATCCAGTTGTCCAGTGCACTGGACTACGGTGGCTTGGCCGTGTTGCGCGATGGTTGGCGACGTTTCAGCATGGACAAGCTTTTTGTCGATGTCCCTGAGGCTCGTCAACGCTCGCTTTTGCAAGCCATGATCTTTGGTCGCATCCTCTTTCCCGGCGCAAAACTGGCGCTGGCTGAAGGAGCGCGCGGCACCCTTTTGGCCGCTGCCTGCGGGCTTTGCCAACAGAGCGAGACCTTTGATGAAGACGATCTTTACGAGGCCATGGATGCGCTCGATGGTCGTTGGGTCGGAATCGAAAAGCAGCTTTACAGCGAGGCTTTTCCACAAGCCGTCAGCCTGGTACTCTATGATCTGACGAGCGTTTATTTTGAAGGCAAAGGGCCACGGCGGGCTTTAGGACAATACGGCTACAGCCGCGATCACCGAGAGGATCGTCCGCAGATCTTGTTGGCGGTGGCCACCGACACAGAGGGCATCCCCATCCATCTGGAGGTGCTGCGAGGAAATCGCACTGATACGACGACCTTGCACGGACTGCTGGCAAGTCTGAAGCGGCGCTTTGGCATCCGGCGGGCCGTCTTTGTCTTCGATAATGGCATGAGCAGTACACTCAACCTCGAAGCCATGCGCAAAGAAGATCTGCATTTTGTGACCCGCCTTTCCACAGCGACTTTGCGTGAGGTTGTTGCTCAATTACCACAGGAGGATCAGCCACAGTTGTGGGATCGAACCAAGCTCATAGAGTTGACACTTGAGGGCAAACGTTACGTAATCGCCGGCGGAGTCTATCGGCAGCAACGGGATTTTGCCCGGCGCAGCGCTCGGTTAGAAAAGGCCCAGAAGGAACTCAAGCGTCTGGCGGATGTACGGCGCAGGAAACCCGATGCTCAGAAGTTGGCTAGTCAAGCCGGTCGAGCGCTCCAACGGCTCAAAGCACATAAATATTTCCGGTACTGGGTCGATGAGAAAGGGCAGCTAAATTATCAAAAAAACGACGAAGTTATCGCGATCGAGCAGAGCCTCGACGGCCTTTACCTGTTGCACACAAGTCTTGAGCCCGTCCAGTGCGGCAAAGAGCAGGTACTTGGCAATTACAAGAACCTGCTGGCGGTCGAGGAAGCCTTCTGTCAATTGAAGAGTTATATGGAGGTCCGGCCTGTGTTTCACTGGCGTCCGGATCGAGTACGTAACCACGTGCGAATCTGTTTTATCGCTTACTGGCTTTGCGCTAAGCTGGGATCCGAATGGCGATCCAAAGGCGAAAAAGGCGAGATCCAATGTTTGCTGCGCCAATTGCAGGCAATTCGAGTTGGCACCTTGAAAATCGCCGGCCAAGATTCCAAGCGCTTGCTGACCCAAATTCCACCTCAGCTCAATTCTCTGTTGGCTCGGCTCGGTTTACTTCCGTTGTTCTCCCAACCGCCTGCCTGGGCGGAGGCGTAGCCCGAAAAAAGCGGGCGACGCAGGCGCTTACGAGGGAAATTTGCCAGAGAAGAGAGGAAGTTAAGCTAGGTGTGGACAGCACATCGCGTCCCAAATAGCCGACTGAATATTATGAGCACAAAGAAAGACAATCGAATCATTCAACCCTATCTCTTTTTCAACGGAAGTTGCGAGGAGGCGGTTGAATTCTAC
>DATNNZ010000528.1:0-6736 GCA_035601575.1 Chthoniobacterales bacterium
CGCCGGGCGGAACTCGGCGAGGGATTGCGGTCAACAGACGTAGCTGAAGCGGTGTTGTTTATGTTGACCCGGCCGTCTAACGTTACCATTCGCGATCTAGTGATGTTGCCCCGAGCCCAAGATCTTTAGGTGGGCGGATGCTTCCTCCTTCGTTTCTCCCACAACCCATAACTTCGGCAGACAAGCCAGCCTCCGTAATTCGGCACTCGATTGGCCTCGCATACGGAGCTAAAAATGCGGAGCTTTGCGTTACCTGCGCACTAGGCTTCATTGAATGAGTTAAACCAACTCTATGCGATACCAATTACTAGGACCGAGCGGTTTACGAGTATCTGAAATCTGTTTGGGCACTATGACGTTTGGCGAGGAGTGGGGATGGGGCTCGTCGAAGGAAGTGAGTCGCGGGATCTACGATCGCTTTCGGGAATTGGGCGGGAATTTCGTTGATACCGCAAACCTCTATACGAACGGCGCAAGCGAGCTTTTTCTCGGCGAGTTTATGCAAGGACATCGTGATCAGGTGGTGCTTGCAACCAAGTACACCAATGCGGTGCCCGGCAAAGACCCCAACGCTGCGGGAAACCATCGGAAGAGTATGATGACAGCGGTCGAGGCGAGCCTTAGGCGATTGCGTACCGACTATATCGACCTCTATTGGATGCACATTTGGGACCGGCTGACACCGGCCGAAGAAGTCATGCGCGGTTTCGACGATCTGGTGCGGCAAGGCAAAGTCCTTTATGTTGGCGTTTCCGATGCTGCCGCCTGGTGGATCGCCAAGGCAAATACTCTCGCGGCGCTTCGCGGCTGGTCTCCGTTCGTCGCATTGCAAATCGAGTACAGCCTTTTGGAAAGGACCCCAGAGCGGGAGCTGCTGCCAATGGCTGCCGATTTCCGTCTAAGCGTCACTGCCTGGAGTCCGCTGGCAGGCGGTTTGTTGAGTGGTAAATATCGGGTGACGGAACAGGCGATTCAGAGCGAAGACGGCAAAAGCCGGATGGATATTCCTGACAACCAGCAGTTCGCGCAAAATCGAGAGCGTACCAACCGCGTCATTGACGTATTACGGGCGGTAGCCAAACCAACGGGACACTCGCCGGCGCAGATTGCGTTGGCTTGGCTGAGGCATCGCAAATTGCCGGTCATTCCAATCGTTGGCGCACGGCGGCTCGATCAACTAGAAGCGAATGTTGCGATCGTAGATCTCAAACTATCGGCGGAGGAGATTCGTGCCCTGGACGAGGCAAGCCAGATCGACCTCGGTTTTCCCCACGATTTCCTCGACAAACCGATGGTGAAAACCTTCACGTTTGGCGGGATGCGCGATCTGATTGATGCTTAGGTGAAATCAACTTCCTTTAATCAACTTCCTTTAGGAACCATGGAAGAAGTTTCGGTTTCTCTAGACCGGCACGAAAGCCGCGGGGAATGAGCAGCGCGCTTGTTTTCGGGCGGCACTGTCGCGGAATTCGGACTCGCAGCGGCGGATCTGTCTGCAGTCGTTCTCACACTGAATTTAAAATGAATAAATTAGATTTAAATTGAATAAGTGATAAGAACCTACGTCTCAGCGGAGAAAGGGAATTCTGCTTTCGCGTTTTTGCTAAGCGGGAGGAGAGAGAGAGTTTTTGTAGTTTTTAATGCAAAGGAGGTACCTGCGCTTAATATTGATAACATGGAGTTCATATTTGCCGCTTGTTCGACAACCAATGCGGTTCGCTGTTCCTGTGAAAGGAATCGCTGGGACAAGGGCATGGAGTCAGATCCAGAAAGGACGATTTTTTCGTTGGCAAGCGCGACAACTCAGCCCGAAATGGCTTAGCGTTGCGCACGACGAGGCTCGCGCAAGGGAACAACCTTCTGTAGTTTAGGCATATTGCACTCGCCGTCAGCGGAAACACATAAAGCACGTTCGACTAGGGCAAACTGGTAAAAATGCTCGTCCGTTAAGGCGGTAGACACGATCAGTCCGGCGACCTGGTGAGTGAATCCAAGCGCAAAGGTTGCTAGCAAGGTGGTGGCACCAAGAAGCGCCCAAAGAGCAGGCAGACAAAGAAACCCGATGGCAGATAGACCGATCAAAAGGAGTAAACCGAGTGACCAGCCAACCAGACGGATCGCAACCCGCTTTTCACGAATACGGCCAGCCAAGAAGAGGCGGAGGGTGAGTAAGGTGCTAACGCTGCAGCCTAACTGACCGTTCTGATAACCGAGGATGAAATCGTCGTGCGACATGGATGTTGGATCCACTCAATCGCTCAGAGTGCTAAGAGGGGGGCCAGAACCGATTATCAGATTACAGCGTACATCCTTTAAAGCACAAGAACCAATCGGGAAAAGATCCGTATAAGATTTGATAATCAACATTGAGATAATAATTACGGAGAATTTTGTTTGAGCTTTAGGTTTCTTGCGCTATTTATTGCGGCCAACGCGTCTTAACGACTTCGGCAAGTTCTAATTTTCATCGGAGAGGGATTATTAAGTGGGATTGGGTACATTCTTATGGAAAACAGGCGTCGTTTGAAGGCAGCCCGCAACAGTGTCCCCCCTTTCGTGAAGTAATTTGAAAGGTAGACATGTTATTTCGAAGTAGAGGATGGCTTTGTATTGCGACCATATGTAAGGCACTGGCCCAGACAGCCGGTGGCCAGGCGGCAGCGGCATCTCCCGCTCCATCGGGAGTGCATCCACTTTCGGAAGCAGATGCTTGGAAGGCGGAAGACCCAGCTAGGCAACAACCGCAGCCTGAGATAATCAATACGCGGGTCGGGGATTTATGCTCAGAAGGAATACAATTATACCACCCCTTGAATATGTGCCGAGCCTCCTCCTGTTCCCGCACTATAGAAGTTTCAACGCGCTGGAACACCATCTGCATCTGGAATCGCGATATACCTTCGAAGTTCAGCCTGGCGACAAGATAGCCGTCCGAGAACGCATCTTCTAATCGCGAACGAGAATAGACTTATGAATTCGAGGCCATCCGTATGAAAACTCTAGTACCACGTTCTACACCTGTGGGTGATTCGCCCGTGATCAGGTTAGATTTCGGTTACCTCTACCATCTGCTGCTGTCTAAAGCGTGGCTAATCATTCTGCTTGTTGTCCTCAGTCTCTCCGCAGCGATTATCTATTTGATCCGAACGCCGAAAATCTACGAATCGCGTGCGGTCATCCAGGTCGACCAGGAAGCGCAGAAGTTCGTCAACACCCAGAATAATTCTAGCCCGAACGAGGAGTTCAAATCAGTTGAGGAGTTGACCACGATCGCGCAAACGCTGATGAGTGACACGGTCCTCTTGCGGGTCATTAAGGCCAATGAGTTGGACAAGGACCCCTTATTCGCTCCGCCTAAAAAAGACGGTTCGGCCTATTTGGACAGCGAGCTTGTCGGACGGTTCATGCGGAAGGTTACCGTCGGGCTCCGCCGCGGAACGCGCTTGATCGATGTAAGCGTGCAAGACACCGATCCGAAACGGGCGCAGAAGCTCGCGCAATCCATGGTTACGGAGTTCATCAGCCAGATCTTTGATCAAAAGTTCAGTGTTTCAAAGGCTGCCAACGACTTCCTCATTCAAGAAGCCGATCGCCTCAAAGAGAAACTGCACAAGTCTGAACAGGCACTTCAGCAATATCGTGAAGATCACCATGCGGTTTCACTCGAGGATAAACAAAACATCATCGTCGAGAAACTCAAAGAATTGAACCTGAAGGTGACCCAAGCCAAGAGCGAGCGCCTGAAGCTGGAGGCCGATGTTGCGATAATCAAGCAGGGCAAGGCGAACACTCCGGAAAAGCTGCTAATGCTTCCTAGCGTTGCCGCCCTTCCGGTAGTCTCGGAACTGCGCCGCGAACTTGCTGATAAGGAATCGAGATACAAGGCAGAAAGCCAGCTCAGTGGGCTGCAGGAATCACTGAATCGGACGTTGGTTAACGTCGGAAATATGGTGATAAAGTCGTATGAGGCGGCCAAAAGTACGGAAGCTATGCTTACCACCGCGCTTCAGGAACAGGAGCAAGCGGCGTTAGAGCTCAACAAGATCGCAATTCCTTACAACGTCCTGGAGCGTGAAGTTGAGTCCGATCGTGCGCTCTACGAATCTGTTCTGACGGGCATGAAGCAGACCAATCTCAATCAGGGCCTTGGGCAGAAATTCAATATCCGTGTCATCGAAGCTCCGCTTGTCTCTGCCAGTCCGGTGAAGCCGAGGAAGTTGATGATTCTGGCGCTTGCAATTTTGGGCGGGTTCGTCGCCGGGAACGCCCTGGTGATTGGTATCGCCATGGCCGACAGTTCCATCCGTAACGTCAATCAGGTGGAAGAAGTATTGGGACTCCCGGTACTAACCTTGGTTCCCCGTTCCAAACGCAGACACATCGACAAAGAACCCGTTCTAACCGCCCGTCCGGGATCGCACGAAGCAGAAGCATTCCGTTCGCTCCGGACGGCTCTCTCTTTTCTTGGGAACCAAAAGGACTCTAAAGCGGTTTTGTTCACCAGCGCTAATCCGGGCGAGGGGAAAACCTATTGCTCACTTAACTGCGGAGCGGCTCTCGCCCAGTTGGGACTTCGGACCTTGCTCATCGATGCCGATCTGCGCCGACCGAACCTGACCAAGGCTTTATTAGCTGGCAGCAGAGGGCCAGGACTCAGCGCTTGTCTCACCGGAAACGCAACCTTCATGGATTGCTGCCGACCGACCAGCACAGAGAACCTCTTCATCCTCGGGGCGGGCGAGCGAGTATCAAACCCGGCCGAATTGCTAGCCTCCGGCGACCTTGTCGGCTTGCTCAAAGAGGCCATGCTTTACTTCGATCGGGTCGTAATAGATAGCGCCCCGGTCAATGCCGTCAGTGACACTCAGCTCATCGCTAAGGAAATTGAGTCGGTATGTCTTGTCATCCGCGCGGGTAAAACCCCGCGGCGCGCTATTGTCCGGGCGTGCGGTCTGCTGGAACGGGCGACTCACAACCCTGACGCGGTCGTCTTGAACCGGGTGGAGCGGCGCTCTCGCGATGATTACTACTTTGCCCGCTACGCCAGTATGTATGTCAAGGCTCAAGCTTATCGGAGCGAAAGTACGGTTGATCAATATTAGTCGGTAGTTCAGATGGACATACGATCGAGAACCAAGAAGGAGAGCTCAGGACGAATGGAAAACATCTTTCAGGATAGTTTTAGTGGTGTGCGCCGCAGCGATACCCCGTCAGGGTATCCATTAGTTCGAAGCGCTGACCAAGCACCTTAGTAAGCCGCTGGCGACCTCGCCTAAGGTCGCACTGCCGTGGTGGATAACCGGACCCCCCGAACATTACGTGGATTCAATGTTCACGAGAAAATATTATCAATTCCAGTCCGAACTGTAAGGTTCGCGACCAAGGGCGGCAGCATGCCCGGAATTTTTCTAGTGCACAGCCACTCACCATGCTTCTAACCCCTGCTGAAATCTCGCGCGACCAGCCCATCGGCTCATGGTTCTGTTTGAGGGGCCAGCCCAAACGGGAACATATCGCGGCCGCTTGCCTGCGTCAGATTTCCGAAATGGAGGTCTTCTGTCCTCGACTGCGTTTTCGGAAACCGACAACGCGGGGCCCGATCTGGTTCGTCGAACCCATGTTTCCCGGTTACCTTTTTGCTCGATTTAACTATGGGGCCGTCAATCGGCGAATCAGGCAAAGCCCAGGTATCAGCGGCTTCGTGCATTTCGGGGATCGTCTGGCGCTTTTGCCTGATGCACTGATCAGCGAGATCAGAATGCGCACCGGCGAAGATGAAATTTTAGAGATCAATCGAGGGTTGGAGCGGGGACAGAGCGTCCAGATTATCCAAGGCCCATTCCAAGGCTTGGAAGCTTTGGTCACCCGCCTCATCACCGGCAGGGACCGCGTGGAAATTCTCATGGAATGGATGGGTCGCAGCCTGCACGCCGAAGCCAGCGTTACGGACCTGGTGCCGCTGACCGAACCTAGGCCATAAAATTGCGGATTTCGAAATGCACACCTCGCACTATTCCCCGCATTTTGTAATTAAATCCGCAATCCGCATTTCGAAATTCGCAATTGTATGCATGAGCTTTTGATCGAACCCGGCCGCACCGAGAAAAACTACTGGAGCGACCTCTGGCGCTACCGGGAGCTTTTCTATATCCTCGCTTGGCGAGATATCAACGTCCGCTACAAGCAAACGGCGATCGGCGTGGCTTGGTCGGTTCTTCGCCCCTTGCTCGCGATGGTCATTTTTACTGTCGTGTTTGGGCGGATCGCCAAGATGCCTTCCAATGGTATCCCTTATCCAATCCTGGTCTTTGCCGCAATGTTGCCCTGGCAGTTCTTCTCTAACGCGCTTTTGGAAGCCAGCAATAGCTTGATCGTCAATAACAACCTTGTATCGAAGGTCTATTTCCCGCGTCTGATCATTCCAGCTGGAACAGTCATCACCAGTCTGGTAGATTTACTCATCTCAGCGGTGCTGATGGGGATCCTCATGATCTGGTTTCGCTTCATGCCAGACTGGCGACTGCTCGCACTTCCTTTTTTGACGTTCCTGGCGTTTCTCGCCGCCCTTGGTCCCGGCTTGTTCCTGGCCGCCCTCACCGTCGAATTTCGAGATTTTCGTTACGTTGTTCCGTTTATTGCGCAATTTGGGCTTTTCATTTCGCCGGTCGGTTTCAGTAGTGACGTTATCCCCGAACAATGGCGCTTGGTTTATTCTCTGAATCCCCTCGTCGGAGTT
>DATNNZ010000529.1:0-5426 GCA_035601575.1 Chthoniobacterales bacterium
CACAGCTGGAAAGCACACTCGTCCAGTTCAGTCTCCTGGTTGCCGAACAACCCTGGATCAAAGAGATCGATATCAATCCCTTTGTCGTATCGGCTAAGCAGATGCTGGCTCTGGATGCCCGGATTGTTCTGCACGACAAAAACGTCCGAGAAGAAAATCTGCCGCGATTGGCGATTCGTCCCTACCCCCTACAATATTCCAGTAAGTGGCAGCTGCGAGACGGAACTCCAATTGCCATTCGACCGATCCGACCAGAGGACGAACCTCCCATGGTAAAATTTCACGGTACGCTGTCCGAAGAAACAGTCCATTTCCGGTACTTCGGATTTTCAAAACTGGAGCTGCGTGTCGCACATGAGCGATTAACTCGAATCTGTTTCAACGATTATGACCGAGAGATTGCTCTGGTAGCGGTTCGGCCAGAGCCGGACACGAAAGAAGATGAGATCATCGGCGTAGGTCGGCTAATAAAGTTGCACGGCGTAAACCAAGCAGAGTTCGCCATCATCATCAGTGACCGCTGCCAACGTCGAGGGCTCGGGACTCAGCTCCTGCGACTGCTCGTCGATATCGGCCGGAAGGAAGGAGTCGAACTCATTTTCGGACTGGTCTTGCCCGACAATTATGGCATGCAGCGCGTCTCCAAGAAGCTCGGATTTACACTAAGCTTTGACCGCCTAGCCGAGGTGATGCGAGCTGAACTGAAACTGTGATCCTATAAAAGTACACCCGGAACAGACTTAAAATGCGCAAATCCTCGTCTTTCGCGCAAAGGAAAACTCCGGGTAAGAGCCTCCAATCACCGGATATGCTGTAAAATGCTGCTGCCAACACAAGGGATGATCAATAGCCGACAAGAGGTGGCGAGCCTTCGGTTGCAGAAAGCATAGGATGCTCCGACTATGAAAAAGATCGAAGCCGTCATTCTCCCTTCGCGAGTGGACGCCATCCGGGCGGAGTTAGAACGCCGCGGTATTTGTGATGGACTCACGTTAACCGAAGTCCAGCACGGCGATACCCACAATCATTCGACCACTCTCCAGAATGGTTCCCCGGGTCAGCTCAAGGAACGAATCAAACTCGAGTTGATCGTCGGCGACCGCCAAGCTGACAAAGCCGTGAGTGTTATTCTTCGACATGCGCTAACAGATTGCTCGGAACCCGGCGGTCATGTCACGCTGTTGGATGTCAGTGAAGTTCTGCAGATCACCCATCCAGCGTCAGGCATTAGCGGTTCCGGTGCTAGGGAAAATCCCTAGTCCGCTTCAGCGGACCGCCTATCCGAATCGGGACCGTGACTAAAGCTGTCTCGGCTTTCGCCCAATTGTGGATGCTGTGTGCGGAGGCCACAATGTGTGGTCATGAGAAGACAATATCTGGTAACCGTTCGGGCGGTCGCTCTTCAAAGCGGCACCTACGACCTGTCCACCCGAGGAGTAAACCAACCTGGAGAAATTACGCGATGAACCGGACCGCAACCATTGTCGAACGAATCGCAAGTTCCGAGATCTATAAAGATTACGAACGCGCTTTTAGTGAAGCTACTCAACTCCCGCTCGCCCTCAGGCCGGTAGAGGTATGGAGGTTTGCGTTGGAGGGCAAAAGATATGAAAACCCTTTCTGCGCGATGCTCGCTAAGTGCAATCGCGCGTGTGCTGCTTGTTTGGAGACGCAAAAGAAGATGGACGATGTACCCGGAACAGGAGCTAGGACAGTTACTTGCTTTGCTGGGCTTTGCGATAGTGCAGTCCCTCTACAAGCCGGCGAAAAGATCATCGGTTTTCTTCAAACCGGACAAGTCGCACTCCGCAAACCTAACGCCACACAATTTGGTAAGATCGCGAAACAACTTGTTGACTGGGGTGTGACAGTTGATTTGACGAAGCTGCAAGATGCTTATTTTGATTCGCACTTCCTCGCTCCCCAACAATATGCGGCAATGCTGAAACTTTTGGAGACATTTGCCAAGCATCTGTCGCTGTTAGCGAATCAGATCGCGGTGCAAGCGGAAGAATCGGAGTCACCTCTGGTCCGTCGAGCGCGAGCCTATATTCTGGCTAACCAGGCCGATCCAATTGACTTAGCAAAAGTCGCCCAGGCCATGCATGTCAGCACATTTTACTTTTGTAAGATGTTCAAGAGGGCGACTGGCCTGACGTTTACCGAATATCTTAGTCGCGTACGGGTCGAAAGAGCCAAAAAACTTCTCCTTAATCCTCACCTACGGATTAGTGAAATCGCCTACGATGTGGGATTTCAATCGCTGACCCATTTCAATCGAGTCTTCCGGCAAGTGGTTGGGCAGTCGCCGACTGAATATCGCGAATCGAAATCGGCGCGACACATGTTGAACTAACCGCTTACCGATGGCCACGTCCATTTCATTATGGCGCAAGAAGGTTTACCTCTGAATAGGTTTGCTGGAACCGGCTGGACTGAGATTCCGAAACGCCTCGTCAATTACCTGAACGAGAATAAGGTGCAATACGAGATCCTGCATCAGCCCAAAGATTGGTCTACACAGAAACCGTGGCGTCGAGATGCTCGGTACTATACTAAGGTCAATATCGTAAGAGCCGGCCATCAGCACGTCGTGGCAGTTCTACCGACCAATTCTCACATCGACCTCAAATGGTTTGCCGAAGTCGACGCACCCGTACGCTTAGAAACCGAAGAAGAGTTCAAATGGTTGTTTCCGGACTGCGCAGTAGGAGCGATTCCTCCTTTCGGCAACCTTTATGGCTTGCCGACCTTTGTAGACAATATGCTAGGCAAAAACGATTATATCATTTTTGCGGCAGGTACGGATACCGATCAGATCAAAATGAGCTATCCCTCTTACGAGAGGATCGTGCAGCCGAGAATTGGATCATTCTCCGTCAAGGTCGATTCACGTATTCCAGAATAGACCGATACTGTCAAATAGCCTGGGCTTTCTTTGCGTAGAGGGACGACCGGAGAGACAAAAAGCGGCCAGCTTGCCGATTTATAAATGAACTCCGACCGAGGACTGCGCTGATGAAGCGGCGACGTATGATGCTATTGCGGATGACAAGCAAAGAGAGAGTCCTACCAATCTACGGTGAGTTACTGGTCGTCGATTAGTTAATCTTAGCGCAAATGGAAAACATGAGTACCGCGTCTGAAAACCAGAGTCAGCAGGTTAATGGGCTTCCCATCCAACAGATTGTGGTGGCCGTCGACCTAAGTGCCTGCTCCGAGAAGACCGTCGCGTATGCAATCGCGATTGCTAGAAGCTTTGGAGCGAGAATTCATCTGGTTTATGTGCAGGCACCCGAGTCGATCACCGAATCTACAACCGAAGGAGTTCATAAATATCTCGAGGAGGAGCGCCACGATCGGGTGCAGGAGTTAACCGATCTATTCAAGAGGACCCGCAGGAGCTACCGGAATTGCGGCGCGGACTTCCGAGTCGGCACTTGCGCCGATGAGGTCTCTCGGCTGGCTCGTACTTTGGATGCTGACCTTATCATCACGGCAAGCCATCACACTAGTTTCTTGAATAGCCTGCTTAATCTCCAGCAGGCACCCAAAATCATGCATCGCGCACCATGCTCGGTTCTCGTTTACCACGACCAAAAAGCGCTAGGAGCAATTCATTTATGAGTTACCAATATCAAGTTGTTGTTATCGGATCCGGTTCTGCCGGAAAAGAAGCTTGCCTTTCGGCGGCTAAAGCTGGTTTACGCACGCTGCTGGTGGAGGAACGAAACTTGGGCGGCACTAGCGTTCACGGAGGCAGTTACGCAGTCCGGGCTTTACGGGCGTGTGCGAGCTATTTTAGACGGACGGAGAAAAGTCAGAAGGTTGGCACCTCACTTGATCTGATCGAGACCAGTTGGACCAATTGGATGACCGCACAGCGCCGAAGCAGCAGCCAGCTTTCCGTTGAGTTCAGCCAGGCGATCGATTGTGAGAAGGTGCATCTCAAGTTTGGACACGCGCAACTTATTGGCCCAAACGAGATTGTCGTCACCGATACCGCAAGGGGCCTCCACTTACGAGTATTGTCCAATCACATTATAGTAGCCACCGGTTCACGGCCAAACTTTCCGAGTCAGCCGGAGGTCGGAATTTTGAACAGCGATCATCTTCTCCGTCAAGCCACCGCCGCGCGGCACCTATTCGTAATCGGAGGTGGATACGTCGGCTGCGAACTGGCCGCGATTTATCGAGATTTGGGCAGCAGGGTCACCATTGCGGAAGCGCAACCGCGTTTGTTGCCGAATTGGGATCCCATCGCAGGTGAACGATTTCGAGACATCCTGATAGCTGCCGGCATCGATGTTCTCTTGAACGAACCAATCGAATTACCGCCGCGGATAACCGCCGGGTCGCCAAGCTATAAGCTGACGACTGGAACGGTCATCCAACCAGACATCACTCTGGTCGCAACCGGTAGGCAACCAAACAGCGACCAGCTCGGCTTGGAATCTGTCGGACTGCCTAGTGGCGCTTGGATTCCCGTGAATGAGCATATGCAGACATCGATCGAATCGATCTACGCGATCGGCGACGTCAACGGCATTAGTTTACTCGACAGCGTCGCTACCGCTCAGGCGAACGTAGCGATCAATCACATTCTCGGCAAACCAGCTCGGTTCGATAAGCGGTGGTTCCCGCAGTTCCTCCACACTGAGCCTCCGATCGCGAGCATCGGCTGGACTGAGGAGGAAGCCAAGGATGCGGGGCTTCCGGTGGAGGCGCTATCTTGGAACGGCTCGCTCTTTACCGATGACGATTTCAGTACGGTCGAGCGTGAACAAATGGCCATCAAATGCTTGATGCACGCTGAGTCTGCTCGGATTCTGGGGTGCATTGCCATCGGCTCACGCGCCGCAGAGATTATCAACCTGGTATCTGCGGCGATGCGTAACGGCCAGTCCGCTCGCGAGATCGCGAACCTTTCAGCCGTGCATCCGAGTGCAACGGAAGTTTTGGTGCGAACGTTACGGCAACATTTTGACCGCCCGGCGTTCGCCTAATCGCCAAATTAACAATCTCGACAAACGAATGACATGAACACGCTCGACCTAAAGCAGTACGGCATCACTGGACCTATCGTTCTTACTAATCTGTCCACTGCGGCGTTATATGAAGAAGCGATTCGGTACGATCGGGATACCTGCATTTCCTCGACTGGGGCCTTAGTAGCTTATTCCGGAAGCAAGACCAGAATGTGCCTTAAGGTAGAGGCTGATTTCGAGAGCGGTTGACTCAGCGAATCTTTGGAGGTTGCCGGGTTGCCGATACCTTCGCTCATGTCGAGTTTATCCTTTCTCGACAAGATCGTCGATGCAGCGCAGGTTTTTCGCTCGCCTTGGCTTGGCACACATGCCCCATCCATTGACGGAGCCAGTTCAATTTGCGAAAATGCTAATCCAGCTTTCTCAAAGTGGACATCA
>DATNNZ010000530.1:0-4646 GCA_035601575.1 Chthoniobacterales bacterium
CACTGGCACGATTACGGATACGTCAAAGACTTGGACCGCAAATCAGTACGCGGGTTACAGCGTTACCAACACCAACCCTAGTTCAGCGTGTTTCAATCACAGCTCATACATCATCTCGAATACGCAGAATCAGTTGACGTACTACTATTACAACAGCGGTGATCGCGGAGCGCCATTGGTATTTAACGCCGGGGATACTTATTCGATTTATCGTGTTCTTACCGCAATAGATCAGCCTGGGAGGGGCAAAGGCGATTTAACCAAGCTTGATGCAAATTCTAAGCCATTCAACACGACTACGAATTCGCAATCGTGGACGCACGAAGCCTTAGAGCCAATGTTTTCGTGGAACAACGTTTTTAATAACGACGATATTGGGTTTAGTAACAGCGGAGTGCCGACCGAAGTGCTCAACCGCGAATATTACAATCTGGGGCATGGCTTTGCTCCAGACACAACTCCCTCACAAGTCTCTTCAACATACACGGCCTCCCTCAACGGAGTAAATTACACCGGGACTTTTACTTATCCGCATCCGTTGGTAAGCGGCGGAGCCCCACCAGCGCCTCAGAATCTGCACACCGTGCCGTAAGAATCCCCAGCGGGTGGGTTGGGAAATTTTGGGAATAATTTTCAGCGGTCTTAATGCATCAACGATTCAAGGTTGTAACCTTTTAACGATTTAACGAAATCCTTGTCCTCTGATCTCTGTCTTCTCTCGGGGCTGTATTGCCCCTGGGCAGGAAGCTGAGCCGGCGGCTGACCTCTGATTTGTCTTTTGTTCTTCATTGAACGTTGGACGTTTGCTGGGCTCGCTGTCTGTTTGTTTTCAGCCGTCTTAATGCATCAACGATTCAAGGTTGTAACCTTTTAACGATTTTGACGTGACGTCTGTTCTTCGTCTCGAGCATATCGTCAAACCGTGCGATCGCATTTTGGTCACCGGGTCGAACGGTTTTATTGGTGCAAAGGTAGTCGAAACGCTTTTGGAATACGGCTTTGCCAACCTTCGCTGTTTCGTTCGTCCATCCAGCCGCCGTCAGCGGCTCGAAGACGTTCTGAGGCGATCTGATGCAGGGAAAAATGTCGAACTGATTACGGGCGATCTTCTTTCACGCGACGATTGCCGAAGAGCAACCGAAGGTGCTTCGATCATTTACCATCTTGCCGCCGGAATTGAAAAGTCATTCGCCGGGGCTTTCATGAACTCAGCGCTGGCCACCCGAAATCTGATCGATGCGTTTCTTGAACACGGGCGGCCGAAGCGGTTTGTTAATGTGAGTTCTTTTGCAGTTTACTCGAACTTGAAACTGAAGAGGGGCGCGCTCTTAGACGAGACTTGCGATTTGGAGGACGCACCTCAAAAACGATTTGATGCTTACGGCTTTGGAAAACTCAAACAGGAGGAATTGGTCAGAGAATATGGCGAGAAACACGGCCTTCCCTATGTCATCGTCCGTCCGGGAGCCGTCTTCGGGCCGGGCAAGCGGGATCTAACCGGGCGCATAGGCATTGATACTTTTGGATTCTTCATCCACCTCGGCGGATCAAACCCTTTGCCTTTGACGTTCGTAGACAACTGCGCTGAGGCCATTGTGCTTGCAGGTCTTAGGGCGGGGATCGACGTAGAAATCTTTAACGTCGTGGATGACGAGCCGCTTACCAGCAGGCAATTCTTTAAAGCCTACAAGAAGAAGGTGAAGCTCTCGTTTTCCGTGAGCGTTCCCTACTTTCTCACATACGGGATATGCGTGCTGTGGGAGAAATATTCTGAATGGTCAAAAGGTCAGCTTCCTCCGGCGTTCAACTGTCGTCGCTGTGCCGCTGAATGGAAGGGGAACCGCTACTCTAACCAAAAACTTAAGCACAGACTAGGCTGGGAGCCAAAGGTGAAAATGAACGAAGCTATGGCATCCTTTTTGGGCCAATTTGAGTCTAATTCTAACCACTGATTACACGGATATACACGGATGATCTTTAATCAGGAAGCCAGGAAAGCAGGAAAAACAAATACACTGGCGAGATGGAACCGAGATGATGTTAATCGATTGCGATATGAAGGATTTGATGGCTTAACGTGATGACGCTGTCCTCAGTCATCCTGTCTCCGGTATCTGACTTCTGATTTCTGACCTCTGATCTCTGGAGCTATGCTTCGCATCGCGATAATCGGTTGTGGCAAAGTTGCCGATCAGCATGTCCAGGCCATTCGCCGGATCGGGGATTGCGTCATTGTAGCTGTCTGTGATCGAGAGTTGCTCATGGCCAAACAGCTGGGGGAGCGTTTTGGCGTCTCGGGGTGCTTTTCTGACTTAGAGGAAATGCTGCAAGCGACCGGCCCTGATGTTGTTCATATTACGACTCCACCGCAGAGTCATTTCTCGCTTGCCAAACAATGCCTTCAGTCAGGGAGTCATGTTTATCTAGAAAAACCTTTCACGATCACAGCGGAGGAAGCAGAATCACTGATCGAGCTGGCTGAAAGTCGCGGTTTGAAAATAACTGTAGGACATAATTACCTATTCACGCTCGAGATGCTTGAAATGCGTCGGCTCACGAGAGAGGGATTTCTTGGCGGGAAGCCCACTCACTTGGAAAGCTATTGGTCGTATGATCTGGCAGACATAAGTTACGTGGGACCGGTCCTTGGAAATCGCTCGCATTGGGTCAGGCAGTTGCCCGGGCAATTATTTCACAACATTATCAGCCACGGAATTGCCAAACTGGCTGAGTTTCTTGATGATGACTTGATCGAAATTGTTGCTGAGGCCCACCAAAGTCAGCACCTTCGGAGCCTCGGTGGAGCGGAAGTCCTGGACGAGCTCAGGGTCTTCATCCGGGACCAGCACAACACAACGGCGTGGTTCTGCTTTTCGACTCAAATCAAAGGGCTTAACCAGTTGCGCCTTTACGGCCCGGCCGGTTCATTACTGGCGGATATCATCACCGGAAGCTTGATCCGAAACAAGAATCGGTCCTATAAAAGCTATCTCACCTATTTCGTTCCCCCACTCCAGGCGGCGCGTGAGCATCTTAGAAACGTGCGCCTCAACATGATCGATTTCTTTCGCAGGCGACTCTATCAAGACTTCGGAATGAAGGAATTGATCGAACGTTTTTATAATAGCATTCGTGAGGGAGGCGAACCCCCAATTCCCTACCGGGAAATCGTTTTAACGGCCCAAATCATGGATGAAATCTTTGCTCAGATCTACGGAGGCAAAGCTAAGAAACCGCCAACTCCGGTGAATCGCGACCTCGCGGAAGAGATACTTAGCTCGCCACGGATTAACACAGATTTTCACGGATAAAATCTGCCATTTGTCCTTTCTCTGTATTTCATCCGTGTTCATCTGTGGCAAAAATGAAATACGTCCTCGTAACTCCGGCGAGAAACGAAGGTGCCTTCATTGAAAAAACGCTTGACTCGATGGTTGCTCAAACAGCGTTGCCGGAGCGCTGGATTATAGTCGATGATGGTTCGAAGGATAGAACTTCGGAAATAGTCGCGCGCTACAGTCAGCGCCACCCATGGATTGAACTTGTTCGCCGCTCGCCCCACCTTGACCGTAGCTTTGCCGGTAAGGTGCATGCCTTCAATGCCGGGTTGGAACGAGTCCAGCCGCTTCAGTTTGAAATCATTGGAAATCTTGACGCGGACATTTCGTTTGATCCCGATTACTTGGAGTTTCTAATGCGAATGTTCTCCGAAGATCCGAAACTTGGGGTCGCTGGAACCCCATTCCTTGAAAATGGTTACGATTCGGCCCGAGACAGTTTCGAAGGTGAGAATCATGTAGCTGGCGGCTGCCAACTTTTCCGGCGTGAATGCTTTGAGGAGATCGGTGGCTATACCCCAAATCGGGCCGGCGGAGTTGACTGGATTGCCGTCACGACAGCGCGAATGAAAGGATGGAAGACAAGATCCTTTGCCGAAAAGCGGTTTCATCATTATCGAACGCTGGGCACGGCCGGAAGGAGCAGTGTGGCGGCAAGCTTTTCTTACGGGGAGAAAGATTATTACCTTGGAGGTTCGCCGGTTTGGCAGCTCTTTCGTGTGGCTTACCGGATGACAAAGCGGCCGGTTCTAATCGAGGGCCTGGCTTTACTCTCCGGTTATTGCTGGGCGGCCTTGCGGCGTATGAAACGGCCAGTAAACCGCGAGTTGATGCGCTTTCACAGGCGTGAACAGCTGAAAAAGCTGAAAGCGATTCTTTGGGCTCTTCTAAGATTTAAGAAGGTCGACAGTTTTCGCCTGGTAACCGAAGGCCGGTCGACCCGTTGAAACCTTAAATTGTTGAACTGGTGACGACGCCTAACGAATCAGAGGGTGTTTTCCGAATCACTGATCACAAGCCAGTCTAGGGACCGAATAGAGAGATCAGAGGTCAGCCGTCATATAACAGAGGCCAGCAGAAGAATGCAGGCGACAAACTTAGCTGAGACGCTCCCGAACGAGGTAACGAAAGTGTTGAGCGGCTTCACTAAATGGCTCAGCGTCTACGGGGACAAATCGTGGGACCACCAGAGTTTCTTTGCCGGTCCTGTCGGCAGACGGGCCAAATCGCTTTACTACCGGAACCGGTTTTGGGACACGGCCGCGGTTGCTCCCATGATCTTTTTTGAGGCGTTCCTCCCTTCCGCGC
>DATNNZ010000531.1:0-3314 GCA_035601575.1 Chthoniobacterales bacterium
CAAAATGTGGATCGATCGAACCCCTTACAATGCCGAGCTCCATCACCGCAATCAACTCCAACACGGCTCCTGGATCTTTCAGCTTCAAAAATCCTAACCCCAACTATTTTTCCCTTGAAGACCGATAGAAAGTCTACCGAAGACCTCTTCTCACCAATCACTTCTGACTATTCACCTTCGGTTCCGGTTGCTCCGCCAGTTGACGCACTTCGCGCCTCATTGTGAAGCGCAATTCTGGATCGCGCAGATGGGCGAGTTCGGCCAAGGAATGTTGGGTGGCGAGCTTAGCCACAATCTGATAACCGATCAGGTAACCCATTCGCGGCGGTGCAACACCGGTGGTTCGGTAGGTCAGGTATTCCGCTGTCTGTATGTCGTCCGTAGATGGTAAATCTTTCAACAGCTCGCGCGAGACTGATTTCACAAACTTAGGGCCGTCTGCGGCGAGCCTGGGATCGAATAGTATATCACGCAACGGAGCCGTAGGATTCAGAACGCTGCTTACGTAACAGGCTAGGCCCTCCTGCCAAATCAATCGATATAAAGGTACTTGATCGGCATTGGCCGGAGGTGGGTTGATTTGAAAGTGGTAGAGATGGAATAACTCGTGGCTGAAAATGACTGCAATGGGTGCATTTTCTCCGTGGAACTTCGCAACTCCGTCGAAGGCAAGCAACAGACTGCTCCAATGATCGTGGGGGACTTTGCCATCGAAGCGAAATCGGGAAACGGTCAGATAGACTGTTGTTCGCGACGGACGAAAATCGGGGAAGGCCTGCGCAAACCGTTCTACAACGTCCGCATGGATTGCGGTGAACTGGCGCGCAAGGGAACGAATGGCGAAGCGTCGCCGTTGTAGGTCTGCCAGATAGCGCTCCGAATCATCGCGGGTCATATCAGCAATATGCAATCGATCGGCGATTTCCGGACATGCGTGACGCAGATAGTCGACGAGTCTGACCGCTTTTTCTGGAGCAGCAGAAGACGAAGTGTCCAGTAGCTGGAAGATCTCGGGCCAGCGATCTACGATCTGGATCTGTTCAGCAGCCCGTACCGGAAGCGTCTCTGTGATCCAAGTGACGGCACAAACGATAAGACTCTGTAGCAAGAACTCTGGGTTGCGGACACAGGAGAGCATTAGGATTTTGTTGGCCGCCGCTGTATTTTGCTGGTTGAGGCCAGATGCTCTGAGCGAGCAAACGGCTTAAGTGGCTGCTCGGTCCGCCTCCGCTGTCTTCGCTACCTGGCGGCAGAGGTGGACTAATCGACGCACTTCCGGCCTCGTTTCATTTCGTCGCGCGACAAGGTAGCTGCTAATACGGGGAGTAGGCCGGATGAGTCGTCGATAAACGGTCCCTTCGGTTACCAAATAGCGAAGCGATTCAGTAATGGTGGTGATACCGATACCGCAGCTGACGAACGCGACCGCGCTCTGGCGAGGGGTGGTTTCCTCAATCACGTGTGGACTAAAACCGGCTCGGTGACAGCAATGAATGATTTCATCATAAAGCAATGGATTTGCTGTTCGCGGAAAAAGGACCCAGCGTTCATCGCACAGACATGATAAAACGACGGTTTTCTTTTTTGCTAGGAGATGATCCGCGGGTAATACGACCCCGATTTCTTGATCATTGAGTCGGTAACTCACTAAATCTCTGTTTTCGGCGGGCAAGAACGGAAACGCGCAACTTAACTCACCGGAGAGGACGGCATCCACATAGCCTTGGGAAGTGTTTTGCACTAGATCGATTGAGATACCAGGATATTCGCTTCTTAGGATGCGGAGGGCGGGCGAGAGGATGGTCGAGGTGACGCTTCCCGCATCGCCGATGCGGATCCGGGCCGGAGCACCACCTCGTTTGGCGGCGCTCTGAATTTCGTCGAGTTGGCGAAACATTTGTGGCAAAAGCTGTCTCAACGTTTTACCGGCCGGCGTCAAGACCGCCCGGCGCATGGAACGATCGAAAAGTTGAACTCCTAACGATTCCTCCAGATTCTGGATTTGTCGGGTGAGGGCGGGTTGGGCGATCCGCAAACTTTCGGCCGCCATCCGGTAACTGCTTAGCCGGGCGATCTCGGCGAAGGAGACGAGCTGTCGAAGACCAAATGGGTAATAACGCACGGTTATCAAAAGATATTGGGATGATATTAGAGAATGACCGCGTTGTAGAGCAAAATTGCCACATGGCAAAATCGCTAGCGAGCAGATAGCTTTGTTAATCCTGCCGTTGCTGCGACGGGTCTTGCTCCGTATTGTGTCTTTGAGCTTATCCAGGCTCTTCTTGCGCGGCCATTTCTTTGCCCGAAGCCCCCTCTTTGACTAGCGTCCACTAGCCGTGTTTTGGTCGGATGCAGTTTCAGTCTTGAGATAGCTTCGATAGAACTTGGTTTCGCCTGCGTACTTCAATACAAGGAGGAATACTAACACCAACAAGACTTAGAAATCACTTTGAAGAGTGTTAGTGACTAGCTTCGAATAAGGACGGGGTTCGCATGATTACCAACTTATACCACCAATGCCGCCAGGTCCCCACGGATTAGGAAGACGACGCGGCCGACGTCGAATAGGCGTCTGATTTTGGTCGAATCAGCCGGCGTATCCAGGATGATCGCAATCATTTGGTTTTACGCTTGGGTTTGGAAGCTGGCTGATTGTAAATAACGAAAACTTTGATGGTGTTGATTTGGGGGATAAACACAGTGTTTCTTACCAATAGATGCAACAGCCGGCCTCGCCACCGCTGCACCAGCTGGATCCAGAACCCCGGCAGAATAACAGGCGTTCGAGTGTGTATTTCCGCGACCAACTCGTTGGGCTGGCCGGTGATAATCGTGCAGGTCCGCAGCCACTCTTGAGTTTGCGGGTTCTGCCAACCCTCCCAGAGGAAAACGAACGGTGAGCCGTCTTTCATCTCGAGCGAATACGGAATTCTCCCTCCAATGACTTTCCTCCACTCATAGAAACCGTCTGCGGGGATCAGGCACCGCCGGGATGTCGGGTTTCGAGTTAGAGCCTGCTAGCGCTGAGGGAACACTCGGTGCCCAATTCGAATTGTTCTCACTCATAATCGCCCAGAATGAACCGACCAGCCAAGGAGAAGCAGACCTGTTGCGGTGATCCAGCTTCCAACTACCGCGGACCGCGACCCGCATCCATGGTCGCTTTAACCAAATCACAAACGCGGCCGCTATGGCCACAGCGACGAAAAGCGCGGCGGCGGCACCGGCAAGTTCCAGGGAGCCAGAATGAGTCGGTTGAATGGCCGTGCTGTTGAGGAAGCCGTCACAAAACCCAAGAACGACGGCGATGGTCG
>DATNNZ010000532.1:0-35855 GCA_035601575.1 Chthoniobacterales bacterium
GAGGAGATCGAACGATTAACGTTCGTGCGAAGATTTGGAATTATCTACGGCAGATGGAGGTTCCGCACAAGATTAAATGTTATCAGCTCGCGAGCTGATCGCGGGTGTGATGTTTCGCAGCCTGTTAGCCGCCGCTGAGGCAAAGTGGACCGCTGCCGCGCAATGGAATCAAACCGACCGAGCCGGTGCCAATGAAAATCCTGAAAGCAACACAGTTTTTGCTCTACGCTCGGCTCTGCCCATTCTGCCGAAAAGCGGACTGGTGCGGATTGTTTGGGTTACTGGTACGGTTTGCAGCAGTGGGCACGCTTTGGGACACCAGTACGGTTTGGAGCACTGGTCCGTTCGGCACCCGTGGAGTTCTGAACATCGGTAGTACCGATGTTCACGCCTTGGCTAAAACTCCACCAAAGGGTGTCGTCCGACTGAGCCGATGACATTAATACTAATGATATCATCTTTTTTGATCAGCCTTTTTTTTTTGGTGGTGAGTCAGTCGGCGATTCCTCAGCACGCCGAATAAGGCGTGCAGAAGCTGCCCGAGATTGGCTCCTCGTTGCCGGGTGGGAGCGGACTTGGAACCAAAGTATTAGATCGCTCTGATAATGCTAATCTTGAGATCACGCCGATTTCCGAACGAGTCGCCTTCGGACCGGCCTCGTTCGGGTAATCCCCATATAAATACTCTGTGCTACCAAAACATGTTCCTGCAAGTGGAACGGGATGGCTATTGCAAACGCGCGAATATTTGGTAGACCTCTTTCACATTACTACCCTGCCAATTATAACATAAATGGTAAATCCGGGTTGGTAGAGCGACCGCGGATCAAGTGTTTAAGCGGTTCTACAGCTAGACACACTACCTTGACACGGTAGGGGTCAGAGGTTCGAACCCTCTATCGCGCACCACTGGTTATCGAGAACGGCTTACATCGAGTCAAGGAGAGCGATTTAGGCGATCCCATCACAGATCATAGCTATCCGTTCGGGCTCTGGCCTGACCGTAGGTAGCAATAATCTTCTGTCGCAACTCATCATCCTTAACTGCTGCTTCTCCGATTGCCCACGGGGCATTCACCGATCCTTTAACGATCGAAGAAGCGGCGGCTCACGTCGCTGATTGGCTCGACCAGCCGAATGCTCTGTTGGTCGAAATGCAATTGATAGATGTTCGGAACGCTTTGACCCTGCTCCGTTCAGCTGGAACCGGGGGAAACCTGACGACAGACGCACAGGTTGCCGCGATTGCTCTCCGGCTCCGTGCCGTCGTCCACACTACAGATACAGACTATGCCCGATTTCGCGATCTGCACTGGCACAATCCACTGACTGTTTAGCGGAAAAACCAGCTGGTGCAGCTACAAATGGAACGGTCGTCGCGGAGAAGGCTTTGCGCCCCGACAGCAGCAGGAACACGCCGCAGCGTGTCCCTACCGGCTATTGGCTATCGGCTATTGGCTATTGGTTTTCTCCTACCGCCCGTGACCAAAGGGCTGTTCTTCTGCCGGATTCCAGACCCGAATTCGGTAATACCAGACCTCGAATCCGCCAACCTGCCGGACTTCCCGCACCCTTCCATAAAGACTGAGTACGGCCTCTTTTGTTGTGAGCCCCTGATAAAGACGTTGGAGTCGCGCTTCTTCATTCGCGTCGGGCGTAATCGTGTAAATATAAACAGGGGCAAATGCCACTCGCCCGCGCGTATCAAAAGGAATGGCAATGGCATCCCAGCCGTATCCTCGGTTTTGCATACTCGGTTCTTCGACCGGCGCGCCCCCGAGGCCCCAGTCCCACCATTTTTTCGAGTCGACTGAGACTTTGTAGTAGATTTGACGCGAGCCCGCCTGGACTAAATCGCGGTCGCCGGCCACGCGTGGCACCATTCCGCATAACGCTGTACCGAGCGATCCCAATAAAAAAAGACCGACCAGAATCTGGTTCTTCATACGAATTCTAATAAAGTTCGAACCGAGGAACCTAGAACGAAACTTGCCTAGTGACCACTCCTTTACGGTCAAGGTTCTTCGGCTGGAATATGCCGTTAATTGGAAGGTCCGCCGGACGGCAGTTCTTCAGCTGGGTTCCAGACGCGGATCCGATAATACCAGACCTCGTAACCGGATACATGGCGAACTTCTCGTACGCTCCCATAAAGGCTGAGCACGTCCGCCATGGTCGTAATACCTTCATAGAGACGCTGGAGCCGCGCTTCCTCGAACGCTTCCGGGATGATCGTATAGATATAAACTGGGGCAAACTCGACCCTGCCCCTGGCGTCGAAAGGGATAGCAATCGCATCCCAGCCGTACCCTCGATTTTGTTGACTCGGCTCTTCCACCGGCGCGCCGCCAAGCCCCCAAGCCCACCATTTCTTCGAGTCGATCGAGATTCGGTAGTAGGCTTGATGTGGGCTCGACTGAATTAAATCAGAGTCACCAGAGACATGTGGCACGAATCCGCACAAAGCGGTTCGGAGCGACCCGACCAGAAAACAGCCCACGAGAACCTTCTTTTTCATCATGATTCTGGAAGCTTGACCGGTCGGGTTGACAGCATATTCCCGCAAGCCTGCAAAACTCACGCGCCACTCCGAAAAGACTTCTACGCTGCCGGCTAGGTCAGCCGAATCGAACCTCACTACCGGTCAAACTGGAATGATAAATCGCATCAAGCATTTCCATTAACTGCACGGCTTGAATGGAACTATTGATTGGTGCCTCGAGCCCGTGAATTGCCCGGACAAAATTTTGCATTTGCGGGACGAACTCATGAGGAACAGCCTCGTAGGACAGATCGACGCGCTCGAGTTTCCCGTTCCGGTCCTCGAATAAGCTCAGGCTCGGCACCTTTTGCGCCTGTTCCGATAGTTGGTCATCTACGATACGGATTGAACCTTTGGGGCCATAGACAATTGTGCTAAAGAGTTCCCGAGATCCGTTTCTGCCCATCGGAATGTCGTCGGTCAGGTTCGCTGCCCAGGAAACCTCGAAAAGCAGCGAGCCGCCGTTCTCGAATCGAATCATCCCGTACGCACTGTCTTCGACATCGAATATCGGGACTTTTACCAGTTGCGGAAATTTTTGATAGGTCTGTGCCGATACGGACCGAGGCTTGGGCGTACCCATGAGGTACCACGCCGCGTCGATTGCGTGGATACCGAGATCGATCAGCGCTCCACCGCCTGAGCGCGAACGGTCTGTGAACCATCCGTCAATCCCTCCCGGGGTTCCCCGAGAACGCACCCACATAGTTTTTGCGAAATAAATTTCGCCCAGACGCCGTTCGCCCACCACTTTGCGAGCTGCTTGGTTCGGACCAGAAAAGCGCATTTGCCTTCCGAAGAAATAGATTAGACCGCGCTTTGCCGCTTCGGCGTGCAATCCGTGCATCTGTTCCGCATTTAAGGTGGGAGGTTTCTCGCACAACACATGTTTCCCGGCCTCTAGCGCCTTCAGAGTTATCGGATAATGCAGAGAGTTGGGCAGACTAACTACGACAGCGTGCAGTTGAGGATCTGCCAGCATTTCCTGGTAATCGGCAAATACTCGAGTAGGCGCATACTTTTGGCGAAAGTTCTGGCGTCGCTTTTCGTCCAGATCACACGCCCCATACAATTTCGCTACACCGCTTCCTTGTATTCCTTCGGCATGACGTTCGCCGGGCCAGCCGAGGCCAATAATTCCGATATTCAACTCTTGCATCCTAATTGAGGTTTACCACTGGCAGCGGATCTAGCAACCGTCAGCAGCGAGCGGAGCATTCACTAAAACCGGTGATTGGTGACTGGCGGAACACGCCAAACACCGATTACTGATTACCGATTCTGCTCCGGGCTCGGCGAAGGCTGAATCGGGTTCTCTTCCGGACTTGGCGAGGCCTCCGGAGTCGCGGTTGGTTCGGCGGCGCTATTCGGCGTTGCACCTGGTTTAAGTGAGCCAGGCGGGGTTGGGCTTGTCTCCACCGGACCATGTTCTTTTTCGTAGCCCGCCAGCGTATCGCCCAAATAGTAAATTGGCAGCGCCAACAGCTGTCCCAGTATGTCGGCCACGTCCTTGTTTCCTCGCACGAAACTGATGAAACCGTTATCGGTCCGGCTCAGCACAGAATAACTCTCGTAATCGCGCATAAATGTTGCTAACGACCTCAATCCGACAGCCGAAACAGCCGATAGATCGCCAGGATTGGAGGCAGCAAGTTGTTTCTCCTGCAAGGCATAATAGGCGCTCTGGAATTGTTTGCTTACATATTGTAACGAGCTTCCATGATCGGGCAGCCCTTTCGAAATCGTTGCGAAATCAGTTCGGCTTTTTAGTCCTGGAATCTTTCCAATCTTCGTATCTTTGAGTGCACGCACCAGCTTGTCGTTTGACGCAAAAACCAAGTAATCGGAGAAGCGTGCGAGCGTCGGACGAAGGTATGGTAAAGACCCCGCCATGTTAACAACGCGGAGCTTCAAATCAGGCTCATCCAACTTGGCCACATCCTGAGTCAGCTCGGCAAGCGCTTCCAACATGGTAAATAGTTTTTCGTCGCGAACCTTCCAGAGAATGGCCGCCGCCGGCTCGGATATTTCTTGTTCGCCGCCTGCGATCGGTATTTGCACTTTCGAATTCGGATCGAGCGTCACAATATAGCCGGCCTGATCACCTAACGAAGCGAGGATCTCAGATAGTTCCATCCCGGTGGCGCCAGCGACTTGTTTGGGAAACTCCTGCACGAACCGAACCGCATCCGGGATTTTGGATGCGGTGAGATCCTTTTCTAAGGAAGTCCAAAGCGCAGAGAGATCGAAATCAGAAAAAGCGAACGCCTCTGTGTTTGCCGGTATGAAATCGGTCATATCGAACGAACGCGGTTGCTTGCAAAATGTAGCCCAGAGAAAACCGGTTGGAGCGGGCGCAAATGCGACCGATTTCGTCAAGTAGGAGGCGGCGGATTCTTGCTTGGAGCTGCCTCCGATTGCCTGCAGACCCGACAAACCGCTGGAGGTAAGCAATTGCAAGACGAGATCAAACTGCTGTTTTGTTTTTGCGGATTGCTCAGGTGTCAGCTTTCCCGACAGTACCGTCGCGTCGCGAGCCGCAGTGATGCCCTTGGTGATTTGCGCCAAGATTTTGTCGATTTCGCTATAGTAGTAGAGTTCTCCATCACTATCGAGTTGCGAGGCGACGATGGAAAATGGCGTTTTTGGGCTGGCGAAAGCTATCGCGGTAGGCGATGAGACTGGCGTCGGAGTAGCCTCCGCTTTGTTCGGAGCAGGCGGTTGGTTGTTACACCCAGTGAAGAGAAGACTAAGCAGCAATAAAGAAGCGAAACGGCGCTTGAACATAAGTGAAAGATGCAGGGAGATTGCCTTGACTGTGCAACGAGTGACGAGACAAATTTGGTCGTCTCCGACAACTTTCCGGTGCCCGGCGCGTGCCGATGTCATCCGCGACGCTACGTCTTAGTTCAAGAATGAGTTCCCAATTCACCATTGAACAAATCAGAGAGGCAGCTCAGTCGGCCAGCGTGGCAGGCATCGTACATGCCCAGATCGAGACCAAGCTAGAAAGGCGTACGCGCGAGTTAAAGCCGTTTTTGGAACTCACGGTTCGCGATCTAACCGGCTCTCTGGTCGTCCGGGTTTGGCAAGATCATCCGTGCTTTGCCTTTTGCGGTGAACTCGCGGCCGGTGCGTGCATTGCTTTAGAAGGTGAATTTGTCTTGGGTACAACGTTCGGTTTAGAGCCTAAGAATTGGTCAATTCGGTCCCTGAATTCCGAGGAGATCCAGGTCTTGTTCACAGGTTCGCCGGAATCGCAGGAGCTGCAGCAACGTGACTACGCCGAGATCGAAAGAACGGTCGCCGCTATCGGGGATCCACGTCTACGACGAGTGAGTGAGCTCTTTCTCGATGAGTTCGGCGAACGGTTCCGCCGAGCAGCCGGTGCTCGCAGCGTGCATCACGCGCGTCGTGGCGGGCTCGTCCAGCATGTTTCTCAAATGCTCAAAACCGCGACTGCTCTGACCAGCGTCTATTCTTTTCTGAACCGGGATCTCTTACTTGCCGGCGTGCTCTTTCATGATGCCGGTAAGCTATGGGAGAATGCTTTCCCGAAAGAGGGCTTTCAGATGCCCTATGACTTGCTGGGCGAATTGGTAGGCCATGTTACGATCGGAGCAGAGTTGGTCAATCGGCTCTGGACTAAGCTGCGGCGTGAGCCTATTTACGAATCGTGGAAGAATGTGAAGCCGGAGAGCGAACTTGTCCGCTGGCATTTGCTTCACCTGGTCGCAGCGCATCATGGAGAAAAGCAGTTTGGATCTCCGGTCGAACCAAAGACTCCAGAAGCAATTGCGTTACACTTTATCGACAATCTGGACGCCAAACTAGAAATCATGACCGGTGCCTATCGCACTGGGCATCGACTGAGCGCTGATATCATTGAGCGAGTGCGCCCTTTACCTGGCCATTTGGTTGAACCGCTTCCGATTTATGTTCAGGGCGAGGAATCCCAATTCTGAAGAGAATAAGAACGGCCAAACGCAGGCATTTGGCCGTTCCAAGCGCCTCTCTAGCCTCCAAGCCTCGATGAGTAGCCGAATGAATTTCTCGACGCTCCGTTTTGCGCCAAGTTATCCATAGGATCAGCTAACGTTGCCCTTCTTTGAAACGTTCATGACTGCTTGGAGAACCATTGAGACGAGTCTCTCGACTGGTGAAATTTAGCGAGACTCGAACAAATTAGGCAAGCGCGGGCTGCAGTTTTCTTTCTTCTGTCTTCGGCGTCTCACCCCGGCGTTCCCGATCCTTCGAATGGTTCTTGGCCAAGAAGAGATAGATTGAGGGCACGACAAACAGGGTAAAAAACGTGCCGATGATCATTCCGGGTACCAGTACCCGGCCGATGCTGTTTCTTGCTCCGGCACCCGGACCGGTAACGAACATCAGGAGAAAGTGGCCGGAGACGGTTGCAACTGAAGTCATCAAAATAGGGCGCAGACGAGTGCCGCACGCCTCGACGATTGCATGCAATTTATCGCGACCCTGTTCCTGAAGTTTGTTGGCAAACTCGACGATCAAAATGCCGTTCTTTGAGACTAGTCCCACCAACGTGATTAAGCCAACCTGGCTATAAATATTCATGCTGGTGAATCCTAGGAAGCAAAAGGCCATTGCCCCGACCAGACCCAGCGGCACGGAGCCAAGCAAGATTATCCAGGGATCGCGGAAGCTCTCAAACTGCGCCGCCAGCACCAGGTAGATTACAATCAGTGAAAGGATCATCGTCGCAAAGAAAGCGTTTCCTTCTTTGCGCAGTTGGCGCGACTCGTCTGCGTAGTCTATCGTATAGCCGCGCGGCAGGATCTTGGCGGCTTCATCTTCCAAGACTTTCAAAGAGTCGTCGATCGAGGCGCCGAAGCCATTGGCCCCGGAAATGGTAAAAGAGTTGAGTTGCTGGAAATGATTGAGCGTTTCTGGCTGCACTTCGCGTTCGAGATGCGCGATCGTCGAAAGCTGAATTTGCGTGCCGTTAGGGCCGGTGACATACCGGTTGGCGAGATCTGCCGGCGTCAGCCGCTCCGCCCGTTTCAGCTGGGGGATTACCTGATAACTTCGCCCCTGAATACTGAAATAATTCACATAACCGCTACTGAGTAATGTCGTAAGGTCGCCGCCGACTTGCTGAAGGTTGAGCCCCATCGCTGCAACCTTATCGCGATCAAACACGATCCGGGTCTGGGGTTGGTCATATTTCAGATCGGAATCCGCAAAAAAGAATTTTCCGCTCTTATTGGCCGCAGTCAGAAGTTGGTTGGAAAAATCCATCATCTCTCGCGGTTCCGCGGTGGAAAGTACTACCATCTCCACCGGAAAATTGCCGCCGCCCGGGAGAGCCGGAGGAACTGTCGCAAGCACATTGACCCCCGGGATCGCCGCCATCTTCTTGGTCACCTCAGGTAGTAATTGATCCATTGTCCGGTTACGATCTTTCCACGGCTTCGCTACGAGACCGGAAAAGCCGGGACCGGGAATCGGCGTGACTTGGAAGGTTTGAGCGGTTTCCGGGAAGCTCTTGAACACATCGTTTACGTCACGGGCAAACAGCATCGTCTGATCCAGGGTGGAATCGGGCGCCGATTGGACGATACCGAAAATGACTCCTTGGTCTTCTTTGGGCGCTAGTTCGTTCTTAGACATGGCCAAGAACACGAACATCAGTGGCCACAAGATCACCGAGAATACGATGATCACAGGGTACACGCCCAACAGCCCGGACAGAAGATGGGTATACCCACCGCGCAGGGCGTCAAATCGCCGGGTGATCCAGCCAGCGAGACCGCGTTCGGTAAAGCCCGGTTTTAGCAACCGCGAAGCGAGCATCGGCGACAACGTGAGCGCGACCACCCCGGAAACGATGACAGCTCCTGCCAGTGTAAAAGCGAACTCACGGAACAGCGTCCCCGTTAACCCGCCCTGGATACCAATGGGCGCATAGACGGCCGCCAAGGTGATCGTCATCGCGATGATAGGACCAAACAACTCGCGAGCTCCTTTCAGCGCTGCGTTAGTTGGAGTCATCCCTTCCTGGAGATGGCGTTCGACGTTCTCCACCACCACAATCGCGTCATCCACGACTAAACCGACCGCAAGAACGATCGCCAGCAGGGTCAACAAATTGAGGGTAAAACCGAAAAGCAACATCAGAAAGATCGCGCCGATCAACGAGACCGGGATGGCTAAAACCGGGGCGATTACGGCGCGAAGCGATCCCATAAAAAGGAAGATGACGATCACGACGATGCAAAGCGTCTCGATCAGCGTTTCCGTGACATCATGGATCGCGCTGCTGATATATTCCGTGGAATCGTACGGTATGTCCAACTCCATGCCGGTGGGGAGCTGTTTCTGGATCTCCGGCAGCGCCGCCCTGACCGACTTGATTACGTCCAAGGCGTTGGCCGTCGGCAGAACGAAGATGCCCATGAAAGTTGCCGTATTACCCGAGAACCGTACATCTGAATCGTAGCTCTGAGCTCCGAGTTCGACGTCGGCGACGTCGCGTAGCCGGACAATTGCACCATTCGATTGCTTGATTGCCAATTGTTTGAAGTCCTCAACCGATTGCAGGTCGGTATTCGCGACTAAGTTGATCGCGGTCATCGAGCCTTTCGTCTGACCCGCCGCCGAAAGATAATTATTCGCCTGAAGAATGTTTTGTATTTGCGTTGGCGAAATGTTCAAAGCCGCCATGCGATCCGACTTCAGCCAGATCCGCATGGCAAAAACGCGAGCTCCAAGGATCTCGGCTTGTTGAACCCCGTTGATTGCCGACAATTTGGGCTGAACGACCCGTGTCAGATAGTCGGTGATCTGGTTGCGGTCCAAATCCTTGGAGTAAAAACTGAGATACATCGATGCGAACCGATTATCGACCGATGCGATTTGAATTACCGGCAACTGGGAGGCCGGCGGCAGTTGGTTGCGTACCTGATTGACCTTGGTCTGCACCTGGGTCATCGCCGCGTTCGTGTCGTAATTCAGCTTGAGGTGTACGCTGATCGTGCTGGTGCCGAGCACACTTTCCGAGGTCATGTAATCGATCCCCTCGGCGCTGGCGATCGATTGTTCCAGCGGCGTCGTGATGAAGCCCCGCACCAGGTCAGCATTGGCGCCGTAGTAGGCCGTAGTCACCGTGATAACCGAGATATCGCTCTTCGGGTATTGGCGAACATTCAGATTGCGGAGGGCCTGGAAGCCTCCGAGCAGGATCAGAATGTTAACTACCCACGCGAGAACAGGTCGCCGAATGAAAATATCCGTAAAGTTCATCGAGTTGTCCTGGGTTCGAGGTCTCGTTCGGGATTAACTGTCGGAGGGATTTGGTGAGAGGTCGCTGCCTGGTACCGTTTTGTTATTTACAATGATTGCTCCGCCACTTCGCAAACGAAAGACACCCGATGTAACAACCTCGTCTCCCGGATTCAAGCCAGAAACAATAGCCGTAAGGTCGCCTTTGCTTTGTCCAAGTTTAACAAACTGTTCCTTCACGCCTTTGTAGCTCTTGCCGTCCGGTGACTTCAAGTCCGATACGATGAACACGGAGTCACCGTAGGGCGCGTAATGGATCGAGGAAGACGGGATTGCCACCACCTCCTGAGCCTCCGGCAATACTACCTTCACTTTAGCGAACATTCCCGGTCGAAGCAGTGTGTCCGAATTGGGCAACGTGGCTTGGATCTGGATGTTCCGGGAGTTTTGGTCCACTAGCGAGTTGATCGCCGTGATCTTTCCGTTAAAGACCTTCTCGCCGTAGGCATCCAAAGTGATTTCCACGGGCTGACCCACTGTTATCTGGCTGAGGTTTTGTTGCGGCAAACTAAAATTTACGTAGATCGGATCGAAAGATTGAAGGGTGACGACCGGGTCGCCAGTATTCAAGTATTGGCCCAGATTAATTTGTCGAATTCCTACGATCCCAGCGAAAGGCGCTCGCAGTGTTTTCCGAGCGATGACCGCTTTGTCTTGATCGACCGTGGCCTGCGCCTGATGAAATTGTGCTGTAGCACTGTCGAAGTCCGACTGTGAAACTGTCCTTTTCTCGAGCAAGCCCTGGTTTCGAGTGAGGGTAATTTGGGTCCAGTCCCTTTGCGCTTCGGCCTGCGCAAGCTGCGCCTGTTCCTGGTCAGTGTTCAGTTGAACAAGGAGATCGCCCGCTTTCACCTGGCTCCCAGAATCGAATGCAATCTTGCTCACGATTCCCGCCAGATCAGTGCTGATGGTAACACCGTTGATTGCAATGACTGTGCCTATCGTTTCAAGAGTCGGTTGCCATTGAGACTTTTCGGCCACCTTCGTGGTCACGGCGGTGGGCGGCGGCGCAAACGCTCCCGACTTAGCCATCTGCATGAAACCCATGATCTGGTTCACCTTGAATACGGTCAGTCCGCCGTAAATGAGCGCGACGACCACGATCATCACCACAATCGCGACGAGATACTTGACGAATTTTTTCATAGAGGGCGAAGGTTAAGCCGCTTTGGAGGGGTGGTTATCCTCCGAGCGGACTGCTGCAAGTTGGAGTTGAATTTTCTCTAACAAAACGATTAGCAGCTGCCGCTCGGCTTCTGTCAGCGAATCCACCAACTCGGAAAACCAACGGCAATAAGCCGGTCGGATTCGGTCTAGTAGAGCTCGTCCCTCTTTCGTCAACTGTACCTGAATATGCCGCCGATCTGTCGGATCAACCTCGCGGACTACCAATCCGTCCCGTTCCATACCATCCAAGAGTCCACTCACAGTGGCCCGAGTGACTCCGGTGCAATCCGCGAGTTCAGCCGGGCTAGGGGGATCGTCACAATGTCCGGCAATCATTAAAAGATTAAATCGGCCGGGGCGTACGCCTTGGGATGCGAGGAATTGATCGTTCAATGCAAGTAATTCATCTCCCGTTTTTAGCAGATGCATCCAGGTGAGGCACGCGGAGGGATCGAGTTCCGGGTACTGTTGCGATTCCTGCAGCAATACATCGTAATGGGGCAATTCTTTGATGATTGGTTCGCCGCCCGCCATGATTAACTGCCTTAAATATTAGGTTCCTAACTGTTGTCAAGTGCCTCGTGAAAGTTTTCGAACGGATTCCGCGCAACTCGTCCGCGAATCGGTAGAGAGCGGTTCCTTCCAGTCTGGGTTCGGATGAAACGAACAACACCGCACAATGGGCCGGTGTGAGCTAGGTCCCCAGCGATTCGCCCATCGACAACAGAGCGAGAACCCGGTAGAGCAGCACAAAGTTACACTTTTTCCAAATAAATGCTAAGCAGAGCTATGTCAGCCGGGGTGATCCCGCTGATCCGACCGGCCTGGCCGAGTGTGCCGGGTCGAATTTTGTTGAACTTCTGGAGCGCTTCCGCCCGGAGACCCAGGATATTGGCATAGTTTATCGAGGGAGGAATCGCTTTCGATTCGGCTCGTGCCGCCCTTGTTATCGCGTCTTCCTGCCTCCGTATGTACCCTTCGTACTTAGAGTCCGTTTCAACCTGTTCCCAAACCGATCGCGGAAACTGCCTGACCAGGTCGTTCGGGAGTTGGCCGACGGTAAACTCTGGACGTTTCAGCAATTGGTCCAGCCGGACGCCTTGATAGCGAGTTGCAGCAGCGAGTGCTTTTGCTTGTCGAATCTCCGTTTCGCGGATAGCCACTCGGCGGCATGGCACCGCACCAATCAGTCCGGTGGCAAACGCTTTAGGAGTGAGACGCAAATCAGCGTTATCCTGGCGCAACAGCAATCGGAATTCGGCGCGGCTCGTAAACATGCGATACGGTTCCTGGGTTCCTTTGGTCACGAGATCATCGATCAGCACACCGATGTACGCTTCGCTTCGCTGCAGGCTAAAGGCCGTCCTTTCCAGAACTCTCAGTGCGGCGTTAGCACCGGCAATCAGGCCTTGGGCAGCTGCTTCTTCGTAACCGGAAGTGCCATTAATTTGACCGGCGAAGAAGAGTCCCGGTACAAGGCGCGTCTGGAGCGTTTGATCGAGCTGGGTAGGTGGACAGTAGTCATATTCCACCGCGTAGCCGGGCCGTAAGATCTCAGCCTTCTCCAGGCCCGGGACCGACCGGATAAAAGCGTATTGGACCTCGAAAGGCAGGCTGGTCGAAAGGCCATTCACGTAGATCTCGCTGGTCTGCCGGCCCTCAGGTTCCAAGAACAATTGGTGTTGCGGCTTATCCGCAAACCGGACCACTTTATCCTCGATTGAGGGACAATAACGAGGGCCGATACCTTCAATTTTGCCCGAGTACATCGGCGAAAGACTGAGGTTTTCTCGAATGATTTCGTGCGTTCTTTCGTTCGTATACGTGATCCAGCAAGGCATTTGTTCCACGTGGAACACTCCGCCGGTCCGCCGATTGAGGGTAAATGGCTGGTCAACCGCGTCAAAATCGTCCTCGCCGTAGGAAAATAGTGGAGGCGGTACATCGCCATCTTGGCGTTCGCACCGGCTGAAATCAATGCAACGGGCGTTGAGCCGACAAGGCGTGCCGGTTTTGAAACGTCCAACCTCGAACCCGAGCTCCCGGAGATTGTCACTCAAAGTGGATACGGAGTCGCCCATGCGCCCGCCGGTCTGATTCTGCTGTCCGACATGGAGCAGCCCCCGCATGAAAGTGCCGGTGGTAACAACCACACTCTTGCCGCCGATGGCGAGACCCAGATTGGTTACAATGCCCTCAATACCATCCGGCGTACACAGCAGTTTGGCGACGTTGCCCTGCATAAGCCTCAGGCGCGGTGTCGCTTCCAGTAGCGCTTTCATCCGAAACTGATAAGCCTTCTTGTCGCATTGGGCGCGCGGTGCGCGCACGCTCGGCCCTTTATTGGCATTGAGCATGCGAAATTGGATCCCCGTCGCGTCACAATTCTCTGCCATCAAGCCGCCCAGCGCATCGATTTCACGGACCATATGACCTTTAGCCAAACCACCGATCGCCGGGTTGCACGACATTTGTCCAATCGTATCCAGGTTCTGAGTAAGCAAAAGCGTCTCGCAGCCGAGCCGGGCCGCAGCGGCGCTCGCCTCAATCCCGGCGTGTCCGGCACCGATCACGATCACATCAAATGTCTGTGGGTAGGTCCACATAAACGGAGAAAAGGTGTGATTTTACTTCCGAACCGAACGAATGCAAAGGTCGAAACCAATCTGCCAGGCAAATATCGCGGTTGCCATCTTCGGTAGGGACCGGCTCCTGGCGGTCCGTACCGCATCCCTAACCGTTGGACGGGTAGAAGCTCATCCCTACCGATCAATCGGACGCACCGCCGAACCGGACGCGGAGGAGCACATCCCTACCGCCAAAAAGTTCCACGTGGAACTTCCGTCTGCGCCGGATCTTTCACTCACCGCGGCCCTTGCGTGCCGGTGCTAACCAATCCCGCCGATCCGTTTACCTCCGTTCTCGCGCGCCACTGAACCGAATCGGGCCAACCGGAAGCCCCGCCACGATCAAATGCGCCTTGCCTGGTAAAAATAAGGAAATGCAGCGCGCAAGCTCTTGACACTCCATCTTCTCCCGCCGATGGACGCCGCACATAGCAATTATTGAAAATTCATTTTTTTCTTCTTTTTCTTTCGCGTGACAATGCAAGCACTTTCCGGCACAATAGTTAGGACTACATCTATGGCTAAGTCTTTGGACATCTCCCCAGTCAAGTCTTTCGCCGAAGAGGTAGAGATTCTCCGCAAGTCTTTTCGGGCCTGCTTAGACGTTTATACCCAGCGCATCGAGACCGAACTCAAAGAGATCAAAGAGGCTGCCCTAGCTCAAAATAATGGTTCCCAGGTTCCGGCCAGCAAAATTCGCGATCTCCGCGACATGATTATTCTGTGCCGAACTCTCGACATCAAACCGGAAAAGGGGCGCCGTAAGGACTTGAAGAAAATCGATAGTCTTATCGACGAATTGCATTTGATGATCGAAAATTGGCGCTGAGCGAGTTGCTGGATTCCATTTGGCACTCGCACGCCTTTCATTTGTCTGCTCAAGTCCTCAAACTCTTGAGGTATCGGCGAGTTTTAACCGTAGCTTCGTGATTCTTTAGCGCTCCATCACGTTCATACTGCCGCACCGTGCCGCTTCGCACCACGGCGCGTCTCGGCGTCGAGGCGAAGGTATAACTGAGCCACCGGTAGCCCTGGCGCCCGTCGGGAACCATCCCGGTAATAATCCCCCTCCGACTGCCAGGTCTACCGTTATCAGCACATGTTTTGTAATTGTTTTATCTCCATTGTGGAGTCGCCATTGATTTTTCAATTCACTTTGATTTCGTTACAGGGTCGTCTATCTATTTCGCGGGCATGCTACCTGGAATCATCCTGACACTTTGCGCCATTCTTTATCGGCTTCTTTATGTGTTGGCCGGTTCGCCCGTAAACTGGGCGAATTTTTCTCCCGTTGCCGCCATCTTCCTTTGCTCTGGCGCGTTCCTTTATCGGCGTGCCGCGTACCTCTGGCCCCTGCTTGCTCTCTCCGTATCGCACGTACTTATTAACGCCCATTATCGTGTGCCACTTTTAGATACCCGGATGCTTTCCGGGTATTTTTGTTTCGGCGTATTGCTTTTGCTCGGCCGTTGGTTGGATCGAAGACAAACGAGGAAAGCATTTTGGATGCTCGGCGGCGCAATCGCGGGCTCTCTGCTCTTTTATCTTGTAACCAACACAGTCGATTGGTTCTTCGACTCGTCGGTACCGCTTGCAGTCGTCATCTATCCGAAAACGCTCGGCGGATGGTTGCAAGCGTTAACCATCGGCCACTCCAATTTTCCTCCTACCTACCTTTTTTTGCGAAACACACTGGTGAGTGATTTTCTGTTCACAGCGGTTTTTTTGCTTACGCAGTCCGCTTTCCGTTCCTCCGTCCGAGAAGCCACTCCCTCAATTGCACAGCAAGAACGCCAAACCTTTTAACTTATTCCTATGTATTCTGTGGCTGATCAGTCGTCCGATGTTGCTGCCGCTATCAACCGGCAATTGACCAATGAAGACAAATTGCGGTTCCTGCAAGACATGTATCGCATTCGCCGGTTCGAGCAAACCTCTCTCAAATATTACAACCTCGGCCGAATGGGAGGCTTTCTACACCTTTATTCGGGCCAAGAAGCCGTAGCCGTCGGCACTGTTTCTCTGTTAGGCGAGAACGACCACATCATCACCGCTTATCGCGACCACGGACACGCCCTGGCGGTCGGAATGGGCATGAATGAATGCATGGCCGAACTTTTCGGTAAGGCGACCGGTTGTTCAAAGGGCAAAGGTGGCTCGATGCACTTCTTCGCGCCGGATAAGCGGTATTGGGGTGGTCACGGCATCGTCGGTGGGCAGACTCCCTTGGGCGCTGGCATCGCCTACGCCCTCAAATACAAGCAGCTTCAGGGCTGCTGCCTTTGCTACCTGGGAGACGGCGCTATTAATCAAGGTCCCTTTCACGAATCGCTAAACTTGGCTGCACTCTTCCAGCTTCCGGTCGTCTACATCATCGAGAACAACGGCTATTCGATGGGTACCAGCCAAAAGCGCTCTTCGGCTTTCAAGAGTTCCCTGGCCGAGCGAGCCGAAGCTTATGGCATGGCGTGGGATGTGTTTGGGGGCGAAGACATTTATGAGGTTCGCGCCCGGACTCATGTCGCGATGGAAAGAGCACGGCGGGAATACCAGCCGACACTATTAGAAATCCAGACCTACCGTTACTACGGGCACTCGGTTGCCGATGCCAACGCCAAGAAATATCGAACGGCCGAGGAAATCGAAGAATACAAGAGCAAACACGATCCGCTTCGGATCTGGTCCAAGCGTCTCACGGATGAAGGCATTCTCAAAGAGGGGCAGGCCGAAGAAATGGATCAGAAAGCAAAGGAGGAAGCAAACGCTGCCGTCAAATTCGCCGAAGAAAGTCCCTACCCGGACCTGGATGATATCTTTGAGGACGTCTACTGGGAAATTGACCACCAGACCGAAGGGACTCGCGGGACCCACTTCTTCAATGACTGACTACTGCTATGCCTGAAATTACTTACCGGGAAGCGCTTCGCACGGCGCTCGATGAAGAAATTCTCCGCGACGAAAACGTCGTCGTTATTGGGGAAGAGGTCGCCCAGTACAATGGCGCCTACAAGGTTACCGAGGGACTCTGGAAAAAGCATGGTGATCGGCGGGTGGTCGACACGCCGATCAGCGAGGCCGGCTTTATTGGAATGGGCATCGGGGCTGCCATGCTGGGCCTCCGGCCGGTAATGGAGCTCATGTTTTGGAGCTTCGCCTATGTTTCCTTTGACCAAATCGTTAACAATGCCGGTTGCATCCGCTACATGTCAGGTGGCCTGGTTCACCTGCCAATCGTCATCCGTGGACCCGCTAACGGCGGAACGAACGTCGGCGCCACTCACTCCCACACCCCGGAAAATCTTCTCGCTAACAATCCTGGATTAAAGGTCGTCACCCCGGCAACAGCTTACGATGCAAAGGGTCTTCTGAAGACCGCCATCCGCGATAACGACCCCGTCATGTTTATGGAGAACACGCTGCTCTATGGCGAGAAGTGGGAAGTGCCAGAATCGGAGTACCTCATTCCTCTCGGTCTCGCCGATGTGAAACGTGCCGGCGAGCATGTCACACTCATTGCTCATGGACGCGCGGTATTGACCTGCCTGAAAGCCGCTGACTTTCTGGCTGCCGAACATGACATAAGCGTTGAAGTGGTTGATCTCCGATCTATTCGACCGCTGGATGAAGAGACTATATTGCAGTCAGTCCGAAAGACACATCGAGCGGTTGTTGTCGAAGAAAACAAGCCATTCTGCGGCATCGCCGCCCAGTTGGCAGCCGTCATCCAGGAGAAGGCATTTGACGATCTCGACGCTCCGATCGGCCGGGTTTCAGCTCTCGACGCTCCAGCGATTTACAGTCCTCCTCTCGAAAAACGCCAGTTACCCGATCCGCAGCGAGTGATCGGCAAGGTTCTTGAAATCTGCTAAGCTCATACGCGAACTATGCCCATCACTATTGAGATGCCAAAACTCAGCGACACGATGACGGAGGGGACTCTTCTTCGTTGGATTAAAAAGGTCGGAGATTCCGTTGAAGTTGGTGATGTCATCGCTGAGGTCGAGACGGACAAGGCCACAATGGAAATGGAAGCATTCGATGAGGGCACTTTAGCGGAAGTTTACGTCGAAGAGGGCCAGAAAGTCGAAGTGGGGCAAAAGCTGGCCATTCTCACCGGAGAGGGAGAAGAGGCACCCAAACCGCAAAACGGATCAAAAAAAGTCAGCGTCGAAAAAAAAGAAAAAGAGACAGCCGGGGAGCCGTCTACACCCGAAAAGAAGGCTTCGGTCAAAGAGCCGGTTCAATCGGCTGCAGAAGTAGCTCCCGAGAGCCCAAAGCAATCCGCGCCGTCCGGGGAAACGTCTCAGTCGCGTCCCAAAGCGTCGCCGCTCGCTCGCAAGGTCGCCGCTGAACTCGGTGTCGAATTACGTCAAGTCTCTGGTTCCGGTCCCGGTGGTCGCATCGTTCGCAGCGATGTACTCTCGGTCGCTAAGACCGAGCCAAAAATTACCGAGCACCCGAAAACGGCTCCTCAACCGGAAGCGCTCCAGACTGGTCAACGCATTCCACTTTCCGGCATGCGCCGGACGATCGCCAATCGGCTCCTGGAATCGAAAACCACTATCCCCCATTTTTACCTGCAGGCGGAGATCGACGCGCAGCCATTGATCTCGTTGCGCCAACAGATCAATAGCGCGGCTGAGGCCGCCGGCTTACCGAAGATCACCGTCAACGATTTTATTCTCAAAGCGACCGCCGTAGCAGCCGCCCGCGTGCCACAAGCCAACGCAGCATTTGCCGGTGACGCAATCATTCAGTACGCAGACGTTCAACTCGCCTGCGCCGTGGCCATTGACGAGGGCCTGGTCACACCAGTGATCAGAGAAGCCCAACGCAAAAGCCTGAGCCAGATCAGTGCCGAGATAAAAGATTTGGCGGCCCGCGCTCGCTCGAAGAAACTCAAGCCCGAAGAATATCAAGGCGGGACAATCACCGTATCAAATTTGGGCGGATATGGGGTTGAACAGTTTTTCGCGATCATTAATCCTCCTCAATCGGTGATTGTCTCGGTCGGCGCGATTGTCCCTAAGCCGGTGGTGAACACTGAAGGCCAAATTGTTGCGGGGCAACGCATCGTCCTCGGACTCAGCTGCGATCATCGCGTGGTGGATGGGGCGATCGGGGCACACTTGCTCGCTGAATTAAAGCGGCTCTTGGAAACACCTGCGTTGATGTTGATCTAAGCCGGTAGCTGCGCGTCCGTGAACCCGGTAGGGACCGGCTCCCGCCGGTCCGCGGACGCACAGCAGTGCATCCCTACCGGAAATAAATGGTAACCGGACACGCAGGAGGGTGTCCTGCCAAAAACTACTTTATGAAATATGATTTGATCGTTGTGGGCGGCGGGCCCGCCGGCTACGTCGGCGCCATTCGCGCGGCTCAACTGGGCAAAAAGGTGGCCTGTGTAGAAAAAGAAAGAGCCGGCGGAACCTGTCTGAATTGGGGCTGCATTCCAACTAAATCGTTACTGCGCAACGCGGAACTCTATCAGCTCATGCAAAAGCGGGCGGCCGAGTTCGGATTCCGCTTTGAAAAGCTTTCGTACGATTGGCCCAAGATCATTTCTCGAAGCCGTTCCGTAGCGGATAAGCTGGCGGGCGGCGTCGAATTCCTTTTCAAAAAAAACAAGATCGACTATCTGCGCGGCGAAGCGACTATTCCGGCCGCTGGGAAAGTCACCTACAAGGATCGCAACGCCAAAGAAGAGACTGCCGAGGGGGACCATATCCTGCTCGCGACCGGCGCTGCGTCCCGCGAAATGCCGGGGCTACCGATTAATGGCAAGACCGTCGTCAACAGCCATGATGCCATGATCATCGATCCTCAACCGAGGAGACTGATCGTAATCGGGGCCGGCGCCATCGGAGTAGAGTTTGCCTATTTCTTCAATGCCTTCGGAACCGAGGTGACACTCGTCGAAATGCTCCCCAACGTTTTGCCCGTGGAAGATACCGAAATCAGCGTGGCGCTTGAGAAGTCACTCTCCAAACAGGGGATTAAGATCTTTACCAATACCAAAGTCGGTGCCGCCAAGATTGAAAAAGGACAGGTCCGTGTGAGCATCGAAGGAAAACAAGCCCAAGAGTTGGAAGGCGACTGCGCGTTGATCGCTATCGGTGTGAGCCCAGTCATACCGGCTGGGGTGCCCATCACTCTCGATAAGAAAGGATTTATTTCGGTCGACGATCGCTACCAGACCAACGTTCCTGGTATCTTCGCCGCCGGAGATGTCATTGGACCGCCCTGGCTCGCTCATGTTGCCATGTGGGAAGCAATCCAGACGGTAGAAGGCATTTTCACCACAGGCTTCCGGCCACAGCGCTTGAAGGAATTCCCGGGTTGCACCTATTGCCAGCCTCAGGTGGCCAGCATCGGCCTTACTGAACGAGCCGCCAAGGAACAGGGACTTCAATTCAAGCTCGGCAAATTTCCGTTTTCGGCCAACGGGAAGGCCCTAGCGGCTGGGGAACCTGAAGGATTCATTAAATTACTGGTCGGTGAGCCGCACGGCGAAATTTTGGGAGCGCATATTGTCGGAGCCGAAGCAACGGAGCTTATCGCCGAACTTGGACTCGCTATGAAGCTGGAAGCCACCTACGAAGAAATTGAGGCTACTATTCACGCTCACCCGACCCTCAGCGAAACAGTGCATGAAGCGGCCGGCGCCGCTTTCGGCGAAGCGATCCATATTTAGTCTTTGCGCCTTCATCGGGAGCGAGGCACATAGGACCCCTGAGTCTGATAGACTTATGAGTCCCATTCCAGTACTCCTAAGACTCCGTTGCGTGCGCACTTCGTCGAGTCGTTCCTGCAGGCACCCGATCCGCACCGGACTGCGTGGTGCCCGTCCTTGCGCGCAGCACAACTAATCTCAACGTCACCCGAAATACGGTCCAACCTGCACGAGAAGAGATCAATATCACGTCACCGCCATGAGCCCGAGCCAGCTCTCGAGAGAGGCTCAAGCCAAGGCCGTGGCCGTCCCTGACTCCTCGCGGGTCACTCCGGAAAAAGCGTTCAAATAGCTGCGGGACTAGGGCCGCGGGAACGCCCGGCCCGCTGTTACCGATCTCGATCCAGACCAGTTTTTGCACCGAATCTGTTCCTGCTCGAATTCCCACCTTTCCATTTGGTTCGTTATATTTGATTGCGTTGTCGAGCAGGTTCCAAAGGATCTGATTCAGCCGTCCGGCATCGACTCCGGCCATGATGCTCTCCGGCAGATTTCTTTCGATCGTGATGCCATGTTCTTCCGCCAAGATTTCGGCGTCTTCCGCGCAAGCCCGGATGATTTCGCAGGCGTCCACCAAGGTTAAATCCAATTGCAGGCGTCCAGCATCCGCTCTCGATAACAGCAGTAGGCTCTCGGTTATTGCGGATAAGCGTCGGGTCTGTTCTAACAGGCCGGCGACGCCCTGCCTGTCGTTCTCTCCCAGTGTCGGCGATTCCAACAGATCCTCGATACTATTCCGCAGAACAGTAAGAGGTGTTTTAAGTTCGTGCGACGCATCTGCACTAAACCTCTCGGTTTGACGAAAACTTTCATTTAATCGGGTAAACATCTCATTCAAGACCCGCGTCAGACGACCGATTTCATCATCAACCGGTGGCTCGTCCAGTCGCGCATCAAGACGTTGAGCAGTAATTTTTTCGGCCGCTTCCGCTACGGCCGAAACCGGGGCCAGGGCGGTCCGTGCGATCCACCAGCCGCCAAACCCGGTTACCACCAACATAAAAGGGAGAATCCCTAACACCGCTAACGCTCGAGAGCCTGCGTCCTCCTCGATGTCTTGCATGTCTCCCGCCAGGCTCAGGATAAGCTCATCCTTTTGAAACGTCCCAAGCCGATAGTTCTTCCGGTGAAGCTTGGCCGTTCGCATGCCCAAAGTTGAGACCGGCAAGGACACCTTTGGGTTTTCAAAAGAGCGATATAGCAAGCGTCTTCCCAAATCTCGGATTTCGATTAGACGCTTGCTCGCCGAGTACGGAATTAATTCTTTAATCCTACCCAGTCGTTCCGACTGCGAAAGCCGGGCGCGATCTTCCCACTGTGTGAAGAAATATTTTGCTTCTCCCTTCAGCTCAGTATCGAGCATGTCGGTCTGCGCGCGCTTCAGGTAAAACCCCGTACCGATCGCACACGATACCACAGCGATACCGACCAAGAGCATCGACCAGACGGTGAGCTTCGTGCTGAGTGGCCAACGTTTCATTCGGGACCTTTAAGAATATACCCAACACCTCGGACTGTTTGCAGCAGTTTTACTTCGTGAAAATCGTCGATCTTACGTCGCAGCCGATTAATGTAGACGTCGACCACATTGGTACCGGTATCAAAGTGGTAATCCCAGACCTGCTCACAAATGCTCGTCCGTGAGAGAACGCGACCAGGGTACCGCATGAGAAATTCCAGTAAAGCAAACTCTCGCACCGCCAAATCAATTTTCTGTCCTCCGCGCGCGACGTCGCGAGTCAGCAAGTTCATGCTCAAATCGGCCACTCGCAACGTGGTCGCCCGGTCACCACTGCTTCGCCGACCGAGCGCATTTACCCGCGCGACCAATTCGCGCATCGCAAAAGGCTTGGCCAAATAGTCATCTGCTCCCAACTCCAGCCCTTCCACTCTTTGGGAAACCTCGCCGCGTGCAGTCAGCAACAGCACCGGCGTCGCGTTTTTCTCTTCCCGCAACCGTCGCAATACAGCTAGCCCATCCTTACCCGGCATCATGATATCAAGGATGATGACATCAAAGGTTTGCTTGCCCGCTTGGTCCATTGCCTGGTTTCCATCGTAGGCCGTTTCGACCTCATAACCGGCTTCTCTCAGAGCCTTGCGGATAAAATGACTGACCTTTTTTTCGTCTTCCGCAAGCAAGACTTTCATTGATTCGCTTTTATACATGGCAACAACGGTTTCGCTTACCTTGAGCCGTCGCGTTCCTCTTTCCAAGGTTGTTCACACACTGATGAGTTCTGCTTATTCCATAATGACCCAAGTTTAATAATCATCTACGTGTGGACAACTATGATTCTCATCCGGCAAGAGGCTTCAGCAATAGAACCGCAGCCGGTTCGATCATGTGAACAACTACCCCGTGCTGCACCAACATGCACGAACAAGCTGGAACCACCATGGAGTAATCCGACTTATTCACAGCTTGTGCCGAATTCTTCAGATATTGGTTCACACTGTTCGGCAGGCTACCCCTTAGCAAAAATGCCGGCTGAATCTGAATTCGGTGCTTGCTGTGACGGATACTCTTAGCGCTCTCCAACCAGACAGAATGAACTACCCTTGATCCCACTGAAGAATCAGGCCCAATCAAGGATCGATCCGAATCCGGGATCGAAAAGCCTCTTGTAGGTTCGGACCGCAAACCCGTCAGTCATCCCGGCGACGTAATCACACAGAACTCTTGCCCTGCCTTCGAGGGATCCTTGATTGCGCACAATCTGATCAAATGCCTCCGGCAAAAGACGTAGACCTGAGTCCTTAGCGGTTAGATAGCTTTCACATAACGCAGTAAAAATTCCTTCCAGGATCACGCGACCTTTTCGTTCCAACTGGTGCAGTTGCGAATGATCGAAAACTAAATCATGGGACAATTTCTTGTAGAGATCCGCTTCTGCGCGAACCGCCGGATCGATAAATAGTGTAAAGCGATAGCGGTTACTAAAGGACGACAGTGGTCCGTTGCGCTCTCTTAGCTCGGTGGCGCGAATGAAGGTACCGATTTTCCGGCTAAATCTCGCTTCTGCTTTTCGGTCCTTGATCGCTGCGATCACAGTTTCAGCATGTTGAAGTTCGTCCGCGCTTAAACCTCGTTGGCTCGCCCAGGCCTCGACTCGTTCGCTGCGGAGAAAGCCCGCGTTAATACTATCAACCAAATCATTTAGACAATAGGCGGTATCGTCTGCCCAATCCATAATTTCGCATTCTAAAGAGCGAAACCGGTTCCAGTCCTCAACGCCAAGAAGCTCGTTTCCATCGCAAACGAAACGTCGCAGAAACTCCTGTCCGTTATAAATAAAGTGATTACGGGCGTCCGGCGTTTCTCTGAGCAAGCGTTTGTATTTAAGGATCCCGTCCACAAAGGCACGGGTGGGGTTCATTCCGCGGCGCGCGGAACCTCCGGGATAAATGGTCTCGGTTATAATGCGCAGACTCTGTGCATTACCCTCGAATCCGCCATATTGGAGCATCAGTTGATGCAACGTTCGTTCGCCGGCATGGCCAAATGGAGCGTGGCCCAGGTCATGAGCCAGACAAACGGCTTCAACTAGGTCCGGATCGATAAAAAAATCGGTCCCTATAACAGCAGAGCTTTTCTGCAAGAAAGAACAGATTGAGCGGCCGATCTGCGCCACTTCCAAGGAATGGGTCAGTCGCGTCCGATAGAAATCAAATTCACCGGAAACAAACACCTGGGTTTTGGCTTGCAAACGCCGAAACGCGGAACTGTAAATGATGCGATCTCGATCAACCTCAAAAGGGGAACGAAAATCGTCCGGCTCCCGAGGATGTAGCGACTCAAGGTCGGATGAATTATAAAAACCGTTTTGAGGCGAAGGTTTCAACGTCATCGCGTTGCGCCTACTCTGCGATCATCTTGGGCTTCTGGCCAGATTCATTCCGTCTTTTTCTTTGGCGTAGCGGTCGTCGTTGCCGTCGCGTGCGGACTCGGCGAGAGATCAGTATGCGGAGTATCGGCTGGAGTAGGCGAAACCATGGCCGGACCGGGTGATGATGCTTGAGGAGTCGGAGAAGGCTCCGTCTTCTTCACAAAATCGGATCTCGCTTTCAGCAGCGGATCCAAGCTCCAATCGCTGACGAGAAAAATCCAGTGTTCTAGCTTCTGTTCGTTGGCCAACCGTGTTTTCCATTGCTCCAACTGCTGGTTGAACTCATCGTTCTTTTTCGTTTTCTCCTCCGGAGTTTCATTGGCACCTGGCGTCCGCGCCTGGGGAAAATTTGCGCTCACCTTCACACGGACAAAGTGAGTTTGTTCCGGACCCGCGCCGCCGATTTCCAACCGGTAGTGAAAGCCTTCGAACGTATCTAACTCAACCTCCAGCGGTTGCTGGAGGCCAGTCTCGCTAACGGGCGAATTCTCCGGACGAACGTCTTGCACGGAAATGGAAAGAGAGGAGAGCGGATTGGCGTTTTCTTTCTCCGACCTCTCATTGGCAGCAACCTCTTGAAGTTCCCAATCCGCGTGCTCATCTTTCCGACTTACTTTCCAGCCGGAAGCGTTGCCGACGCTACCCCGGACTACCGACCGCAGCTTCTGGGTATCAATAAATTGTTTGTTCAGCCAGGTACTCGGATTCAATGGATCGAGAGTCGGAAATGTTTCGTCGATCAGGTACACCTGATCTTTTTTATCCGGATTAGCAGCAAAACGTCCCGAACCGAGAGCGCTTTCACTGGTTGACGGCTTCTTTCCAAGGGTAAGCGTGGCGATCTTTTTGTCACCGGTACCAAGTAGCTCGATCTCAGTGCCCGACTGATCACCCTGACCAGGCCGAAGCAGTTGAAGCCTTCCCAATTGAGATGGTCCGACCTCCAATGCCCGCACATATTTCAATTCCCAAAGTGAGCGCAGTAGTTCCCGAATCTTGGCAAAGTCAGCTGGATATCCATATCGTTCCGCGACCTGCCAGATGTCCCCGGAGATTTGCAGGGTCAGGTTTTCTTTCCCGGTTTGTACCCGGACCTTAGTGACATCATTGACCGCTAAATTGGGATAAATTTCCCGGTCACCGGTTTCTCCTTTCCAGGTTGAGGATTGGCTCATCTGGAAAATTGTTCCCGCGATCGTTAGCACCAGGGCGATGCCAAGCAGCAGATAAACCTGTTTTCGTTTCATCGAGCGGCGCGACTTTGACGCTTAAATATCGCGAATCCCAAGCCGGCTAACGTGATGAGCAACGGCACGGCGGCGATATTGATCCACTTCAAAGTGTTTTGCAGGGAGTCGATTTCTTGTCTCAAATCCTTGCGCACCTGCTTCAGTTCTTTATCGGATTTCGCTTCATTCTCCCGGAACTTCTTGATTTCAGCCTGTTGTTGAGGAGAAAGGACCGTCTTTTGGTCGGACGGGTTGGTGCTCTGCAGAGCGGCTAACTTCTGCTTGGTTTGGGCGATGCTATTTTCGAGCTCATCAATTTTGCTCTGGTAACGTTGCTCTGCCGCTGCCTCCATCTGGTTGACAACCAGGAATGGTCGGTTAGCGGAGGCGCGACTCCGAATAGACATGAGATTGGAGTCACCGGCCAACATCTCGACGCTGCTCTCGATAAAGTTCAAATTTCCGTTAGTCGGAGAAAACACCGTTTGATTGAGAACCTGCTGTTCGTTTCCGGCGATAGTGTCGAACGCAAAATCGGCATCTCCGATTAATACGACCACGCCTTCATTCGTAGCTTCCTTTAGCGGTGCTGACGTTGAACTAGCCGAAGGAGTGGGGGTGGGAGTCGCGGAGGGATTTGGGGATTCCGCTGGAGATGCCGCCGGCTTGCCATCAGGAAAAGCGGTTTTGAATTTTCCAGTCAGACGGACTGCCAGCGGATAGCGCGTGTGGGCGGGCTTGAGCGCTTTGCGGACCGCGTCCGATCCCATCTGCACAGTCACCGCATCGATCAGACTGCTCTGTTCGGAGGAGGAAATGAGAACTTCTTCCTTCAGGCCGGCAGCGGGTGTACCGAGAAAGGCGCCGGCAAATGGAAACAGCACATCATTCGACGCGGCGCCCAGTGGATCACTGCGGTTGATAGCATCGGCGGTCAGCGATAAAACACTCGGATCCGATTGAACCACGTTAGATTCACGCTGAATCTTGGTTGCAAAGGCCGGATCCGCCACGACCTGATTTGATGTGAAATTGATGCCCCAGGCTTTGAGGAGTTTGTCGAGGGAGGCGGAAAAACCTTCGCCTCCCATCATCCCGGCTTGGCCACTCATTTGAAAATCGACAAACGAGAACGGATCGAGTAGAGCGACCATCTTGCCGCCGCGCAGGAGAAACTGATCAATTGCGTACTGAGCTGAGTCGGTAATCCCTTTTGGGTAGCAAAGCAGGAGAACAGAGATATCATCGTCGATCTTATCAGCAGTAAGCGGCACTTCTCGGACGGTGTAGTTTTCCTTCAACTCCTGCGCGAACACCCATGGCGCGCTGCCTTGCTGCCGCTGCATCATCATCATTGGACTATTCCGTCCGAGTACCGGTAGGGCGCTCATTACGCCGATGACCGCCTTTTTGGGATTAGCCACGCTGGAAATGGCTCGAGAGACATCGTACTCAAGCAACGACTCGCGGCCCGGACTGAGAAATGGGATCGCCGTCTTGGCATCGAGGCAACTTACCGCGAGCCCTAGGTAGACTTTATCACTGAGATTTACCGTCTGTCCTTCTACACCGTCGAGTCTGGCTGAGTCTTCGGCATCCGAGTCGGGTTTAGGGTCGAGTTTGACGATCTTGATTTTGCCGTGGCTCGTCTGCTGAAATTCCGCGAGTAAATCTTCGACTTCCTGGGCGTAGGTGCGCAGATAGACCGGCGTCGAGGCATTATCCTTACTATAATAGAAGCGAATCTCTACCGGAGTATCAAGCTTCTGCACGATTCGTTGCGAGCCCTGCGACAAGGTGTATGAATGGTTCTCGGTCAAATCCCAACGGAGTTTGATGAAGTTTCCCAATACGTTCAACGCGACGAGTATGATCAACAGAGCTACGACGCCGACAACGGAAAAAAGCCAATTCTCTACAACCTTTTTCATTTAGTTTTTACGTGCGATGAGCCCGGAGGATTACGCTCGTAGTGAAGAGTGAAAAGAGGATGACGCTGATAAAAAATAGCAGGTCGCGACTGTCAACCACTCCTCGTTGGATGCTGTCAAAATGGGTCATGACTCCAACGGAGGTGACTGCGTCAACTAGCCAAGCCGGGGCCCAAGCCGAGAGTGGATCGGTTATCGGTCGCCATCCGCACAGGATCAGCAGAAGGGAGATAGCCACAGCTAGGATAAAAGCCACCACCTGGTTTCGCGTCAGTGCCGAAGTAAGGGACGCGATCGAAAGAAATGCGCCGGCCAAAAGGAAGCTGCCGATATACCCGCAGGCGATTCGACCAAAGTCTGGATGGCCGAGATACGCTACGGTTATTACCAAAGGAAAAGTGAGGGCCAGCGCGATGCTGAGAAACATCCAACTCGCCAAAAATTTTCCGAGAATCGCCTGCCACGGCGTAACTGGCATGGTCAGTAGCAACTCTATTGTGCCCAGGCGGAGTTCTTCTGCCCAAAGACGCATGCCCACTGCCGGAACGAGAAAGAGGTAAAGCCAAGGATGCCAGAAGAAGAAAGGAATCAAGTCAGCCACCCCGCGTTCAAAGAAACCACTGACCAGCAAAGTGAATGCGGCGGCCAACAAGAGAAAGATAACGATGAAGACATATGCAACCGGGGACGTGAAATAGGCCCAGAGCTCCCGTTTTGTGATAGTCCAAATCGTCTTCATGCGGCGGTTTTGGTATCAGGCAGCGTGATGGCCCGGAAAACATCGTCGAGCCGGCCTTCGTCGATTTGAATGTTCTCGACTTTCCAGCTATTTCGGCCAGCTAAGGCAACGAGCTCAGGCAGGACTTGCCCCTTCGGCGTTAGCCGAAGCGTTACTCGGTTGTCGCCTGCGGACAAAAACTCGCACTGCGAAACGGTGGCCAGCGATTCCAATTGAGAAACGAGCGACTGCTTCTCGGCTCCGTTCACAGTAACGACGATGTTGCCCGCCGCCGGCGACCGCGCCTTCAGCTCTTGGGGCGTTCCGATTGCTACGATGGCGCCTTGGTCGATAATTAAGGCACGGGTGCAGGCAGCTTCTACTTCTTCCAAGATGTGGGTCGAAAAGATGATGGCTTTATCCGTGCCCAGACGTCGAAGCAACGATCGGACCTCGTGTTTTTGATTGGGATCAAGACCGTCGGTTGGCTCATCCAGAATCAAGACTTCTGGATCATGAATCAATGCCTGGGCGAGACAGGTGCGATGCCGAAATCCTTTCGACAACGTGTCGACACTTTGTTGCATTACTCGGTTCAGGAAACACATTTCAACGACCCGCTCGATGGCTTCGGCCTTAGCCGCCCGATATAATCCTCGCATCTCGGCGCAAAAACTAAGAAAGCCCGCCACCGACATGTCGCTGTAGATCGGCGCGTTTTCGGGTAAATATCCAATGCGACGCTTGGCTTCCAGTGGATTCTCCGAGATATCAAACCCGCCGATCGTTACTGTTCCTTCGCTTGGTGGTAGGTATCCGGTAATCATCCGCATACTAGTCGATTTACCGGCGCCGTTAGGTCCGAGAAACCCGAGGACCTCGCCTTTGGCAACGGTAAACGTGATGTGGTCGACTGCGAGTTTCGGACCGAAACTCTTGGTCAGCTTCTCAACGTTAATCATATGGAGGTCATTGCGGACCTTCCATTTCTGGAAGGGAGCTTAAGACAAAGCGCGAGCCAGTCTCTTTGTCAAGCGATCGGCACCTAGCTACCTCGCCGAGGGGGGGCGGCGGCAAAGTCAGGCTCTTGAGTCACAAGGGACTCATGGTTCCTCGTTCTAACCCATAGATTTCTCCGTTGACTTTCGGCCAGTTCACGCTCGAAGGATATCGCTGCACCATGCCAAAAAATTCGATTCCCCGATTGATCTATGCTGCTAGTGAGTCCTCGGCCGATATGCTCTACGCCACTCGATTCTTTGTGCCAGATCCATTCTTGTATCTGGAGCAGAACGGCAAAAAAAGCATACTGCTTTCCGATCTGGAAATCGATCGCGGTCGCCGGGAAGCGAAAGTGGATGAAGTGATTTCCCTTTCTTTGATTCAGCGTCCCCTGGAGAAGCGCTTGAAAAAGAAGCCAACGATCGAACAGACGATTGAACGATTTTTACGGCAACGCAGGGTCAGGCGCGCTGCGGTACCGCGCGATTTTCCACTCGGTCTAGCCCATGCGCTAAACGTGAGTGGAATTAAGCTAGAGCCGATTTCCGGTTTATTCGATTCGCAGCGCGAATTTAAACGCGACGAGGAAATCAAGCAGGTTCAACAGGCGATCGCATTGGCTGAAGTAGGATTGGCCAGGGCTGAAGAGGTTCTTCGGGCATCAGAAATCAAGCCCGGGCGTAAGCTTTTTTGGAGCGGTAAAAGGCTCACCTCCGAATTACTACGTGCGGAGATCGAGTGCGCCATTCTTCGGGCCGGTGGGCTACCGACGAACACGATCGTGGCCGGTGGGGATCAGGCCTGCGATCCCCATCACCGCGGTTCCGGGCCACTCGCGGCAAATTCACTGATCATTCTCGATGTTTTTCCACGAGCTGCCGATACCGGTTATTACGGTGATATCACCCGAACCGTCTTGCGCGGAAAAGCAAGCGAAGCTCAAAAACGCCTTTGGCACACTGTCCTGGAAGGTCAAGAACATGCCTTGAAAAAGATTCGCCCCGGTGTTTCCGGACAAGAGCTCCAGAAAGAGGTGTCCGACTTATTCACGGATCGCGGGTTCCCGACCGAAGTCCGCGAAGGCCGGTGGACCGGCTTTTTTCATGGTCTCGGTCATGGCCTCGGATTAGAAATTCATGAATCGCCACGGATCGCCGCCACCGAATTCAAGAAGGGTCAAGTCTTCACAGTGGAACCCGGCCTTTATCTTCCAACTGTCGGCGGGGTGCGCCACGAAGACGACGGATTAGTAACAGAAAACGGTTTCAGAGTCTTATCGAAGTTTCCGAAAATTTTGGAGCTGTAGGGACCGGTTACAAGTTGCGGGTTGCGAGTTACAAGTTGCAGGTTGGGGGTTGGCGCATTCCATCCCACCGTTCACTCATAGACTTACCTCTTGTTGGCTGTCTTAGGTCGACGGTCATATTTTCGTCCGCGCTTTTCGGAACCTGCCAGATAACGACTCAGCCCGCCCGCCGAAATACCCATGATGTCCAATTCCTCATACCTGGATTGTAGAACCAGTCCGATGTCGAGGGAATAGATCAATTGTGCTCGTAGCTCGCCCACAGAGCCTTTGGAAACGCTCAAAAACTGAATGAATTCCGCATTCCCATCGCGTTCGTATCCTTCAGCGAAATTCGAAAGGACAGAGATCGATGCCCGTTCCATCTGATTAGCCAAACTTCGATTTGGGGCGAACGAAGGAGTTCGCACTAACAGTCCGGTTTCGCGAACAAAGGCTCGGCATGCTTTGAACGCGTCGAAATCCGGAAAATCATTCACTCTCGCCATTCCGGAATCCTAGCAGGCCGCAAAGGTATAGCAACATAAAAATATACCGTTATTATTGTATGTGAAGGTCTGAGTGGGAATCGGAAATATGATGGTCGCCCAAAGCTCAACTTGTAACCCGCAACCCGCAACTTAGTAGGCGAACAGCGCGAGCGAGAAAACCAATGCACCCCAGAGTACTCCCAGACCGCCGAGCGCTCGCCAACGAAAAAGCGATTTTGTAATCCAATTGATTTGGTCGCGCAAAAGATACGGCTTACCAACCCAGAACATCCCGAGCGTTAGCCAGATATAAGCGAGGACTACCAGCAACAGCCGGGAACCCTCCGATCGAAGAAACGCCGCCGACAAAATAGGCTCGGCCACCAGCATTGCCAGAATACCTAGTGCACGTGCCGCCAGAAATTCTTCGACGAATAAGACAGTAAGAATGAACAATACCGGTACCGCTACCTGGAGATAAACTCGCAACCAGCCAAATTCCTCTAGATCGACGCTAGAGACCAACCAGAAGCACCATACGGCGTCAAGGGCCAGGATTCCGATTCCTGCCGATTTTGAGCGGGGAAGGCTGATCAACCATCTCTGGGTTTCACCGGTCCGCAGCAACGCATACAAATGTCCGACGATCAGCGCTGCGCCGACGATGAGGCCGACAACGTGGAGAGTGAAATCGTAGATGCGTGGCGGGTAATCCATGAAGCGATTAATTAGAATGGATAGCGGGATCTCCGTACAGGGTATATCCGGTCGAACGAAGTATCCGCACCGGGAGAAGCTGTCCGACGTGACGCGGCGAACCTTCAAATACTACGATTTTGTTTCCGCGGGTACGCCCCATTAAACGCTCTGGGTTGGTCTTACTCGGTCCCTCACAAAGAATTTCGACCTGCCGGCCAACCAACGCTTCACCGCGTCGTTTCGCCCAGGAGTTTACCACCTCCAAAAGAGCGTGATTCCGGTCTTCTTTAATCGTTTCGGCGACCTGCATGCCGAACTCAGCGGCGACGGTATCTCTTCGCGGTGAATACTTGAAAACAAAGGCGTTATCAAAACCAACCTGTTCAACGAGCTCACAAGTTTCGCGGTAATCATCTTCGGTCTCGCCCGGAAAGCCCACAATAATATCGGTAGTGATTGCAATATCGGGCGAAGTCGCCCGAATGCGGTCGACTAAATCCAGATATTTGTCGCGATTATAGGTCCGCCGCATCGCTCGCAGAATTCGATCGGATCCAGATTGCAGCGGAAGATGAACGTGTTCTACCAACTTTGGTAGGCGGCCAAAAGCTTCGATCAGATCTTGACGAAAACCGATCGGATGAGGTGAGGTAAAGCGGATACGCTCGATTCCCGGTACCTCCTGTACCGCCTCAAGTAATTGCACGAACGGACTTTTACCGTCCATCTTAGGAAATTCGTGTCGTCCGTACAGGTTGACGATTTGACCGAGCAAGGTCACTTCCTTAACTCCGCGTGCCGCCAACTGCTCCACTTCGGCGACAATTTCATTGATTGGGCGACTGCGTTCTTCCCCTCGAGTGGATGGCACGATACAAAAAGAACAATGCATATTGCATCCCTGCATGATTGAGACGAAAGCGCTCGCCGTTTGCGGCCTCAGGAGATGGTCGCGAATGGTACTCTGCGAGCCGGTCTCCTCGTCCACATCAACAATGGAAAAACGTACGTCATCCCAACGCTGCGCGGCTTTTCGGTTCAGTGCTTGTTCGACATATTCGGCGACCCGATGAAATTTCTGAGTGCCGACGACTAAATCGAGGTGAGGAACGTCCTTAAGCAGTGAAGAGCCCCGGCTCTGTGCCATGCATCCAAGCAATCCGTAAACCACTGGGCGTTGCCGCGATAGCGAGCCGAGCATGCCGATTTTGCCGAGCGCCTTCTGTTCGGCCAAATCCCGAACGCTGCAGGTGTTGAGCAGAACGACGTCTGCGTCTTCCGCGTTTGCAGTAATGGCATGGCCTCGGGCAATGAGCATCTGCGCGACTTGTTCGGAGTCGCGCTCGTTCATCTGGCAACCATAGGTTTTGATATAGACCTTAGCCATTGTGGGTCACGAGAGCGCGTAAGCTAGCGCGAAACGAAATGCAAGTAAACGGGAGAGAGGGAAAGGAACGGGGAGAGTGCGATCAACTTTCAGATGGCAATTAATCCTGCAAACAACGGCGTGAGACTCACGCGTGTCTCAGACCAGAATCTCTCCTACCAGACCGCCAACGTTTATATCGATGGGACCTTGGCGGGCACCTGGATGGAGCCATGGAATAATCCCGATTCCCGCTGGCTGGATGATCCTTTCGACATCTCAGGTGATCTCACGCGCGGTAAGCAAGCTATTAATGTACGATTGGTCCCGCTTACCGGGCTCACTGGAACGTCGGTCTGGACGGCTGCCCATTATGAAGCGACCTCCGAAGTGGCGCCTTTTGCCGACACCCAAATTCCAGGTCCTATCGCTGGGCTCGCCGCAGCCGGGTCCCAATTCAATTCGATCAGTCTCTCCTGGGAACCGGACACGGATAGCGTTGGGGTTGTCGGTTATCAGGTCTATGGTTCGATGGATCCTGCTGCTCCGGTCAATGCCACTACTCTGATCGGCCAATCGCCTGTCCCAGGATTCCAGCACGGAGACCTTGGATTGGAGCAGCAATGGTATTATCGAGTCAGAGCCGTCGATGGAGCAGGCCATCTCGGTCCGATCTCAGGCGTTGTGACTGCTCGCACCGGGAATGAACTAAAGATCGAGGGAGAGAGTCTGGTCTCGACCGCAACCGGTACTGCGCCGGTGGTGATACAAGGCAATTGCTGTGGGATTATTTGGTCCGGAAACGCCCAACTCTGGTTCCAGGCATCGAAGGGTGGTGATTACATGGTGCTCACTATCAACGTCCCTGCGGCTGGGACCTACGATCTATCCGCGGTGATGACCAAAGCACGCGATTATGGCATTGTGTCGCTGATGGTTGATGGAAGTCAACTCGGGCCACCCTTCGATGGTTACAACTATCCTAACGTCACCGTCGCCACTGTCGACTATGGGTCGGTTCCATTGAGTGCCGGTGCCCATAAACTCACTTTCACGCTCGTCGGGAAAAACCCTAATTCGATCAACTACCTTGTCCGGATCGATTACCTGCTTCTAACGAAGACGAATTGACGGTAGGGCGGCACAGTCCGGCTTCATCGGCTATGATTAGGTCGTGCGATTGTGCGCCGGACTGTGAGCCATCTTCGTACCCTTTCGTTTGGCTCACACACCTTCGCTATGGCTCAGGCGTCTATCGCCCTACCCACTCTTCGCCGCTAACGCGGCTTCATCTCGAATGCGTTTGCGTTCCACAAACCCGGCCACCACGATGCAGAGTTCATACAGCAGGTACATCGGCGTACCCATCATTGCCATCGAGAGGGCATCGGGGACCGGCGCAAGGAACGCTGCGGCCAGAAAGATCAGAAGAAAGGCGTAAGCTCTGGTCCGGCGAAGAAGCGCTACGGAAACAATACCGAGTCGCACCAAGACCAGAACCACTACTGGTAGCTCAAACGCAATCCCAAAGCCGACACAGCATTGGGTCACAAAAGAAAAATATTCTCGGACGTTCCAGGTCGGCGCCCAATGCATGTTCATTGCATCGTGAAAAAAGAAACGCAACGTCGGTGGCAGCACAAGATAGTAAGAGAAGAAGACGCCCGCCAGGAAGAGGCCGAATCCGACCAAGACCGCTGGCAGCATGGCCTTACGCTCCTGCGGAGTCAGTGCCGGCAGAATAAATCCTCCCGCAAAATAAATCAGAAACGGGAACGCGATCACGATGCCAGCGTAAAACGCGAGTTGAAATGAGATGGTCATCGAATCAGCCACGCCGAACGAAACCAGCGTCCGCACCAGGTTGGGATCCAAAGAGGCAAGCGGCGCTTGCATTACCTGAGCGAGCTGACTTCGAAATAGGAACGCAATTGCCATTGCTATACCTAGAGCGAGAGCCATTTTAATGATGACCCAGCGGAGGTCTTCCAGATGATCGAGAAACGGTTTGACCGCCTCCGGATCATTCCCTTCTCGAAATTTGAAAAGGTTAGAAATTTTCATCGGGTCCTCAGCTTGTTCACCCGATCAGCCCAAGCGCACAAAGTCGCGCAAAAAGAGCAAGCGTGTTGGCATCCTGAATGATGTTCTCTGCCACCATAGAACGCAACTGCTCCAGAGTGAATTCGCGAGACTCAGCGATTGTCTCACTGTTATCAATTCGAGCTCCCTTCTCATTCAGGCAAACCGGGCGGGCAAGAAAGAGATATTGCTGCTCGTCAGTAAAACCGGGCGAGGCATAGTAATGGCCTAAAGGGAATAGCTCGCTGCCGGTAGTCAATTCGTAGCCAGATTCTTCCGTTAACTCCCGAAGAGCAGTTGTCCTCAAAGCTTCCAGGTCAGGGTCGATCGAGTCGTCGACCTGACCCGCTGGGAACTCCCACAGCCATTTTTGGACGGGAATTCTGGCTTGGCGAATCAGAACAAACCGTCCCTCCGGTGTGATCGGACAGATCACCACCGCCTTTTTTCGCCGGACTACCGTCCATTCCCGGTTCGTCGTGGTACCACCTATCGCGACCCTTTCCTGGCGAACTTCGAGGTGCGGATTGCTAAAAAGCGTGCGGGTTTCCAGCAGACGCCACTCTTCATTACTACTCACGGAGCTTTGCGTTCCATGCTTCTAATTCCATCGCAACATTTTTTGGAGAAGGCGCACCGACTGCCGTTCGACTTTGAAGGGCGTGATCGAGGTGTAGTACCGCGAAAACATCTTCGGTGAAGCGATCGCTGAACTGTTGGTACTCGGCCAGCGTCAGTTCATTGAAAGGCCGCTGGTGTAGAATGGAAAAAGCGACGAG
>DATNNZ010000533.1:0-2607 GCA_035601575.1 Chthoniobacterales bacterium
ACTCGGCCTAATAGTCGGCTTGAGTGTGCTGGGGGTAAGGCGTGAACTCTTCCAGCGCATTTAGGTGGTTTATCGCTGCCATGCTTCTGGTGGCCCTTGGATGGAAGATCGCGGTCCAACCCGATGATCCAAACTATCTAAGGACAGCCGTCAAATTAACTGCTCTGGTTTGATGTCAATCTTGGACGGATGGTGTAGTTCCATTCAGGATGGAATGCGTCGCCCTGGATGTCGAGAGCTTTCATCTCGGCATCGGAGACTTTGATGCCCTTTTCGTAGGTTGCGGTGTCGAGCGCGCATTCGACTTTCAGGCCGGTTTTGGTTGTGGTCGCGGCAATCAGTTCGACTACGGCCAAGCGATCGGTCAGGGGCCGCGCACGCCAGTTCTGCGTGATGTGGCAGAACATGCGATGTTCGATCTTGTTCCACTTCGACGTACCTGGTGGATAGTGATGGACGTGGAGCACGAGGCCCGTGGTGTCTGCGAACTTTTGCAGCTCGACTTTCCATAGCCGGACACGCGATCCGTTGGAGCCGCCACCATCAGCCGTAATCGTCAACTCGCGGGCGTCCGGGTAGCGCTCACGCCCCATGACGCCGAGCCAGCGACGAATGGAAGCGACCGCGAATTGAGCGGTATCGCCGTTGATCCCGACACTCACCCATCCCGCATTGGCGCCGACGTCGTACACCCCGTAAGGCACGACCTTGCCGAGTTCCTTGTCCTCGAAGTCGTGCACCTTCACGCGCTGCGGATCACCCTTCGGACGATAATCGGTGCCACCGTTCTTGTAATTGCCGATCAGCTCTTTCTTCTTGGTGTCGACCGAGATGACGGGCTGTCCCGCGGCCTGTGCCGCGATGGCCTTGGCGTTGATGTGCTCGAATTGCGCATTGCGGTCGGGATGCTTCGAGCCCTCGTCCGCCTTCCGGTTCGATTGCCGACTGTAGCCGAGTGTCGGGAGCAGCCTCTTCACGCTACTGGCGCTGACCTCATGCCCCTTCTTCTGCAACGCGTCCGCGAGCTTTTCGTGGCTTTTCGACACCCACAACATCGGGCGCACCGGATCGCCGAGCGTCACCGGCTCGATCACGCCGAGCAGATCCTCGACCAGCGTGGCGTCCCGGCTCGAAAGATCAGGTCGGCCAGCACCATCGCGGCGGACCCGGCCTTTCGGCAGCGGTGCAGCGTCGAGTTCTTTCTTGCCTCGGCCGATGGTCGAGCGCGCAAGTCCCGTGATCTCCGAGACTGCCTCGAGGCCACCCCATCCGGCCACAAGCGCTTCCCCGGCCGCAAACATCCGCCGACCACGCTCATCGAGCTTCGAGCCGACCGCTTCCCACCTTCGCCGAATCGCCTGCCTGTCGACCATGCCGACCTGCATAACGCCCCAGTGAACTCCCGGGAATCCCGCCAAGCCGAGTCAATTTACCGCATGGCGCCGGCAAGATATCCGATTCATTAATTTCGACGGCTGTCCTTAGTGATAAAGTCGGCAATGTGTCAACATAGTGTTGTGCACATAGTGTCGTGCTCAATGAATATTATTCTCTTTCGGCCGGCGCCAAATGCACGTCGTGGTCATGCGTGCTTCCGAGCGCGAGCGGGTGTGTAGCTGTCGAATGTAAACCTGCATTGAAAAAAGCCGCAGCATCCTCCAGGACGCAGCGGCGGAATTGTCAAGAAGTCACGCGCGAGCGGGTTAGACGAAACCTCCTCCTGAGAAGAGGGAACGGTTTTCGGTTACTTCAGCGAGCTGTTGATCGAGGTGAACTTCTCATTGAGGTTCGCGATGATGGCGAGCGAGCTGCCAGCAGCGATCAGGCCGTATTCAATTGCGGTGGCACCGGAATCGTCAGCCAGGAATTTTGCAAACAAACGCATAGAAACAGTCTCCAGTTTGGATTTAAGCGCCCGACATCCAACGCGAAGGCTTCTAAGGTTTAATTACTTTTTTCTGCCCATTTTTATGACAGGTTGAGCATGGTTAAAAATCGCTTGGGAATTGGCCGCTTTTTCTGGTTGCACGAGAAAGGCCAGGTAGTCCCTCCGAGGTCGAGTGTTTGAATTGCGCACCCCGGACAATTTGTAAGTATGGATAAGAACTGCCCCATTTGTTTCGGTATAGGGTGGGTCTGCGAAAACCATCCCGACAGAGCATGGCACGAAGAACTTGGCTGCGTATGCGGTGCCGGGATGCCATGTAAATGCAACTCCGGCGAAGAGCCGGACGTGAGCAAAGTGCTAATCGACGAGAAGGATGCAACACGCCATTAGTGCCGGTGCGGGTAAGGTTAAATACAATGCCCTTCCCCTTCAGCGCGGATCTTCAAGCCCAAGCTGTAGGACGATTTGCTTACTCGTCCGGTTCGACAGTTGATTGGGGATGCCCTGGACGATCCCGAACCCGCTGCTTCACGACAAGCCCGTGCGGCTGGCTGTGGAGACGAAATGCTGAAGACGATAACCGTCACGAATATGCCAAGGGCGTCTCACCTTGCAGATGGCTCTATGGTCGAAATGGAGTTTGCAGGATCTAACGGAGAGAAATTCGCCCTCCGTTTTTCACCAGACAAACTGGAAAGTTTTGTCGCGCAAGCTACGCA
>DATNNZ010000534.1:0-7603 GCA_035601575.1 Chthoniobacterales bacterium
CGTGCTTTTTGGTTCAGGCGATGGAGGTTGGGGCCAGTTGGAAAACCGCGTTTGTTCTATTCTAGCGAGTCAAGGCATCTACACCGTCGGGATCGACTGTAGCCAGTACGTTGAAACTGACTATGACGCGGCGACGTTGACTGCAGATTTTGCTGCGATAACTCAGGATGCGTTAACTCGGACCAAGAATCCTGACCTTCCGGTGATGTATGGTGGCTGGTCGATGGGCGCAGTCCAGGCGGTGGCCGCCGCGGCCGAAGGACCTGCTCGACGGCATCAATTGGATTCTCGACCCAGCGAAATCTGCCGGCGACGGAACGACTAGCGATCTTCATTGACGATTCGAAGTGAAACCGAGCAAGGAAGCCAAAGCAGAATTTCGTCGCACGCAACGCTGGGTCCATTTGGTCGCCTGGTTCGCAGCTACCGTTGGGTTGATCGGTATTTTCGAGGCGTTTCTTCCGAGGGAACCGAGTGTATTCGAATGGTTGGAACCATTCCTTCCGATTGATCTCTCCGAGTACGGTCGGATCGGCATGTATTTAAGCGGTTTTTGCTTGCTCGGAATCGCTCGCGGCCTTTGGCGCCGGAAACGGGCCGCTTGGTGGATTGCCGTTGTGCTACTCTCTTTGACCGCAGTACTGCAACTGGCTCGTGGACCAGACTTTCACCATGCGATTCCCACCGCGTTGATCTTAGGACTGCTCATTAGGCGACGCCGAGATTACATCGCCGAGTCGGATCGCGGTTCGATTCGCTGGGCCTTCATCATCGGTATACCGCTCTTTATCGCGGTCTTTGCTTACGCCGTTTTTGGTCTCATCCATCTCCGGGGGCAGATCACCGGGCGCGGACATATCGCCGGCGCCGTCCAGACGGCATTGGAACTCATTTTTTTGCAATCGACCGACTCGGAAATCGCGACTACTCCGCGGGCAGCGAATTTTTTCATCCAAGTCAGTGCGGGCGGAATGTTTTGTGGCTTGATTATGGTTGTGCTTTTGCTTCGCCCGGTCTTTGAGCGCAGGGTCGCTTCCAGTGCAAGTCTCGCCCGCGTTCGCAAGATTATTGACAATTATGGGTGTGACCCGCTTGATGAATTCTCGCTCCTGCCAGACAAACAGTTCTTTTTCGCACCTAACGAACGCTGTTTTTTTGCCTACACGCTTTGGCGAAATTTTGCGATCTGCTTAGTCGGGCCAGTCGGTCCCGTGGAAGATTGGCTATCTGCCACGCGACACTTCGTACGGTTCTGCGCCGCTCAGGACTGGCAGCCCGTTTTTTATTTCGCTCGATCCGAACTGCGACCGATTTTTAGCCAATGCGGCTTGAAAACGTTCAAGGTTGGCGAGGACGCTCGCCTGAGCGCCACTGATTTCAATCTGAAGGGAGGTAAGTTCCAAAACTTGCGCACTGCCTGCAACAAGGCGCGGAAAGAAGGCAAGGAGCTCCGCTGGTATCAGCCGGGGGATGGACCCTTCGACTATGGACTGGAAGCTCAACTCAAGATCATTTCCGATGAGTGGTTGCGAGCAAAACAAGGAACTGAGATGGCCTTCGACCTCGGGTCATTCAGTCTACCGCAAATCCGGAAGCGCGGCGTAGCCACAATTTTTGATGCAGACTCCAGGTTGGAAGCCTTTGCGACCTGGCTTCCATATAAACAAGGGACCGGACGCAGTCTGGACCTTATGCGCTGCCATTCATCAGCGAAAGGCTTAATGGATTTTCTGATTGTAGAATCGATCGATCATTTTCGTGATCTCGGAGTCGAAGAAATAAGCTTGGGGAACGCTCCGTTGGCCAACGTCGAGCCGAATCGACAACTTTACGGAAGCGAAGAAAAGGCCGTAAAGTTCTTGTTCGAAAAATTCAATCGCTACTACGGCTACAAGTCTTTATTCGAGTTTAAGAAGAAATACCAGCCGATCTGGCAAGGTCGGTTTCTCGGATTTCGACCGAATGCGAATCTGCTTTTGGTCGCGCTGGCACTGGTCAGAATTCATTTGCCACAGGGCCTCATCCGAATATTGCGTTCATGATCGGGAAATACTTCCGCTACCTTTGCCAACCATTTGGCAGATTGTGTATCCGCTCTCCGTTCGCAATGATTCTGCTTAATCTGTGCGGGCTCGGCCTTTTTATATTCTTGTGCGACTGGTGGGTTTCTCGTGCCGGCGGGTTTCCGCTGTTCGATTCCGTTGAGCAAATACCGGCCAACGAGATCGCTCTCGTACTTGGAACCGCGCCGGTGCTCGCAAGTGGGCTTCCGAATCGCTACTTCGTTTCTAGAATGAATGCCGCTGCCGCGCTATTTCATGCCGGTAAGGCCAAGGTCCTGCTTCTTAGCGGAAACCGCCGCGACGATGGGTACAATGAGCCGGTGGCGATGCGTGAAGCGCTAATGGCGCGAGGCGTGCCGAAGGAAGTCTTGCTCGAGGACCCAGCCGGGGTTCGAACATTGGATTCGGTGATACGTGCTAAATCGGTTTTCGGGTTCTCCCGATTGACTGTGATCTCACAGGAATTTCATAACCGCCGCACATTGTTCTTCTGCAAGCGATTTCAAATCAATGCGATCGCGCTTAACGCGGACCCGGTTGTCCGGAGTCACGGCTGGCGGTTGACTTGCCGGGAGCTTGCGGCTAGAGCGGTCGCGGTATTGAATATTTGTCTGGTGCGAGATCGACCTAATGGCGGCAAAATAAAAGCTACGATTTCGCGGAAGATGACAGCGCGCAATTAGCAGATAGGATCATTATTGTGCACATTTCTCTCCTTAAATCCAAAATCCACCGGGCCACGGTTACGGGGGCTAACGTGGACTATGAAGGAAGTATCACGATCTCAGCAGATCTCGCTGACGAGGCGGGTCTGGAAGAGCACGAACGAGTCTTGGCCGGGAATATGTCCAATGGCGAGCGATTCGAAACCTACGTGATTTATGGGGGCAGGGGCCGTGGTTTGATCGAGTTAAACGGCGCCACCGCCCACCTTGCGAAGCCGGGCGATATTCTGACTATCATGAGCTTTGGTTGGTATGATGCCGAGGAGGCCGCAAGCCACCAACCCAATGTGATTTTGCTCGACGCAAACAATTGCGTGATTCGTCAGAAAGCGGCTGTTTGAACGCATCGAGAGTATCGGCCTCAGTCCTTTTGAAAAAGTGCCGCAAAAGCTCCGTCCATATTGTTCTGGAGCGGTCCGACTTTGCGCGATTCCAAGCAGACTAGCCGGGGAAATTGGTTGAGAATCTGCGAGACTACCTGCTCGTTTTCTTCCGATTCGATGCTGCAAGTGCTGTAAACCATGCGTCCTCCCTGGCGCAAGTACGGCACGATGTTCTCGACCATGCGGAGCTGCAGATGAGACATTCTCCGAAAATCATCGGGTGTGAGCCGCCACCGCACGTCGGTGCGTCGTCGAATCACGCCTGTATTCGAGCAGGGTGCATCAACTAATATTGCATCAAACGCGGGACTTCCGGCCGGAAGCGGGTTCCTTAACCAATCTACCAGCACGACTTCGGTATTGGTTACTCCCAACCTGGCGAGATTTTGCTCTAAACGAGAGAGGCGCAGGGGTTCGTAGTCGCCGGCAAACAGTCTGCCTTGGTTCTGCATCAACTGCGCAAGGTAGCAGGTCTTCCCGCCTGGAGCAGCGCACGCGTCGAGTACTCGCTCACCAGGCTTCGGGGCAAGCAGCTCGCATGGAATCAGTGTACTCGGATCTTGCACATATACCACGCCGGCCGAAATCCAGTCGGAGGGAAGATGTTCGACCTCGAGACAGTCCTCCCGATCGCACAAAGGCTTCGCACCTGGGAAGCTATGCCGTAGCTTGCCCGGGGTCACCCGAAGTTCGTTGGCCCGGACATAAATCTTGGCCGGCTGGTTGTTCCAGGCACAAAGCTGAGTGGCTTCCGTTTCACCCCATGCTCCCTGCCACTTGAGATAGAGAAATTCCGGATGGGAGTAACGGACATGTACAGGTGCGTTTTCGAGCTCTTCCAGGACTGTCTCTTTTTCGGCGATCGATTTCCGAAGAATGGCATTCACCAAGGTTCGTGCCGGCCCGGCAATATTTACAGTCTCGTAGACTGCGGCATGAGCTGGAATCCGCATTTTGTAGAGCTGATACAAACCAAGCCGCAGGACCTGGCGAGTCGCGGCATCCAGTTTGTTTGCCCTAAATCTTCGGATGACAAAATCCAACAGCGTACGATTTCGGATTACTCCATAAAAAGTCTCGGTGACAAAGGCTCGATTGCTTTGCGGAAGCTCGGATTGTTCCAGCGCTCGGTGCAGGACTCCGTCAGCAAACTCCCGGCTGGATTCCCAGCGCTGCAGCGCTTTCAAACAACAGATGCGAGGATTACTGGCTGCCATAGACGCGCACAAAATATTCTTCCCCTCCGTTGCCGCGGATCCTGAAAGTTAAGGTTCCATAAAATTTAACCGATGCCACCGGTTTTGAGGAACAGCTAGCCCGCAATAAGCGTGTGAATGCGCATGACGAGGTGAGGTTTGCGGGCTGGCTGCGACGGTTTTGCCAGTGGCGCAAGCTTGGTCGTCACGCCCGCTAGACCGGACCAATGGGCCGATTCCGCCGCCTGGCCCCGATCGCGGGAACAATTATGCTTTAACCAATAGCTTTCGTCAGCGGGCGCCCGATTCCGTAATATTGAAAACCGAGATCTCTCATCGTCGCCGGGTCGAATAGGTTGCGTCCGTCGAAAACGATTGGCGTATGCATCCGGGAGCGTACCTCGGTGAGGTCAACGTCCCCGAAATCGGGCCACTCCGTTGCTAAAATTAAACTCTCCGCGCCTTGGACCGCTTCGATCGCAGAATTGGCCAGATGAATTCCTGGACAAAGATCAAGCTCCTGGACTCTTTGGTTGCCTTTAGGGTCGTAGGCCGTCACGTGAGCACCTTCGCGAATAAGATCGTTTACGAGATCAATCGCCACCGAGTTCCGCACGTCGTCGGTATCAGGTTTAAAGGTGAGACCCCAAACTGCGATTCGCTTTTCTTTTAGCACCCATAAAGTGTCGCGTAGCCTCTTTAAGAAGCGCTCCCGCTGATGCTCATTTATCCTCTGAACCTCTCGCAGGAGATGGAAAGGTTCGCCGATTTGCTCGCTAATGGCAATGAAGGCGGCAATATCTTTCGGAAAGCAAGACCCTCCGTATCCGAGACCGGCATTGAGAAAGCTGCGTCCGATTCGTTTGTCCGCTCCGATCCCATCTGCAACCTTTTCAATATCTGCTCCGCTCGCTTCGCAAATTGCAGACAGCGCGTTAATATAAGAAATTTTGAGCGCAAGAAAAGAATTGGCCGCGTGTTTGATCAACTCGGCGCTATTGATATCGGTGACCATGATCGGCGCCATAAATGGTTCGTACACCTTTTTCATGATCGCTAAAGCGCGCTCGCTGTTCGATCCAATCACAATGCGGTCGGGTTGCATGAGATCGGGAACGGCGCAGCCCTCGCGAAGAAATTCCGGATTGCTGACAACATCGAAGTCGACATTCACTTTGTTGTATCGCCGGATCGTATCAGCCACTTTTTCTCCGGTCTTCACTGGCACAGTGCTCTTGTCGACGATTACCCGGTATTCTTTGAGCACCGAGGCAATCTCGCGAGCAACCCGCTCGATGTAGGTCAAATCCACGCTGCCGTCGGTTTGAGGAGGGGTTGGAACGGCGATGAAAATGACCTCAGAGTTATCGACTCCTTGTTCGATGCTGCCGGTAAATTGCAGGCGATGCGCCGAGACGTTCCGCAGAACCAGCTGTTCAAGGCCAGGTTCGTAGATCGGTATTTTGCCATTCCGGAGGGCTTTGATCTTTCGTTCGTCGTTATCAACGCAGATCACTTCGTGGCCCACCTCAGCGAAGCAAGCTCCGGTGACCAACCCAACATAACCGGACCCAATAATTGCGATTTTCATAAGTCTGACATCAAAGCTGTTCCATTAACGACGATTGTCCCTCTGTCCAGCGAAAGCTCCGGTAACCGACTTAGAGGCCCGATCCCCCAGGGTTCAGATCGACCGGTAGGCCGAATCGCGGCAGATCTTTCAGCGTGAAAATCAACTGAATGCCGATGTTTTGCTTGTTGCCGCCATTGTTCTGGGTAATTAGCCCAAGAGACGCGACCCAACTGCTTAGATCGCGATGGAGGATATACCGCTGCTCTTGGAAGCGGCCGATTTCAGCCTCGTAATTCTCGAAAATGCTGAATCCCCAGTTGTCGTTGAGACGAAAGTAGGTTTGCACATAGATCTGATGGCTATTCGGGAAGTTGGGATTGTGATCCAGGTAAAGGTCGCCTAGCGAGATATCGATGTTCGGAGTGACGGTCCAAGAAAGGTATGTGTTGATTTCCCAGAACTGGTTCTTGTTGAAAACCGGCAGCTGCGAATTAACAATGAGAGCGAGCCAAGGTACCGGGGAAAACCGGACATTGCTGACGAAATCGGAATAGTGGCCCGGCTGATTCGGATTCTTGAAGTTGATATCGAAATAGTTGTCTACCTCGAACCAATTGATGGTCTGATTGTCGCGTCGGGTCTGCAGGCGATTGCGAACACCGATTCGCCAGACAGTCTCATGGTCGATCGAATCAGTCGCGACAAATTGGGGGAATTCGATTGGCGGTATCTGAGTGCTTGGAATAATGCGGTCAAAAGGCAGAATGTCTGCTGGTTTGAGCGTCGGGTTCGAAACCCAGGAAAAATCAGTGAAGGGTTGGATGACGTGACGCAATCCGTCCAAGCCCAGCCATCGGATTTGAACCCCTTCGTAGGGCCGCGATAACTTGAAAGAAGCTTCAACGCCGGCATTGAACAAAAACCGCGTTCCGGCTCCTTCGTTCTGAACTGTCCCTACCGCCGGAAATGTGTTGTTAAATAGGGAGTCTGCCTGGATGAATTGCCCGGTCTTTGAATAGTAAGTAGCTCGAGCACCGACCCGCGGGACGACCGAAAGCCATCCAAAATAAGTCTTTGGAAAGGTAAGCTGGTGGAATGTATCAAACCGAAATGAGGAGAAGTCGGGATTGGGCGAGGCAGGCACCCCGGTCGCAGTCGGCGTGGTTGAGACACTCGGAAATGCTTCGTGCAGATAACCGGCGGTGGTGGTCGCCTCATAAAAAATGGGTGAATTGAACAAGGGCGTACGAGCGACTTCCCAAGAGAATTCTGGCAGTCGCTCGGTAGTCTGAAAAAAAGGATTCATTTGGTAACGAACAAAACCGCTCAGCGTGTAGGCTTCGCCCTTCTTAATGACTTCGACGAAATTGTCTGGCTGCGGATTAGTTTGAAATTCGAAGGGATAAAAATCCTGAAGCAGAAAGGCGTCGCTGAGTTTATTGGCCTCGACTACGACCGAGATATCGCTGGTCAGAAATGTCCGTGATTCATAGCTGATCCGATAACGACCTGGGCTAATCGGCGGTCGTCCCAACGACGTTTCGTTCAGGTTGGGATCCTGGTCATTGATGAAAAAAGTCTTTAAGCTGCCGTAATTCTCGTCGTTGTCGCCAAAGGTGTACTTGAGGTCGAACCCAATCGAAGGTCCGCGCAACGAGCTGTA
>DATNNZ010000535.1:0-4140 GCA_035601575.1 Chthoniobacterales bacterium
GGAGGACTTTGAGCAAGGGCCTTTGGGAAAAAAGATCCCCGCAATCGCTCAATGCTGGCGCAGAGTATGGGAACAAGTGGTGCCCTTTTTCGCTTATCCCAACGAAATCCGAAAGATCATTTACACGACCAACGCGATAGACAGTTTGCACATGCAATTACGCAAGGTGCTCAAAACTAGGGGCCATTTTCCGAGCGATGAGGCAGCCACTAAGCTGATCTTTTTGGCGCTGCGCGACATCACCAAAAAATGGAAGAATCCCCCGATCACTTGGAAACTGGCGGCAACCCAATTTGCCATTCGATTTGGTCAAAGATTCTTTGCCGTGGAGATCTGAAAAAAGTGAAACCAATCATTGCCAAAGCCCGAAAGACAAACGATGGGCGCTGGAACCGCTCGGGTTCAACTCGCGACTTACCCACAATCGCCTTTTTCCGGGCCGGCACGTTGCTGCGACGTCACGGACCTGTACCAGGCATTCTCGCACCGCACCGGCCCGGGGCGATTATGGATATAGCGTCAAGATAAATCCAGAAAGAAGGGAAACAATGGAATAACCAAAGTGGAAATTCTTTGCAGCAACCCAGCAGGGCAGAGAAGCCTGCCCGGGAAAGGTGGCAACCACCCGGAAGCGAGCATTGGATAGTTGTTAGAGATAGCAGCATCAAGCGTATGCAGCCAGTCCAAAAGCTGTGTGAATGAGCCCCGAAATATCGTCATTGCAGGAGCTTTCGTTGTTATCCAAACGGGAGCAGCACCAGAGCGCGGAAATGGCCTAGCGCGATGGTCCGGCCGGGGTCTAAGAGCAGGGCAAATGGACTAAAGGGTTGTCTGGAAACTTGAGAGATCCTCCTATCTCCTTTTCAAAAAAAAACCAGATCGTGGGAGAGACTGGTAGAACAAAGTCCTGGCACATCGGAAGAGACTTAGCAACCGAAGTGAGCGAAATAACTAAGCACGAAAAGGTATCAAGGGCCGAGCGCAACGAGGCCCAGGAAACGGATAGAGGAAGTCGTAGCCTTTCCATAGTAGCGACAGAAAGCAGGGAAACCGAGCCGCGGGAGCCTGTGAGTAGCCAAGGGAAAGGCCGGAATACGGAACTGCCATTGGGAAACACGAGATGAACACCGAGTCAGCTACCAACGTGTTAACGCGACAATGGCGGATAGCAGAAATAGCGAAGCAAAACCTACAGAAGAGCCTGAACTCAATTCATCACCATATGGACATGGACTGGCTGAGAGTAGCGTATGAGCGACTCCAGAAGGCTAAAGCGCCAGGGTATGATGGAGAAACGGTGCAGGCATACGGCAAAGATCTGGAAAGAAGGCTCGCGGATTTACTGGTACGAGTCAAAGGAGGCAGCTACAAAGCGCCCCCGGTAAAGCGAGTGCATATCCCGAAAGGAGAGGGCAAAGAGACCCGCCCAATCGGAATACCGACGACAGAGGATAAGGTTCTACAGCGAGCAGTGGCGATGTTACTGGAGCCGATCTACGAAGAGGAGTTCAAGGACTTTTCATACGGATTCCGGCCAGGGCGTTCAGCCCACCAAGCGCTTGAGCGGATCTGGAAACAGATCATGAACGAACCGATCCAGTGGATCGTGGAAGTAGACATCCGCAAGTTCTTCGACACCCTCGATCATAGCCGACTACGGGAAGTGCTACGCCAACGGGTCACCGACGGGGTGATCACCAAGCTGATTGATAAATGGCTGAAAGCTGGAGTGATGGAAAAACAGCAGTTGAGTTACCCGGAGAGAGGGAGTCCGCAAGGCGGAGTCATCTCTCCAATTCTGAGCAACATCTTCCTACACGAAGTCCTAGACAAATGGTTCGACGAAACAGTGAAAGATCGACTCAAAGGTCGAGCTTTCTTGGTCCGTTACGCCGACGATCTTGTGATGGGCTTCCAAAGCAAAGAGGATGCAGAGAGGGTATACCGAGTGTTGCCCCTACGCTTCAAGAAGTACGGCCTCTCGATTAACATGGAAAAGACGCGAGTGGTGAGATTTGCGAGACCTGGAACCAAGGAACAGCGGAGAAAGACAGCCCAAGCGGGAACATTCGACTTCCTGGGCTTCACCCACTATTGGGGTCGCACTCGCCGAGGGCAATGGTTCGTCAGGCAAAAGACCGCTAGTAATAGACAGCGCCGCACACTTCGGTCGATAGCGCAGTGGTGTCGGAAAAGCCGCCATCAACCTATTGGTCAGCAGCATCGGCAGCTCTGTCGAAAGCTCCAAGGTCACTACGCCTATTACGGAATCAAAGGTAATAGCCGCTCTATTAACTGTGTCCGACACAACGTGTTGTATATCTGGCACAAATGGCTCAGCCGCCGCTCACGAGGCGGAAGTCTCCTGACATGGGAGCGCTTCAACGCAATGATCCAAGGGAACATGCAAATACCACTGGCTCGAGTCGTTCACTCTGACAGGTGAAGCGAAACCGTAACGTCCGAGGAACCGGATGCTCGAAACGGGCACGTCCGGATCTGTGGGGGCGCCTTTGGACAAACCTGGAGGCGCTACCCGGCAGTCTGGACGCCGGTTTGTTGTTCGTTTTGGATTGGGGCAGGGCCAAAGCAGCAATCGCAAACCCAGGCAAAAGCAAAAGCCTCAACAATTTCAGCTAGCTATTAACTAAAAGAAAATCGACCCACACACAAAAAAGCTGATACTACCTGCGCAACAGGGTTCAGTCCGAATGGGAAACCGATGCGATTCGATCCTGCCAGCGAAACCGGATCGACCAAGACCAAGAGCTGGTACATCGAAGGAGTGTCGGCTGCCGGTGTGTCCATCTCCTGTTCCTTTGTGGAGTTCGATGAGAGAGGTGACTTTCTCGACTTTAATCAACACAGAGATTCCCAGGCACGGCTCAAACATTTTGCCAAAGCCGGTAACTTGCTCCTGGTCATCTGCAAATGGTGTTCATCGCAACTCCTGTCGGTTCTTTCGAAGAATGGCGAGCGGATACTCAGCTCGTTTGCCCTTTGGCCTTCGCTCGTCGTTGCTCACTTGCACGCCTCATTTCGCTCAAATCCGCAGCCGGCCGGATCTCAATAGGCCCGAGCCCGGCCTTTAGACCCGGAAGCTCGGTTATCAACTGGATCGCGTGATTTAAGTCACGCGCTTCGAGCACAAGAATTCCGCCCAGTTGCTCCTTCGTCTCTGCGTACGGCCCGTCCGTAACCGATACTTTCCCATTATTCCAACGCAATGTCGTTGCGGTTTTGGCGCTTTGCAGCGGTTGGTCGCCCCACGAAGTGGCCATGGTTCCGCAATACATCGTCGTAACTGAAAATGTCGTCTAACAGGGCGTTGCGTTCGGTTTCGGACATAGTTTCAAACTTGTCCGGTTCTAAGTATCCAAGGCAGATATATTTCATAGTATTCGTAAGTTCCTTTTTTGTGCGGTCGTTTTTATTGACCGTTCAAGAGGTAGCCGTTCAGGACTTCCGAATTTCGACAAGCATCTTCATTTTTTTAGTTCCTTGAGCCGATTTTCTAGAAATCGCCGTTCCGGTTCTTGTTGGGTGAGAGCTAGCGCTTTCTCATAGGAAGAGCGGGCTTCGGCTGTTTTTCCTAGGCGTCGGCACAGGTCGGCCCGGGCTGTGTGTGCCAGGTGGTAACCAGCCAACTCGCCAGCCGCGACCAGAGCATCTATCAGCCTTAACCCAGCCTCCGGACCATCACGCATGGCGATTGCGACTGCTCGGTTCAACTCAACTACCGGCGAAGAATCGATCCGGGCCAGAGCGCCGTAGAGCAAAACGATTTGTGACCAATCCGTCGCCGCCGCGCTGGCCGCTTGAGAATGTACCGCCGCAATTGCTGCTGGAGCGTGTAAGATCCGAAGCGATGCGAGTTCAATGCCCGTTCCACTAAGGCCACCCCTTCTTCGATCAACGGCCTGTTCCAGAGAGAGCGATCTTGATTCTCCAACAAGATCAAGTTCCGCTCCGGCGAGGTTCTGGCGGCGCGACGTGATTCCTGCAAAAGCATCAGAGCGAGAAGCCCGGTCACTTCTGGCTCGGGTATCAATTCCTTCAACAGCCGTTCCAGTCGGATCGCTTCGCTTGAGAGGTCAGCGCGGGTCACTGACTCTCCGAATGAGGCGGAGTAACCCTCAT
>DATNNZ010000536.1:0-7649 GCA_035601575.1 Chthoniobacterales bacterium
AGCCGATCCGCTTTGTCCCCATTTCGGCGCGAGATGGCGTAAATCTCATCGCCGCTCAAACGAAGCATTTGGGTTGGTATGATGGACCGACGCTGATCGACGCGTTGGACCAATTGGAAGCGCCGAAGTCAGCGAGTGACGGGCCATTGCGATTTGCCGTACAAGACATTTATCGGTTCGACGAACGAAGAATCATCGCGGGCCGAGTCGAATCGGGTAGTCTACGCGTCGGAGAACAAATCCTGTTCGCGCCAGCCAACAAGGAATCGACGGTTGCCTCCATCGAATCGTGGCAGGCTCCTCCTAGTGCGGTTGCGCGCTCTGGTCAGTCGATTGGAATTACTCTCAAAGAACAGATCTTCGTAGAACGCGGCCAAATCGCGGCCACCGGTGACGCGATGCCGATCGAAACCAATCGTTTTCGCGCTCGTCTGTTTTGGATGGGTGATCGGCCGCTCACGCTTGGACGGCGCTACAAGGTGAAGCTCATGACTCAGGAAGTTGAATGCCAGGTGGCTTCCATCGATCGGGTGATTGACGCTTCGTCGCTCGAGACCACTTCCAATATTCGCCGATCCGTCGGCAGAAATGAAGTTGCCGAGATTACAGTCCAAACGAGAGGTCCTATTGTCCTGGACAATTACGATCGTCTAGCGGTGAGCGGGCGATTCGTTCTGGTTGACGAAAATGATGTCGCCGGTGGCGGCATCGTTTTTGGTGGACAGTATCTCGATCGGGCACCCTATCGTAGTTCCAATATTTCGTGGGCGGAAGGCCAGGTGAGTTTGGGGGAGCGGATCGAACGCAACGGTCACCGCGGCCTGGTTGTTTGGTTTACCGGGTTGTCTGGTGCTGGAAAATCGACTTTGGCGTACGCGCTGGAACGAGAATTGTTTGATCGGCAAATGCACGTTTGCGTCATGGACGGGGACAATCTTCGCCACGGCCTGAACGCCAATTTGTCTTTCAGTCCTGAAGACCGAGTCGAAAACATCCGGCGGGCGGCGGAGGTCGCAAAACTGATGGCAATGACCGGTCTGGTCGTGGTCACTTCCTTCATTTCTCCTTATCGAGCTGATCGGCTGAAGGCGCGCCAAATCGTTTCCAGTGGCGGAGTCGAGTTTGTCGAGGTACACGTTTCTGCTCCGATCGAAGTTTGCGAGAGTCGCGATCCGAAGGCGCTGTACCAAAAGGCGCGCGCCGGGCTGATTCAAGGTTTTACCGGTATCGACGCGCCGTACGAGACGCCCGAGGATCCCGAGTTGATCCTCAAAACCGGACAAGAGAGCATAGCGACTTCTTTAAATCAGTTATTGGCCTTTGTGATTCCCCTACTCCGGTTGGATGAAGCCGAATACGAAATTTGAATCGAACGTAGTTTCGTGGCTAGTGGCCCTACCGTGGGACGAATCCCGATAACCGGAATTTTTTTGATCTTGTTTTCTTTAGCTTCTGGAGCAACACAGGCCGAAGAATCTGAACTCTTGCGCCCAGGGTCGATGAGTCTGGCCCTGACCTTCACGACACAGGCGGATCAAGGTCTTTACAGTTTGGCTTGGTCTCCGAATAGCCAAACTCTTGCTTGTGGAGGGTTGAACAAGATTTGGCTGTTTTCCGCGCCCGGCTTTGGAGCGCTTGGACGGCTAGCCGCCGAGCAAGGAGAAGTCTGGGGCTTAGCATGGGCGCCGACCGGCAATCTCTTAATTTCCGGAGGAATCGATGGTTCCCTGATCTGGTGGGAAAACAGAACATTGCTGAAAACGCGCAATGAGGGAGGCGCCATTTATGATGTTGCTTTCTCGCCAGACGGTCGGGAATTGGCGGTGGCAGATGATTCGGCTACTACCAAGATTTGGAAGATCGAAGGTTATCCGAGATCGACTATCCAGCTGGATGGAGCTGGCTTAGGCGTGAGCTGGGCGCCACATGGCCGCGACCTGGTCATCGGGACCGGTCAAGGGGGGAGCAGCCTCTTGGTGCTCGACGCCAACAGCGCGGAGGTGCGGTGGCGGAGCCAAAATGTTCCATCGGGCTATCGAGCTCCATACGGGTTCGGAAAAGATGAAGTCAACGGAGTGGCCTACTCTCCCACTGGAAATTGGATAGCTGCAGCGTTCCAAGACGGTCGGATCTTGATATTCGGCGCGCGGACCGGTCGCAAGCACCTTGGCCTGCAGCTGCATCGACCGGGAAGTGGCGGCGCTCGACGAGTGACTTGGTCTGCGGACGGGAAATGGATCGCTAGCTGTGGGGAAGATGGCCGAGTCAACCTAGTTTCGTTTTCCCATCCAAACCGGCGAGTGGAACTGCTGAGTACCTCGAAAGCGGTGTGGGAGGTTGCCTTCTCGCCCGATAACCGGTGGTTGGCCGCCGTTGGCGACGAAGGACGAGTTTGGGTCTGGGACGTATCTAGTCAGAGTGATCGCAGTAGTCCGAGCAACCGGAATAGGCACAGCAATCACAGTAGACACGGAAGACGCTAGATGAAGCGAATGACAATATTATGTGAAGTGCGGATTTATGTGCGGTGTGCCGCGGGAAGCACTTGCCTGTGAGCCGTTTTATCAAGTCAGTTTAATCCACTCGCTGCACATAATTACAGTTCGACGGCAGGACAAGATGTCGTTGTTGCGCTGCCATTACGGTCGTTGCAATGGCTGGACCTGCGCGAGCTCATCGCGGATGCATCTCGACTACTAAGCCAATAGCGATTGGGCCACCATCCAACATGGGGTGGAAAATGTGTCCGCTGAAATAGACCTTTGGACGAAGAGAACGAACGAGGAGGAACATCGCTGAAAGCGCCATGATAAATTCGAATGGCGGCAACACACTGATCCGGGCGGGTAGCTTCGCTGGTCCTTTCTTACCAGCTACGCGTTTTGCGTTACCCTAAGCGGGCCGCAACTTCGTAGCGCGTCAAACTTTTACACGATTCTTTTCGATCTCGATTCCGTTGAACGTTCGGCCTTACAGATAGCCGACGCGTCGCAAAAAACCCGCTAACCTCGCCAGCATACACCGTTGAGGTCGATCTCTTCCGCCCAGCCAGGAGGTCAATGTCATTTGGTTGACACCTAGTTTTGTTGCCGTCTGACGATCACTCTCAGGTGACTCTTCCGTGTACCGCTCCAACGCTCTCAAAACTTCTTCGGTGCTCATACGCGCGGAAGGCAACGCCACCCGTGACGAAGGGTCAGAGTGGTCAGGCCCATGATGATCGAAGCCTGTCGATTCCATAATTGAACGCGAGCCTTGCAGGCTAACACGGTCAGCGAATGAAGAATAGTCGGGAAATAAACTGTTTCAGGTATCAGGGCACCACTCAAAAATAGAGAAGCCTCCGGAAATTCGACGGCAGCGAACATCAGTTGTGCTGCGCCTCGTAGCTATCGGTGAAATACTTCTCCTGCTTCAGTTCGTCACCTTCAGCCTTGTCGGAATCGATATCTTCAGTGTCAATGTCCTTGCTGCCCTCCTCATTCTTATCGTCGGGCTTGATGCTTTCACCCTCTGGTTTCATGCCCTGTAGTTCGGGACCGCTTCGAAAGTCTTTTCTCCCGAATATTACGGCTCTTCCAAAGAGGAGGAAGCATCGTCCAGGTGTTCGAGGCGAGTGGCAGCTTCGGTCAGGCGTCTGAGAGCATCGGCGTCTAAAGGGGGAGGGGGATAGAGGACTTCAAAATCTTCTGGCGTTTCACGATCCGCCTCTTCCCAGCGGCGCATTTCTCCGGATTCGGTAAGGAGACAGCATAATGATCCTCTGTTAGCCTCCTGCTGGTCATGAAACTCCGGTTCTTGCTCTTGAATTCGTATTCCGGGGTCATAACTGACTTTCGTTTGCCTCGGTAACAATCATCTGGTCGACGGCAAAGAAAACTCGCGGCGGTAAGCGGTCGGAGCCATCCGCAAATGGCGGTGAAATAACCGCGAAAAATAAAATTGGTCGTTAAACCCGATTTTCATTGCTATCTCCTGCATGGAAAGGTCCGTCGTCTTTAGCAACTCACAAGCACGGCTCATCTTAAGGCGAGTAAAGAATTGGATCGGGGAGAGGTTCGTCTGCCGCCTGAACACGAGACTAAAGTGAGCGGCGGACCAACCCGCTGAGTGAGCGCAATCACTGAGAGCCAATGGTCGTTCCACATTTTCTCGCATGTACCTAATTGCCTGCAAGACCCTGTCTTCGGCCAGCCGGCGACGAAGGAGAGACGATTTTTGATGAACGCGGCACAGGCCAAGCAGGCGTGCTAATGAAGTAGAAAGGCCAAACAGATCTTTGTCGGTATAGCCGCTAAGAGCATAGCGATAGGTTTCTTCGAATGCATCGGTCACAACAGCAAGGTCACTGATCCAGAACCGCGGTTCACTGACCGTGATCCCCATAGCTTGCAAATAGGTGGCAGCCGCTGTTCCCAGAAAATGGACCCAGAATATCGTCCATGGTCGCTCCTGGTCGGCTTGGTACCGATGACATGCATCCGGTGGCAGGATAATTGCATACCCCTCTTCGAGCTGCCAGATCTTCGATCCCAGCTTACAACTACCAGCTCCCGCCAAACAGACAATCAGGATATATTGTCCCGACCCGTGGAGTCTCTCGACGAAATGATATTTTGCCTGATTAAACCTTCCGATATGAGTCGGGAAAAGTAGATTGCATACTGGCGACCTCAGACCATGAGCAACGATCCTTGGCGGAACCACCACCAAACGCTGACCTGGAAAACCTTCTCTGATTTTAATCCGCTGCATGCGAACTCAGACAATAAGAAAATCCATGCTTTTCCAAGGATCTTCTATGGGAATGATAGTCGCATTGCATTAAGCAGCTTATTGTGGATTCGCTTAGTGCATCGAACTCAACGGGGTTCTTCCCTTGGCTTCAGTCGGTAATCAAGCGGGTTGTGCCGCACCTGAAGAGGAGAGGTACCCTGTGAACACAGCACGAGAGCTTGTCCAGGCAGAGGAGTTGACGATTGACTATCCGACCTACTCGGTCGGTGAACCGGAAAGACATCCCCTCTTTTTTGAAAAGCGGGTTTACCAGGGTTCAAATGGCAAGGTCTATCCGTTGCCGTTTATTGATAAGGTATTTGATGTTCGCGAAGTTCGGAGCTACCGGGCGATCCGGTTGGAAAATGATTTCGTTCGCGTGCTGCTCCTTCCCGAGTTCGGAGGCCGCATTCATGCGATCCAGGATAAGACCAACAATGACTATGACATCTTCTATCACCAGAAAGTGATTAAACCGGCGTTGGTCGGTCTGGCCGGTCCATGGATTTCCGGCGGCGTAGAGTTTAACTGGCCTCAACATCATCGCCCGGGAACGTTTATGCCGACCGATTGGGCGATCGAACGAGGGAATGATGGTTCGGTCACAGCTTGGATGTCCGAACATGACCCGCTGAACCGGTTGAAAGGAATGCATGGAGTGCGGCTCAAGCCCGATGCGTCGTTGGTTGAACTTCGTGTCCGATTGTTTAACCGAACACCGTATCTCCAGACATTCTTGTGGTGGGCAAATGCGGCCGTGAAGGTCCACGACGAATACCAAAGCTTCTTTCCGCCCGACGTTTACTATGTCGCGGACCATGCGAAACGGGCGATAAGCTCATTTCCGATCGCGTCAAATACCTATTACGGAGTCGACTACCAGAGTAGGCCAGGGACTAACAATCTTACCTTCTACAAAAATATTCCGGTTCCGACCAGTTACATGGTGGTGGAATCGAGCTATGGATTCTTTGGCGGATTTGACTATCGAGCGAACGGTGGATTTGTTCACGTCGCCGATCGGTTATTTGCACCGGGGAAAAAGCAGTGGACTTGGGGCAGCGCAGCCTTCGGTCGTGCCTGGGACCGCGAACTCAGCGATGACGGCGCGCCCTATCTCGAATTGATGGGTGGTGCCTACACCGATAATCAGCCCGATTTTAGCTACTTGCAGCCGTATGAAACCAAGACGTTCTCGCAGTTCTGGTGGCCGATTCAAGGCATTGGGACGGTGCAGAATGCCAATGAGAATGCGGCAATCCGATTTGTCGAAAGCGAAAAAGGAAAATTTGAAGTCGGTCTGGTCGCGCCGCGAAGAATCGAAGACGCGCATCTGCTCATTCGAGGTTCCAACGGTCTACGCATAGAAAAGGCTGTGGCGCTGGGTCCCGGACACTGCTGGAAGGTCAAGATCGACATTCCGGCCGGAGTTGTGGTCGAAGATCTTACACTTTTCGACAGCGCCGGATATGAACTGCTGGTTTACGAGCCCGAGAGTCGGCCAAACCGTATTCTCTTGCCCGACGCGGCTAAGGAACCGCCAGAGCCGGCGAAAATCGAGTCGAGCGACGAGCTGTTTCTGGTGGGCGAGCATCTGGAGCAATACCGTCATCCCACCCGCGATCCCGAGCCATATTGGAATGAAGCGGTTCGGCGTGATTCGGGCGATTACCGGGCCCGCATCGGACTCGCGCGCCGTTGTATTGCACGATTTGAATACCAGCAGGCGATCGAACATCTCACGACGGCGATTCAACGACTCACAACATATCATCCGAATGCTGTGACCGGAGAAGCCCATTATTACTTGGGACTTGCTTTGCGGCTTTCGCATAACGACGAGTTGGCGGAACAGGCTTTCGGCAAGGCCGCATGGGATAGGTCTTGGTTTTGCGTCGCGAAACATGAGCTCGCGTTGCTGGGTTGCCGGAGTCAAAATTTTGGGGCAGCGCTAAGACATCTCGACGATTCGCGATTTGAAGCACAGGGAAACAGCCACACCGCCATTCTCCGGGCCATCGTCGCCGGGATCGACAAGGATTTTGAGAGCAGCACGAGGATTCTCACAGAAGTGTTACGGTTGGACCCCCTTGATCACTGGGCTTCCTACGAATTGGCCAGACAGACGACAGGCAAGAGTTTTACAGCGCTTTTGGCGCGATGCCGCAACGACGCTCAGACGATTCTCGATCTTGCTTTCAACTACGTCGAAGGAGGTTTTTTCCGTGAGGCCATCGAACTCGTGGAACTCCACGAGGCTTCGCCCGTAGCCGCGACGGCTACGCCAAATCCCTCCGCCAGGACCATCATGACGAAGTTCCTCCTGGCTTGGCTGTATGCCCGGACCAACGCCAATGCTCGGTCAGGCGATTACCTCTTGGAAGCGCAGCAAGCCGACCCGTCCTATTTCTTTCCGTCGCGTGGATTCGAGGCGCAGATACTCGATTGGGCGATTCTTCAGTCCGGTTCTCGTCGCAATGCTGCGTACGGATTGGGTAACCTTTACTATGATCGGCGCCGACACGCCGATGCGATCCGAGTCTGGGAACTCGGGGTGCAGGATGATCCTCAATTTGCACCTCTTCATCGGAACCTAGGATTTGCTTACTGGAATAAAGGCCGAGAGCCGGCGAAAGCTTGGCGCGCTTACGAGCAGGCGGTGGAGTTAGCTCCGAACGACGCAAGATTAGCTTACGAGTGCGATCAATTGCGCAAACGAATGAACGATTCTCCCGAAGCGCGGTTGGCCTCGCTAGAAAGCAAGCTGGATATTATCCTGAGTCGCGACGATTTTTGTGTCGAATATTTGGCGTTGCTGAACCTAACTGGGCGGCATGAGGACGCTTTGGCGTTGATGGTCAAACGCCGTTTTC
>DATNNZ010000537.1:0-7815 GCA_035601575.1 Chthoniobacterales bacterium
GCCCGAAAGTTCTCACTCCTTAGCGCCTTCAGCGCAAACTCCATTCTCTGTTCCATAGGTTCACTTTTCTTCCAGGGCATCGCCCTGCAGTGTTACCTATGTCCTGAACCTAAAGTGTTACCGATGTCCTGAACCTGTACCCCGGGAGCGCCGACGTATGAATGCCGGTAACAACCAGATCCAAACAAGGAAAAACCCGTAACCTAAAATCTGACCAAGTGTGACCGATGTCCTGACCCAACCCACACCACCTCACCCACTTCTCACCTCTCACCCATTTTAGCGTTCCCGACGTTCCACGACTTCGCCCGTCGTTCGAAACTCCGGTAGCTTCGTCGGGCAAGCCGGCGTTACCCATGTTTCCTGGGGCTTGCGATGTAGTCGCGAAAATTCTACCATCGCCTTATTGAAAGAGGTTGACGGTATTCCGAACGTACCGCGCCACGAGCTTCGGAGATACACAATTTGGAAAACTCGGTCGCAACTCACGGATCGTGAATCGTCAACTGTAGGAAATGCCGGAATCCTTCGAGTTTGAGCATTATCAGCTTCTGAAAAACCCGGATGGCTCGTTTGCAGAGCTCGGGCGCGGAGCGATGGGCATCACTTACAAGGCCTTCGATACCAGCCTACGCTGCAACGTTGCGTTGAAGGTCATCAGCGGCAGCCTGCTCGAAGATGAGAAGGTCGCAGAGCGTTTCTTGCGTGAGGCTCGCAGCGCGGCACAGCTACGGCACCGCAACGTCGCTTCAGTCTTCCACCTGGGTAAGCACGGCAACCGCTATTTCTATGCGATGGAATTCATCGACGGCGAAACGGTGGATGCGCTCGTGAAACGCAATGGCCCGCTCGAATGCCTTTTCGCACTCGATATCGCTCAACAGGTCGCCTCCGCCCTCATCGCCGCGGAAAGGCAACACCTCGTCCACCGTGACATCAAACCGTCGAACCTCATGCTCGTCCGCGAGGGTGATGGTGAGGTCCTCGTGAAAGTGATCGATTTCGGTCTGGCCAGGTCGGCAGTTATGCAATCGACCACCGCCGGAGAAATTACGTCCGGTGGCTTCGTTGGTACGCCCTACTTCGCGAGCCCTGAGCAACTTGATCGCCAGACCGAAGACATCCGTTCCGACATCTATTCGCTGGGCGTGACGCTATGGTACATGCTCCTGGGCAGACCTACGTTCACGGGATCGGTGGCCAGCGTTATCGCCCAGCATTTGGATAAGTCGCCTCCGTTCGAGGCGCTGGCTATTCTGCCCGCCGAGGTCGTCACGGTGCTCCGCAAAATGCTGGAAAAAGACCGGGAACAGCGCATTCAGACGCCGTTAGAGCTGCGCAACGAGCTGAAGTTATGCATTGAGCGGCTGCGCGGGTTACAGACCTCTGCGAAGCCTGCGACGACGGAATGGAATTTTGATACGATCGCGCTCAGCAACACCAACCCTGCGGCGCTGAGGCCGGAAGTTGGCTGGCATCTGAAGGAGCGGTACCGGCTAATTGAAGACATTAATCCGGGGAACCCGGCTCGTACCTTCCACGCCGAAGACATGGCTTCAAAAACGCGCGTCACGATCCGAATTTTCCACCCGGATCCGGCGGTTCAGACCCGAATTGAAGAGGAAGCGAAGCTTATTCAGACGGTAGCGCATCCGAACTTCCTGAAGGTGTTCGTAGTCGAGCGAGAAAGGAACTTCAGTTTCGCCGTTCTGGAGTGGGTTGAGGGATTTGCTTTGGTGGACCTGCTACGCGCACGGCGCGCTTTGACCCTGCGTGAGACCCGGATGCTGATAAAGCAGATCGCACCGGCGGTTGATGAGGCACGAGCAGCCAACCTCACGTTGGAGATGAACTTGCGCGATATACTCGTGCATTTTCCGGAAGGGTTTGCCGCGCCGAGTGCGGATGTGGTCTTACATTGCCCGCTCGACGAATGGCCCGCATTTGTAGTGAAACTGGACGGTCTGGGCAAAGCAAAAGAGCTGGAATCTTCGGCAACCTGGTTCGGTGAGCGGCCACCGCTCGGCAATCAGATGCCACATCATGACGTCATCCAGCTCGGCATCGTAACGTACGAACTGCTGGGCGGAACAGCCGGCACCTTCACTCCGCTGGCGACTTTGTCCGAGGACGGCAATCGAATCCTCCGGCAGTGTCTTACGCCGGGACGTAGTTACCCGACCGGCCGCGATTTTTATAATGCGCTGAGCGCATTGTCGGACGTGAACTCGACGCCCGCTGGCACAATTAGCCACCCACTCCAGCCTCCGCCGGCAAAGCCGTTGCGGCCGGTACCTGCGCCTGTTCCTCTTGCTTCCGAGGAGGCGCCGCCGCGGCCAACCTACAAGAATCGCACGCTGCCGATCATCGTGGGTCTGCTCACAGCGCTGGCGGCGGGAGGATTGGTCTCGATTTTTCTGGCCAATTGGTCGAATCCAGGTTCTCCTCCTGTCGTCGCGACACCCCAGCCAACAGCGACGAAGATCGTTGCCGCGAGGTCGCCACCTCAAGCCGGCCAGTCATGGACGAACACGCTCGAAATGCGTTTTGTGCCGCTCGGGAACATCTACATCGCTGTCTGGCAGACACGCCTGCGGGATTTTAATGCCTTTGTTGAAGCAACCAGCTACGATGCCGTGGGGGGCATGTCTTCGATCATAGTCGCAAACGGTTTTAAATTAAACGCGATGAGCTGGAAAAATCCTGGGTTTGCCCAAACACCAGAACATCCAGTCGTCGGTGTGAGTTGGGAGGATGCCAATCAGTTCTGTGCCTGGCTGACGCGCAAAGAACGCAGCGAGGGCGCGCTAACCCCATTCCAAAGTTATCGCATGCCGACCGACCGCGAGTGGAGTGAAGCCGTCGGTTTATCGCACGAGCAAGGAGGGACGCCGGAAGACCGGAGCGGAAAGATTAAAGGCGCTTTTCCTTGGGGCAATTCTTTTCCGCCTCCAGTCGATTCCGCCAACTATGCCGGGAGTGAATCACGGGTAGACGCGCCCGAAACGTGGGCTGTGATCCCTGGGTTTCACGACGCTTTTCCGCGCACGGCGCCGGTTTCCGCTTTTCGGCCAAACTCCCATGGTCTGTGCTGTGTCGGAGGGAATGTCTGGGAATGGTGCCTCGATAAATACAACCGCACGATGAACTGGCGCACGTTACGAGGTGGATCGTGGGCCACATCTCGTGCGGAAGAGACACTCTCTTCTTACCGTCGCGGCTATGATCCGCTGTTTCGAAGCGATGATGTTGGTTTTCGCTGCGTAATCGCAGCGGATGGAGGCGAAGAATGAAACTGTTCAAATTTAATCTCATCTTCATCCCAATTCTGGCGCTCTCTCTGGGCGCGGTCGGCTATATCGCGCAAAAAATGTTACTCGAAGATGCGCGCCAACACATTATCGAGAATGCTCGGATTATCATGGAGACTGCGCTCTCGAGCCGTACCTACACCACCAAACAGGTCGCCCCGCTACTTGAACAAAAGAACTTCAAGCTCCAAACCGCAGTGGCCGAGTTTCGGAAGACCCTGGAGTCGATGCCCAAGACTTTTGATCCAAATGCGACCGCAGATGTTCGGGCCAGCCTGAAAAAAGGCTTCACTCTAGGTCAGCAACGGGCCCTCGAAGCACTGGAGCAGTTTGTCGTCTCGGCCAAAGACAAGCCCGGCGAATTGCTCGATAACGAATTTCACCCCCAATCAGTGCCTGCGTTTGCAGCAACCGAGATCTTCAATTACCTGCGGGAAAAATTTCCCAATTACTTCTACAAGGAAGCGACCCTTAATCCTACCAACCCGCGAAACCGTGCGACTGACTGGGAGAGCGATGTGGTCAACCAATTCCGGAGCAGACCGGAACAGACTGAGATTGTGAGCACACGCGACACACCGACTGGCCCTTCACTCTTTCTCGCTCGAGCGATCAAAGTCAACAACGTGAGCTGTCTTCAGTGTCATAGCACCGCCGATAAAGCTCCCGCGGAAATGATCAAGCTTTACGGCTCAGCGAACGGATTCGGATGGAAGATGAACGATGTCATTGGTGCGCAAATCGTGTCGATACCGATGGCAATACCTGTGCAGATAGCAGAGCATGTCTTCCGGACGCTTATTCTATGGCTGGCTGGAGCGTTCGTTGTTATTTTGGTCTTCGGCAATCTCGCTTTCGCAATTCTCACGCGAAAACGGTAGAGCCCGGGTGGGACCTAGAGACAGGTGTCCACCGCGCCGAAGGCGCGTAAGCCCCCTTCACCTCAAGAACGCCGCGACATTACCTCCGTCCACGGTGGTAACATCTCCCGTCGTCTTCAAGGCTAACGCTTGATGAACGAATGCCTGGGCGACGTCTTCCGCCGTCACTTCGCACCCAAGGAGGTTTCCGGACAGGTAGTCTTTTTCAGTCACTCCACGGGATTGTGCTCGCGTCCGGATCATCTCGTCGGTGAGAAGACCGCTGCGAATTCGGTCAGCATTAACCGCATTCACCCGGATTTTGTCTCTACCGTATTCCAACGCATACTGCCGAGCCAAAGACAAGGTAGCAGCTTTCGGAATACCGTACGCACCAAAATTCGGACCGGGATTGATCGCCTGTTTGGAGATATTGAATAGGAGAGCGCCACCGGTTTCTTGCCAGCGCATCACTCGCACCGCATTCTGCGCAACCAATTGATGAGCAAAAAAGTTAAGCTCGAAACTCTTTCGCAAGAGGTCATCCGCTATCGTCGCAATTGGTCCGGGCCACGCCGCCCCGGCGTTCGATACTACCACGTCGACCCCGCCAAAGCGTTGGCAAACCCGATCAAAAAGCCCTCTCACTGATTCCGCGTCGGTCACGTCGCAAGCCGCACCCAATGCAGTTTCTTTGATCGCTCGGGCTATTTCCTCGGCCTTCCCCTGGTCCAAATCAGCAATGGCTATTTCTGCGCCTTCCCGCGCAAACGCTCTCCCAATCGCGCTCCCAATGGTTCCGGCGCCACCAGTAATCAGCACCACTTGTCGAGAAAGACGTGGTTCGGACAGCGCTCGCAATTTCACCTGTTCGAGTGACCAGTATTCCATCGCAAATTGCTGGCTCTCGTCCAATGAAGAGAAACGGCCAATCGACTCGGCGGCGCTCACTGCCTCGATCCAGGTTTCCGCGATATCGGCTACGATCGCGGCCTCCTTGGCCGATTTCCCGATCCCAAAAAGCCCGCAGTACGGTATTAGAGCGACCCGGGGAATCGGATCCAATGGCGATTTCGATTTCCCAAGTTGGGAATTGTTTCGATCGAAATAGCTTCGATACCTTTCGATGTAATCCGCAATCGCACCTGCGGTTTCGCGCCGAAACTCCGGTAAATTACTAGCTTCCGGGAACGGCAAAATCAGAGGAGCCGCTTTTGTCCGAATCAGATGATCCGGTGTGACTGGTCCGCGGTTGGCGTAGTCCGCAACCTGCTGACCATTTACGAATTCCAGAATCTGGTCAGAACGGCGAAAATCCAAGATCCAACGCGTTGGATTGCTAGTCTTACCCGCGTTGGCCAAACATCCCCGGAGAATAGGAGCTATGTCCGCCCTGTGCCCAATTTCTTTTTCCGGCCAGGAACGCGAAATAAACACCGGAATTCGCCGGTTTTTTTGCACAAACTGGGCGGCCAAGTTGTTGAGGTCGACGGTTCGAAGGTAAGACTGTTTGGCGGTATCACCGAAAGTGAACAAGCCATGTTTCATTAACACCAGTCCTTCGACCAAAGGATTACGGCGATACTCACTCGCTGCTGCTTTGGCTAGAGAGAATCCCGGCATGACATAAGGAACATACCCGACCCGGTTCCCAAACGCCTGGTGCGCTAAGTTTTCGCCGTCCGTTTGATCAACCACTGCCAATACAGCCAGAGCATGGGAGTGATCGATATATTTGTGCGGAAGAAAAGCGTGCAAGAGAGTTTCGACCGATGGCGTCGGCGCTGAGGAGTCCATGAGGCACCCCCGCAGATAGTTGACCATGGCTTCGTCGGAGAGCTGTTCGAGCTGGGCTAGTTTCAGAAGAGGTTCCAGCCGTACCGCGGGCAGTCCAACCGGTTCGATCGCAGCAAGATCCCACCCGCTACCCTTTATCCGCAAAACCTCGGTTTCGATCCCGAAGAGATCTAGTTCAGTTGTTTTGACCGACGTGTTGCCCCCTCCGTGCAGAGCGAGACGCGGCTCTTGGCCGAGTAGCCGAGAACCATAAATCCGGAGAGCTAAATCCAGATTATGATAGCGAGAGATGTATTCGGTTGCGTCGGCATCACTCCAAAGATTCTGAATCATCTCCATCACCAATTGAAGCTATGGATCTCCGAATGGGTCAAGTAGCCATAATTCAATAGCCAATAGCCAATAGCCGATAGCCAATTCTCCAGCCGCCAGATTCTAAATTCCACTTTGTCTACGCAAAGATATCTGGGAAGTTAGAAACCTGGACCGCAACAGCGCGGCTATCCCCGGTATGTTTCCTTTCGTTACTCAGTTTCGCGATCGCACCCAAGCCGGGCAGCTCCTCGCGGATAAGCTAGCGGAGTATGCGAATCTCACGGATGTCTTAGTTTTGGGGTTACCACGAGGGGGTGTCCCGGTCGCGTTCGAGGTAGCCAAGGCGTTAAATGCTCCGCTCGATGTCATTGTTGTGCGAAAACTGGGGGTTCCCGGTCACGAAGAACTAGCGATGGGAGCAATTGCACCCGGTGGTTTACGCTTTTTGGATGCCGGAGTAGTGGAACGATCCCATGTCTCAAATTCCACGATCGACGCCATTATCGCAAAGGAACAAACCGAAATGGAGCGGCGCGAGCTGGCGTATCGAAGCAACGCTCCGACGGCTGACGTACGGGACAAGATAGTCATTTTGGTTGATGACGGGCTGGCGACTGGTTCGACTATGCGGGTGGCGGCCGCCGCTGTGAAACGCGGAGAGCCGGCACGGATTGTGGTCGCAGTGCCGACCGGACCTCCTTCATCCGTTCACGATTTGCGCGCCGAAGTGGATGAGGTTGTCGCATACATGACTCCGCGCTTGTTCTTCGGGGTCGGAGAATGGTACCAGAAATTTAACCAGGTGTCCGATGAAGAGGTGCGCGCTTTGCTAAAGGAAGCGAAGCGCCGGCAGATTGAGAGTAACCAGTAATAAGGTTATAAGTGATCAGTTATCAAGTTATCAGTTGTCGACTGAGAGCCGGCTCCTGTCAGATGGCCCGGCGATTCCTGATTACCCGATTAGTGATTACAAATTAGACAGCGTGGTTGGTTGGAAGGGGCAGGAATGGTCAAATGTTCCAGTTCGGCGTTTGACGCAAAAGCGGCGACTGTCCCTAAAACACTCCTGGTCTGACGTAAGCTAAAAGTCAATCCGAAGCTGCTCGCGTGGTGCGACCGCAAACCGCAGTCGCCAGCGCGTCGCTACGCTTAACGGTTAGCATCTCTCAATCCGACCGTGCATTACGACATGAGCGGACCACGCGATGGCGACTGCACTTATTGACCAGGATTCATTTCTCTCGTTGAGAATTTCTCGACGGCTCGCGCCTCTGGCTTTCGAGGGACAGTCGCCGCTACCGCTCATAGCTCGACCTTTTTCCGGCAGCCCTATTCCTGGAGAGCACCTCACTTGGCTGCGCCATCTGTTGAGGGAAAGGAACTTTTCATCCGGGTGAGTCTTGTGGTGCAATGCCGACGGCAGAGTCGCCGGCGGAAGCTCAGACCGATATTACAGTGGTGCTTTGGATGCCCGTTGGAGAGCAGGGTTCCTTTGGTTTTGCGGTGAGAGCATTGGTGAAGCCCCGGGTCCG
>DATNNZ010000538.1:0-29540 GCA_035601575.1 Chthoniobacterales bacterium
GACCTCCCGGAAGAGGTGAAAAAGAACAAGGGTCTTCGCACATGGGCCGTGGAATTGTTAAACCGTTATAGCCAAGTGAAACTAGATCCCGAGACTTCCAACGAGCTGATTAATGGTGAGACGAATATACCAACAGCAAAAATTAACGATCTATTGCTGGCGAAAGGATTGTCTATAGCGGAGGCTAGAGCTCAGGGTAGGCTAAGTGGAGACTTAAAGCTCTTTGCCTCATTCCATCCTAGAGGAGTCTTGGAGATCGATGATCTCCAGCGCAACACGGAACAGACCTTTGCCGATGGAATTCAAGACACGAAAGGCGCAGTCTTCTCGCCGTGATGATCGCTATGTCGTAGTGTATAGTAACGACCGCTTTGCCATTTGCGAAGTGAGTGAAGCACCAGAGGGTAAGTTTACGCTCGGTTTTCCTCCTTCCGGCATCGCCGCGATTACATTTTCCGGGAACGGTGTAATCATCGTTACCGATCCGAATGGTAAACAGAAGAAGTGTTACGTAACGGGCGGAGAGGTACAATGAGCGCGACGTTGTCACGCTACGCACGGAGACATCGTGTCACGATACGATTGACACCCTCGGCCTTATCGTAACCATCTCGATTACCAAACCAGCAAACCCACAAACCAAATACCTGACCAGTATGAGCCTATCAAAGTTTCAGAAACTGTACCCAGAAATTTACGCGGAGGTGTTTCGACGCGGTGTCTTAATCGAACGAGCGTACAGCGAAACGAACAAGACGAAAGCCAACAACCAATCCTCGTCCAAATGACCACCATTCAATTCCGAGAACGGCATCCAAAAATCTACAAACAAGTGCTTCGACGCGGATTCGAGGCAGAGCAAGTAAGAGCCATGCTGGAAGATTTTGGAGCTGATAAACCGATAGCCCGAGCGTCATACGGCGACAAGAAGCACGACCACCTTCTGCCTCTCGAGCGGCAACTGCTCGCCTAAAGTTCCGTCTCTAGCTCACAAGGAAAACGCCTGCTCTTTTTTGGGTAGGCGTTGTTTCAATTTTTTAGGCTGCGATGGGTGCAAGGTCTGCGCCGACGAAACTGCACTTCTCTGAATCGAATGCGATTAAACCTGCGTTTGCGCGTATGTGACCAAGGTACGCGCCGGGATCTCTCAGAGAGAGCGACACCCCTAGCAGAGACGCGTATCGCGACAGTGTGTTGTCGCTGTCGGAAACCTGGACCGTGATGCGGTCGGACGGTTGACGAATGTGCGGTACCGGCGCGGTCGTGATGGTGATGCTTCCGGTGACTCCGCACGTCCACGAGTCGGTTGACGGTGCGGTGGTGGGTGTTGACTCCCTCGGGGCGTTCGGTCCTTCATCGCCGAACGTCCTTTCTTTTTGTGGTGGCTCGCTCATCGCCTTGCTCGTTCTCGCTTGAAATTCTCGACCGTGTGCCGGTCAAGAATAAGTGAGTTACCAAATCGGCCGACGGTGGAAAGGTTCCCGTGCGTGATATGGTGATGGACCGTCGGTATCGTGATACCAAGGATTCGTGATGCTTCTTTTACGCCAATTAGATTTTCGTTCATACGCTCTTCTTATGGTTTGTTTGTAAACTAAATGGGCGATCAATCGCCCTGTTTGTTTAGGGCGCGAATCCTATCAGATTGGCGAGATCCGTCAATGTGTCAATAACAGCCGTAGATGATGATATAACTTACTTGACAGTTTAAATGACGGAACCAGAAGAGGTTGCGAAAACGCAAAACTAGCCAAACTTCGCCAAGCTCACGCCGCCTTGGTGCGTCAACTGTTTATGTGACGGTATTCTGACGTACCAGGATTTTTGAAGCATGCTCTTAAACAGACGCGCCACGTCTGTTTAACAGCCTTCTAGCTCGCGATGAGCTCGTCGCTTCGGCTAACGTGTGAGTTTTTGCGGGCTAGGACCTACAGAGTTTTTCCCAGTTGACGCAGCGGACGTCCTGCGCGCAGATCTCTTTCGATCCGCTCCAGTGGCACTCCCTTGGTTTCAGGAACGAAGCGAAAACAGAACCAGAGGCCGGCCAAAGAAAGGACTGCGTACAATAGAAAAGTCGAAACACTGCCGAGTCGATTCAGCAAGCTCAGGAACGTGAGTGACACCAGAAAATTGCTGAGCCAGTTAGCCATGGTCGCGACGCTGGCCCCCTGGCCCCGGATCTGAAGCGGGAAAATTTCTGAAATCAACAGCCAGAAAACCGGCCCGAGTCCGATAGCAAAAGAGGCGATGTAGACGGCCAGGCTAAGCACACCAATCCATTTTAATGCGGTTCCGCCGATCGCGAACCCCAGACCGAGTGCGGCCAGGGATAAAGACATTCCACCCAAGCTTGCTAATAGTAAAGGCCGGCGACCTACTCGATCGAGCAAAGGAATTGAAATTATAGTCATCAACACATTCACTAGTCCGACCCCGGCGGTGGCAATGATGGAGCCTTCGGCGGACTGAAAGCCGGCTTGTTGGAAGATCGTCGGAGCATAGTAAATCACCGTGTTGATTCCCGTGATTTGCTGAATGATAGCTAGTGCGACGCCCAAGAAAAGCACCCGCACTACAACCGGCGAAAGCAAATCCGCCAGCTTACCGTGGCCGGACTCAGCGTGCTCGAGAATATCGTTTACTTCCGGCGTGACTTCCTTGGGCTCGCGGATCCGGGACAGGACTTTGAGTGCCTCTTCTTTGTGCCGGTGCAGCAACAACCAACGCGGACTTTCCGGCAGCACGGCGATTCCCATCCCGAGTGCCAACGCTGGGAGAACGCCAAAGCCAAACATCAATCGCCAATTCCCGCTGGCAGCGAACGTGGCGTCAATGATATAGGCAACTAATATGCCTACGGTAATGGCCAGTTGGTTCAGGGTGACAAGTCCGCCACGCAGCTTAGGCGGTGCCATTTCACTGATGTAGAGTGGAGCGGTATAGGAAGCCACGCCAATCGCAACACCGATCGTGATTCGCCCCACGATCAGTACCCCGGTGCCCGTGGCGATTGCGCACAGAATTGATCCGACGGTAAAAATGCCTGCAGTGATCAGGATCGCCCGTTTCCGTCCAATCAAGTCGGTGAGGCGCCCACTCAGGATTGAGCCGCACACGGCTCCAATCAGAGCTGAGCTTACCAGGAGTTCTTCCGCAAATGGCGTTAGGCCGAATTCGCCCTTGATGAAGAGAATTGCACCCGAGATAACTCCGGTATCAAAGCCAAACAGAAGCCCGGCGAGCGCAGCGGTCGCCGCCACTATTTTAACAAAATGGCCGGAACGTTTTGCCCCTGACGAAGCGGCAATCTGAGCGATTGAATCCATAGTCGCGATAGTTCCTATTGCTCGCTGTAGTTCCAGGTCAAACCACCGTCGACGACAATGGTCGAATCGGTGATGTAATTGGCGTCGCGTTTTGATTTCATTTTACTTGTCGCGCCACTGCACGATAGGCGAGCGCCAACGAAGCAACGTGCCATCCGGCTCTGCCGTCGGGGGAATCGAGATAGTAGCTGCATTGCTTCTTCGGCTATTTCGCAAACCTATCGCTGATCTTAATTGTATCTATAGATCCAAAGATCTATTTTCTTTCAATACTCCATTGGGTATTCCAAAATCACTCCATCGGGTGATTAAGAATCCCTCCAGGAGGCTCGTGGAAGCGTCAGCACTTCCTCAGTGCCCCGGAATTTTTCCTATATCAGCGGATCGATCGTATTTGAGAGGTTCCTCCCAAAGACGAAAGCCTCCGACGAATGCATTAGCGTTTTTGCCTGGTCGGGAGCCTGGAGGTAGCTCTTTCAAATATTTGACGTTTCCGCCACCAAGAACGAGGTCCTCAGCCACGAAGGCTTCGATGAATCGAGCGACAACGTCGGCGACACATTGCCGCCACTCCTTCTTTCCTAGCCGCACCAAACCGCGGGTGCCCACGTAGTCCTCATAGTTACCCTTCTTGTAAGGAAGAGTGCACAGCTCCAACGGTATGACGATACCTTCCACAACCAATGCGGAACCGAGACCGGTTCCTAAGCCCAGAAAAAGCATCTTTCCACCTCGGTAACTGCCCAGAGCCTGCATGGCTGCATCATTGATCACCCTGACCGGGCATCCGAACGTTGCTTCGTAGTCAAACCCGACCCAGCCCGACCCGAGGTTGTGCGGCTCGGCGGCAGGCCGACCCTGGCGAATCGGGCCCGGATAACCGATTGATACCACATCATACTTCCACTCCCCGGCGAGATTCTTAACTCCGGAGACCATTAGTTGGGCGGTCAGAGTTGGACCGGAGGAAAGCTTTCGAGGTTCGTCCTGTCCAGTTGCGAGGATTTTTACGTTATGCCCGCCTACGTCACAGACCAGCACGTTCATGGCAAAATTCCTATCAGAAAACCGGCTTCGAGCCGATGTTTATTCTTGGGCAGCAGAATGACGGAACCATTCTGCCAGCGCTGGGCCGTTCGAAAAACTCGCGTTTCGGATTTATAATGATGATCGACAAAACACACGATCCCGCGTTGCAGAGTTGGGTCGAATCGGCTAATCGACCGGGATGCGATTTCCCGATTCAGAATCTGCCGGTTGGCGTATTTCAGGTTCCGGAGGAGAGCCGCACTCGATTGGGCATCGCGATCGGAGATTTCATTCTCGACGCCGGCGAGTGGCTCGCGGGAGACATGCTGGACGGATACGTCGCGCTCTCGGCAACCCAACGCCGGGATTTAAGGCAGGAATGGAGCAATGCCCTGGAAGCGGGAGCGGTCGAGCGACCGCTCTATCCACAAGGCGAGTGTCTAATGCGGTTGCCGGTGGTCGTTGGGGATTACACCGATTTCTACGCTTCAATTCACCACGCAACGAATGTGGGCCGATTATTCCGACCGGATAATCCATTAATGCCTAACTACAAGCACCTGCCCGTTGCTTATCATGGGCGGTGTTCTTCACTGCTGGTGAGCGGGATACCGGTGCGACGGCCGTCCGGACAACTCGGGGAGGGATGGTTCGGCCCGACCCGTGAAATGGACTACGAGGTTGAGCTGGGCGCGTTCCTCGGTCCGGGAAATACATTGGGCAATCCAATTCCGGTGCAGGACGCCCAGCGGCACATCGCGGGTGTCTGCCTTTTGAATGACTGGTCGGCGCGAGATATTCAGCGGTGGGAGTATCAGCCACTAGGTCCGTTTCTCTCAAAGAATTTTGCGACTTCGCTGTCGCCTTGGATCATCACGATGGAGGCACTCGCGCCATTCCGAACGGAGGCGCCCACCCACGATGTCCCGCTGCTGCCTTATTTGCAGGAAGCCCGCGGTGGGATCGACATCACCGTGGAGGCGTGGCTGCGGACGCGCACTATGTCGGAACCGCTTCGGCTCAGTCGTGCCTCATTTAAAGAGTCGTATTGGACTTTGGGTCAGATGGTGACGCATCATACCTCAAACGGTTGTCCGATCCGGCCAGGCGACTTGGTGGCGAGCGGCACGATTTCGGGACCGGAAAAAGAGAACCGTGGTTGCCTTCTCGAGTTGGCCTGGAAAGGAGCAGAGCCGGTTCGATTGCCGGACGGCGAGCAACGCTCCTTTCTGCAAGATGGCGACGAACTGACCCTGACCGGATATTGTGCCCGCAAGGGCTTCTCGCGGATCGGAATGGGCATTTGCCGGGGAACTATTCTCCCAGCCGGCGAATCGGAAGCAAAGTAACCCAAACTCCACTTGCTATCCGCTATTTGCTGTTTGTCATTCACTTCTATGTCGACACGTCCACCGCTGCCTCCCTTTACGCATGAAACCGCCACACTTAAGGTCCGCTTGGCAGAGGATGGCTGGAATTCTCGTGAGCCCGAAAAAGTAGCCCTGGCCTACACGCCAGATTCCCGGTGGAGAAACCGTTCCGAGTTTGTGAACGGTAGGGCCGAAATCATCGTGTTTCTCACCCGCAAATGGGCAAAGGAACTAGACTATCGCCTGATCAAAGAGCTCTGGACCTTTGGGGGCGATCGGATTGCTGTGCGCTTCGCTTACGAATGGCACGACGACTCCGGAAACTGGTTTCGCTCGTATGGCAATGAGAATTGGGAATTCGATAACGATGGGCTGATGCGTCTAAGGCTGGCCAGTATTAACGATCTTCCGATTAAGGAAACAGAACGTAAATATCATTGGCCGTTGGGACGTCGCCCAGATCAGCATCCCGGATTAAGCGATCTCGGTTTTTAGCGGCCGCTTGGCCAAAGGGGCCGGGAAAATCTAGCCCGGGCTATGGTCGGGCCGAATATACGGCGATAATAAGCACATAGCATAAAGGCTTAATTGGATCGCATGGGAAATAAATAACAATCGAAAAAAGAGTTGTGTAATCTAAGCGTTTATGTCAACGTCTATCCGCATTATGAAAAACACATTATCTTTTTGTGCTTTAATGTTATTCCTTGGCGCAGCCGCAACCGCTCCTTCCTACGGGCAGGACTCTGGCACTGCGCAAACTGGTTCGAATTCCTCTCTCCAGAATAATACTCAGAGCGGAGGCAAGAAACGCCAGGCTTCACCGGATGCGATCAAGAAACGCCAGCTCAGCGTATTAAAGAAAGAAGCTACGCTGACTGCCGATCAAGAATCGAAGGTAACGCCAATCATCAGCAAATATGTCGATGATGTAGTCGCATTGAAGAATGATACCTCTCTGGTTGGTGCGGCCAAGAGAGAGAAACGAAAGACCCTGCACGGTCAGTATGTCAACGACATCAATGCGGTCTTGACTCCTGATCAACAAAAGAGTTGGGCGGCGGCCAATGCCGCGCGCCTGGAGCGTTTGCGTGCCGCGCGAGCAGGTGCCAAACCGAGCGCTTCAGCTGCCGAGAACGAGCAGGCGAATTAGCGAGACCTTCTCGCGCAAAGCCCCGCCCCGCAACGCTTCGGGTAGCGCCGCGGGCGGGGCACGAAGGCGCCAACCATGAAAACCCTTCCGCTTCCGCCCATAGGGTCGAGCGAGCTTTTAGCCTTGTAAACTTTGCGTCTTTGCGTCTTTGCGTCAGAGTGCATTTATAAACCACACCATGAGACTAGACGCTAAATCGGCCGTTGTGACCGGCTCTGCGACGGGGATCGGAAAAGCGATTGCGGAAGCATTTGCCCGAGAAGGTGCGCACGTTGCGATCGCTGACCTGAATCTGCGGGGAGCGGAATCCGTTGCTCGCGAAATCCAATCCCGAAAAGCAACCGCGATCCCCGTCCAGATGGATGTTGCCAGCGAAAAATCGGTTGAGTCTGCCTTTGCAACCGTCATCAGCGAGTTCGGCTCGATCGATATCCTGCTTAGCAATGCCGGCATCCAGATAATTCATCCGGTCGTCGATTTTCCGTTCGCCGATTGGCAAAAGATTATCGCGGTTCACCTTCATGGTGCGTTCCTCACTACGCGAGCAGCGATGCGAGCGATGATCGCGACCGGTCGAGGCGGATGTATCTTATATACCGGGTCAATCCACTCCCATATTGCCTCTCCGAACAAAAGCGCCTATGTGGCGGCCAAACACGCGCTGGGCGGATTGACGAAATCGGTGGCCAAAGAAGGAGCGAAACATAAGATACGCGCAAATCTCATTTCGCCAGGTTTTGTTCGCACCGCCTTGGTGGAAAAACAAATTCCCGAACAAGCTCAACAGCTCGGCATTACCGAAGAAGAAGTAGTTAAAAATGTCATGTTAGGCGCGACTGTGGACGGCGAGTTCACATCGCTTGAGGACTTGGCCGAAACCGCGATTTTCCTGGCTGCTTTTCCGAGCCTGGCGTTGACCGGTCAATCGATCGTGGTCAGCCACGGCCATTTCATGCATTAGCCTCTTGGCGTCTTTGCGTGAACTTTTTCTCCCATGTGGCGCGGATGCAAAATCGGACTGTCCGATGCGAAAGGTGACTCACGCAAAACTTGATTGTCACCAGCCCCTGTTTGCGGCATGAGTCCTTAATTCATCGACCCCCAATGTATATGCATATTTCACTTTACCCGAATCATCCATGGCGTGATTTGGTTTTGGTATTCGCTCGACCTGAAATTTGGTTCGCCAATAAAGGAGGCCAATGAGTTCAACAGCGACGAGCTCAGACGAAGGAAGAAGCGGTAGAGGGATGCTGACCAAAGCGGTGATAGCAAGTACGGTGGGCACCGCGATCGAGTGGTACGACTTCTTCCTCTACGGAACGGCCGCCGGTCTTGTCTTCGGCAAAGAATATTTTCCGAGTGCGGACCCGAACATAGGTACCCTTTCTGCGTTTGGCACGTACGCAGTGGGATTTGTCGCGCGTCCGGTTGGTGCTGCGATTTTCGGGCATTTCGGTGACCGGATTGGTCGTAAGGCTGCTCTCATCTGGACGTTGCTCCTGATGGGGATTGCCACCATGCTAGTTGCGTTTGTGCCGGGTTATTCGCAGATCGGCATCTGGGGCGGAGTGATTCTCACTGTGCTACGCTTTATCCAGGGTGTTGGCGTTGGTGGAGAATGGGGCGGTTCGGTGCTGCTGGCTATGGAATGGGCTAAAACCAACAAGAGCCGTGGGCTGATTACTTCATGGCCCCAGTTCGGGGTGCCGGTTGGTCTATTCTTGTCAACGATAGCCATGAACACTTTTAGTGGTGTGTCTGGGGCGCACTTTTTTGAGTGGGGTTGGCGAATTCCCTTCCTGCTCAGTGGCATCCTGATCATAATCGGGCTCTGGATCCGCCTCGGGATTCTTGAGACTCCGGTGTTCGCGAGACTCACCGCCGAAAATAAGCTGGAAAGGACACCGGTACTTGAGGTGATCAAACGCCAACCAAAGTCGATCGTATTGTCAGCTTTGGTGCGTCTGGCGGAACAAACTCCGTTCTATATTTTCACGGCGTTTATTATCGCCTACGCGACTGGCCAATTGAAGTTGGACCGTAATCTTGTCCTGAATGCAGTTTTAGCTTTTGCTTGCGTCGAATTCTTTACGATCCCGTTGGCCGGGTATCTCTCAGATAAAATCGGTCGAAAACGAATGTATTTGATCGGAGCCGGATTCGCTATTGTCTTCGGCTTCATTTATTTCGGACTACTCGGCCTTGGGAATACGGCTATCAGCCTTTTCACCATCGTTTTGGGGGCCTTTGCCCACTCAATGGTGTACGGGCCTCAGGCCGCTTTGATCGCGGAACAATTTACCCCGCGGATGCGCTATAGCGGTTCTTCGATCGGGTATCAACTTGCATCGGTTATTGCCGGTGGTCCGGCTCCATTGATAGCCCAAGCTCTCTTTATTCAATTTCACTCCGGAACGCCTATCGCGATTTATATGAGCGTTTGTGCGATCGTCGCGTTTCTCGCCGCTCTCGGAATGACCGAATACGCGCACCGCGACATCCACGAGGAGTACGCCCACGTCGGGCGTGGACCAACGACTACAATCCCACCCGCTGCCACAGATAAGGCGTGATACACTATTTGACCTGGTATGGGCCATCCAGGTCCTGCGCTATAGACGCCAATTGATCCGCTGGTGATATCCCGAAAGCTGGGCGATCCGAGCCGCCTCTCGGTCCTTCTTGATGAGGTGCTCAACGACTCCAGCTATCGCGACAAGATGTGGGTCTTAGTTGGCCGATAGCAGAGGAAAGGCCTGTCTCGCTGGATTAAGAAAGTCCTAAGGCTTCCAAGCGGTAATATCGGCCGATGCCACATAGTCATCGAGTTTGCCGATCGAGGCGTCGCTCCGGATAAACTCGCTACTTTTCCGTTTGATGTGAACATCTACGCGTTCAAAACCCGCTGCCGAGAGCCATTCTTTCACCTCTTCGACTGAAGCCGCTCCCGAAATGCAACCCGTATAAGCGGCTACATCCCCTTTCAGATCCTCGGGAAGCGGCGCAATCGCCACCATATCGGCGACAGCAAAACGCCCACCGTTTTTCAAGACCCGAAATACTTCGCGGTAAACCCGGCGCTTATCCGTTGAGAGGTTGATCACGCAATTCGAGATCACCACGTCCACCGTATGATCGGCTACCGGCAAATTTTCAATTTCACCGAGGCGGAACTCGACGTTGGTATATCCGCCGGAATCAGCATTCTTTCTCGCTTTTGCCAGCATTTGGGGAGTCATATCAACACCGATAACCAACCCAGTTGGACCGACCTCCTTCGACGCAAGAAAGCAGTCCACTCCTCCTCCGCTGCCGAGATCAACGACGGCTTCTCCCGGCCGCAGTTTGGCGAAAGATAGGGGATTGCCGCATCCCAGACCCATCTCTGATTGCTTCGGGAGCGATGCCAAATCTTCCTCTTTGTAACCGAGCTTTTGTGAAATGTTCTCGCTTCCGCCACAGGAACTTTCATTTGAACAACAGCTCATCTCTCTTTCGGCTACACCAGCGTAGTGTTCCAGAACCTTTTCTCGAATATCAATTTCGTTCATAAATGTATTTCTATATTTGAAGACGCGGCTTTCGAGAAAAGGACGCAGCAAGCTAGAGCGACCTACTCGCAGGGCAACCAGTTACCTCGTCGACGACAATCGATAAAATTGCCGTAAATGTCTGTGTCGACCTCACAACAGCCGTCAATCAACCCGCGCAATCTGGCTCGGGCCCGCTGAACTCTGGATTTTGCTGTTGAGACAGTTAGACCAAAGCGCTTCGCCAGTTCGACTTGAGAAATGCCTTCGAAATCGACTAATTCCAATGCTACTCGGGAGTCGTCCGGAAGGGATTCGATAAAGGCGCGGACGCATCGTAGAAGGTGGGCTTTACGACTTTCCTGCTCCAGGATGGACAACGCGATGTCCGGCCCGGCCGTAGAGGCGCTCTCCACAGCGTTGAAAGCCGACTTTTCGGAATTCCTAAAGTGGTCCGCGATCACATTCCGGGCAATCCGAAACATCCATCCTTCCACTTTTGATGAATCCTTGAGAGAGGGCGCAGCTCGTTCCGCCTTTACCAGAGCTTCTTGAGTGAGATCGTCAACCGTCGCTGCATCAGTAATGCGAGCCCGGATAAAATTGTGAATTATCTTTCGTCGGTTCGCTATCTCTGCTGGCGAGGCCGATCCGCTACGATTGGCAATCGTCAAATAGGCTTCAAACATGATCTTTACCCATTTGCAGACCGGCGGCATAGGCTCCAAAAACTCTGACGATCTCATCGCGGACTTTTCGGAAAACCGCAAGGACGTCGTTTTCCGAGCCCTTCAACTTAGCCGGATCGTCGAATGCCCAATGATATCGGCGCACCATGCCGGGGAACATCGGGCAGGCCTGATCGGCATTTCCGCAAACCGAGATGACTGTGTGGACCGGCGTATCGAGAAACTCGCTCAAATGCTTGGAACGATGTTCCGAAATATCAATCCCAATCTCGTTCATGACCTTAATCGCAAACGGGTGAACATGTCCGGTGGGTGTCGAACCCGCACTTTCGATTCTAATAATTTCGCCGCCGTGAGCGCGAAGGATTCCCTCAGCCATCTGACTTCGACACGAATTACCGGTACACAGAATTAATACGAGCGGTCTCGGTTTGGTAGACATGTTTTTGAAGGTTAAGATTTTGAAGGGACCATGGATAGTCACGGCGCATGGGATGCGATCAGCCGGCGGGGCCGACGGGCTGGAGGGATTCTGACACAAGCTGAGAATCGCGATGCTTTGAGAATTTCCCGCAAACGAATGGAATCCTGTTTAAACGTCGGATCAAATTTGGCGCATTCAACCAGCGCCTTGAGGTTCACTTCGAGCTCGGGCGGACAGGGGGAAATGATTCGGTAGATTTTCCAGGTTTGAGCTCTTTCAAACTCTACGAGACCAGCTTTGCGCAGGTAGGCCAGATGTTGAGAGACATTGACCTGTGGTAATCCAATAACCTCCTGGAAATGGCAGACGCAAACTGGCTGTTGGATTAACAAATGCAAGATCCGCAGACGCGAGAAGTCAGAATAAGATTTGTAAATATCCGTGAGCTCCAGGGTCATGACTCAATGGACATCTGCAAGTCATATAAGTCAATACGTATATAACTGATTGATATTGGAAACAGTGAGTCTCTTTCGATGGGGGGTGGGACCTCCAAATGCCGGTAGCGGGCCCGAAGGGCCAAGGAAACTTAGCCCAGGCTTTAGCCTGGGTAGACCAAAAAAACGCATCCAGCCCTGAAGGGGCGGCAGAGCGGGAAGAAAAATGCACGTCAATCCCAGAGATACCGTTCGTCGAAATTCACGTGGTGCCGTTGCAAGATGGCTCGGTATTCGTCTTGAAAAGTGACCCGAGGTGATTTGTGGTTGCAGCAAGGTACGCATGGAGATTTTTATGAATCGATTGATCGCCAAAATACGGTTCTCGATTTTTTGTAGAGAAAATGATGTGCAGAAGAACGCGGGCAAGTGACTGAGACATATTGTACGAACAGAATTATGTGACGTTATTATATGTAAAAGGGTGCGTTGGTCCATTTAATACGAACGTTTATTATTTATGTTATATAGATCGTCGAGCATCTTGGTCTGCCGCCCCTACAGGGCTGCCGCCTGAGTTGGGAGCCTACCCAGGCTAAAGCCTGGGCTAGATTCCCAAGGCCATTCGGGGTCGACTATCCGGGTCTATTCTTCCAAGGCCCTTCGGACGGACTATCCGTCGCGCGGTTTATTCTCCCAAGGCCATTCGGGTCCACTGACCGTCTTGGCCGGCTACGAGGTCGAAACGACCCACGACGCAGGCGAGGCGACCAATTCGCACATCGCGAAAGGTTTGGCCAGACAGTCATCTGCTCCCAACTCCAGTCCTTCCTACTCTTCCAGCGGCCGGGCATGAACCGCTGAACTCGGAAGCGGCAGTTTCCAATCCCAATGTTGTCAATCCAGCCGAAAGACGATCGGCAATTCATAGGTGCCGCTGGTATTTGGAGCGGGGACCCAGTTTGCGCGTATCCAATTGGCGGCAGCACTGGCCAAGATAGTGGGGCCGTTCCCATGGGCGGCGACGATCCGGCCGCTTGAAATGGTTAGCGTAACGGTTACATCTCCAGTGACTTGCATCTCGCGGGCGGCGATCGGATAAGGTGGTTTTGGTTGGTGAAGAAAAAGTCCGGAGCGCGAGCCGCCTTTACCTGTTCCCCCGTCGACTCCGGTCGCCAGGCCTTTGATGCCTGGTGTGGCTGCAGGATTAGGGTGGGAAGGGGCAGGTTGTTTCGGTGGTTTTAGGGAAGGCTTTGGCCGAGCTTGCGGCGAAGCAATCGGGGTGGGAGTGGGAGCCGGAATCTCGAACTCTGGCGGCTTATCCAAAGGGGGAGGTATCGGTTCGGGCTCGGGAGGCGGTGTTGGTTCGGGCTGTGGCGGCTGTTCGGGTTGTTGTTCGGCCTCGGGCTCGCCTTTGGGCGGCAAGTCGTCGAAATCGATATCAGTGAGCTGAACGACATTCACCCCTCTCGGGATCTGCATCCAATAACCACTAATAATGGCACCGGCGTTCAACGCGAACGACAGCACGAGAAACCAGATTAAGGATCTTTCTTTCTGACTCGGTTTTACCATGCGCTATTTTCAGTTCCACTGCGGGTCCCGGGGGGAGACGGTGGCTTCGACGAACTACAGTAATGCGAGCGGTGGAGACTCTGCACCTGAAGCGGTCGATTCCACCTCTGCGTGGAGAGTAACGTAGGTCGGGCAACTTCTCTTCTGAAGAACACGTTACGTTTTTGTGACAGAAGCGGTGGTTTTCGTCACAGAAGCTAGCGCCGCCATCGCTGGGAATGCTGAGAACGCCGGCGGAGCAGGCCAAGGGGCGGAGCGAGGCAATTGGTGTGGCTGACCTAAGAACGCAGTCGCCACCGCTCGCCATTACCCTCGGCGAAATTATCGGGGCGAACGATCCCAAGGCGACTGCGACCTAAGGCCACGTTGAATCAGTCGCTTCGGTCCAATTTTTCGGTCGAGCACGCTATGGCCGTTGGTTGGACAGTCGCCGCTACCGCTGGCGCCAACCGCCGGACGCCGTGCATTCCTGTCCCTCCAACTAGCGCCCGCTGTTTGGTTTACTCCCCACTTTTCACAGCTCACCAATCCCATTACCCTCCCTTGGCAAACTGTTCAGCGATTTCTTTGCTGATGGGTAATTCCATTTCTCCGTTGATTCGTACGTCGACCACGACGGGGCCGTCGGTTACGGCGAATGCTTTATCGATTTCGCCGAGATCTTCTGGCCGGCGGACCCGAAATCCTTGGGCACCGAAGCCAATCGCTAATCGATCAAGCTCGGGCTGAGGCGTATCGGCCAGAGCCGGGTTAATGTGTTTCCGGATGAGATCGTGCTTTTCTTGACCGACGGCATGATCATTCAAAACGATGACGGTGAGCGGCAGATTGAAAGCAACTGCGGTATGGAAGTCTGCGACGTTCATCATGAAGGCGGCGTCTGCGGTCACATGGGTGACCCGCTCGCCCGGGCGAGCAAAGCTCGCCCCGATGGCAATAGACAATCCTTGGCCGATTGAACCGAAGTCCCATCCGTTACCCCAACTATCGGCATTTGGTGAGGTGAGAATCTGCTGCGCCACCAGACCGGCGTGACCTCCGTCGATCACGATGATTCGATCTTTCTTCGGGAGTTTATCTTCCAGGTACCACACAGCTCGACGTGGATCGATGAAGTCGCCGTCCTCGAATTTCGGACGTGCCGCATCGAATTTTTTGATCCGCTCGGCGACTGCAGGGTTTGGTTGACGTGGCGGTTTGCCGGCGGAACGGAGCCGCTCTAAAAGAGCCGCCACTGTTACTCGCGCATCGCCTTCAAGACCAACATCAACGGAGGTGTAGAAACCGAACGCAGTATGTCTACGGTCGATCTGAATCAATTTTTTATCGCGAAGGACAGTGCGGTTCTGGGTCGTCCACGGGTTCAAGCTTGCGCCGATCGCGATAATAAGGTCCGCGTTTTCAAGCATTTCAGCCGACAAGCCGGTTCCAAGTTTACCGCTGACCCCGACACAGAGAGGATAATCCGAACACATTCCTTTGGCCGGTAAAGTCACCGCGAGCGGAGCGCCAAGGTACTCAGCTAATGCTTGCACCTCTCCTTCAGCATGAGCGGATCGAGCCCCTAACCCGCAAATCAGGGCAGGCGCGTTCGCTGTTTCGATCATTCGGATTGCCGCTTCCAAGTCATCAGCTCCAGGTGGCTGAAACTCGGCTGACTTATACGATGGCCGATAGACCCAATTGGGGTCCAGCATTTCCAGACCTTGCACATCTTGGGGCAGATTGAGAACGAACGGTCCTTCTCTCGCTTTGAGATGCCGGAACGCTTCGCCCAAGGCGTAATCAATACTTTTGGGGTGATTTAACACTACGGCCGCTTGTGCGGCCTGCAGAGCCATCGCATGTTGGTCTACCAATCCTTGCATGTTGTAGGGATCGCTGAGTGGAGCGTGGCCGGCCAACATGAGGAGCGGTGTGCGGTGAGCTCGAGCTGCAACCAAAGAGGTGATCGTGTTAGTAAACCCGGGACCTTGCGTTGCGGTAGCGATACCGATCTTGCCGCTCGCCCGAGCGAAACCGTCCGCCATCGAAGTGGCACTCTGTTCATGTTTCGCTTGAACGAACTTGAACCCGTGCTTTCCACAGAGCTCCGCTACCAGGTACATATTGGCGTTACCCAAAACGCCAAACAGAACGCCGGCGCTTTCCTGTTTTACCGCTTCAGCGATAGCCTCGTACACTTTCATAAAATTGGTTCGAACTTAGATGGCGAAGCTACCTCCTCAAGTTTCGGGCGTCTATCGATCACACGCTTTGCTTTTCCCAGGATGACTCGTTCAATCCGGCCCGGAGGCAGCACGGTCGCAGAGCATGAGACTCCGACCCAGGCCTTGATTTGAAACTGCAATTCGCGCGCGAGCCGGCCTTGTTCCTCCGCGTCTCTCGTCTCGCGCATTTCCACGCGCACTTCCAAATCATCCAAGCGGCCTTCGCGAGTGACTATCAATTGATATTGCGGCGCAAAAAGGGGCTCTTTCAAAAGCAACTCTTCGATCTGCGAGGGAAAAACGTTGACTCCCCGAATGATCAGCATGTCGTCAGTTCGACCTAGAATGCGTCCGATTCGTCGCATTGATCGTGCGGTCGGCGGAAGGAGATGCGCGAGATCTCTAGTTCGGTATCGGATGACTGGTGTGGCCTCTCTGGTGAGTGAAGTGATCACCAACTCGCCCAAGGTGCCGTCGGGCAGAACTTGCCCGCTGTTTGGGTCGACGATTTCCGGATAGAAATGGTCCTCCCAAATGACCAGACCATCCTTAGTCTCCACGCATTCGCAAGCGACTCCCGGACCCATGACCTCCGATAATCCGTAGATATCGACGGCATCGATCGCGCATCGACTTTCGATCTCGTGGCGCAACGCTTCGGTCCACGGCTCGGCTCCGAAGATTCCAGTCTTCAGAGAGCTTTTGGCTGGATCCAACCCCTGCCGTTCGAATTCGTCCGCGATCGTAAGCATGTACGAAGGAGTCACTAAGATAATTTCCGGGCGCAGATCGTTGATCATTTGAACCTGCTTTTCCGTTTGGCCACCGGACATCGGAATCACCCCGCATCCGAGCCGCTCAGCGCCGTAATGCGCTCCGAGTCCGCCGGTGAATAATCCGTAGCCGTACGAAACCAAAGCAGTTTGCCCGGGCCGCCCGCCGGCGGCCCGAATCGAGCGCGCCATCAAGTGAGCCCAGACGTCAATGTCATTCCTCGTGTAACCAACAACGGTGGGCTTCCCCGTGGTCCCACTGGACGCGTGCATCCGGACAATTTTATTGCGGGGCACGGCGAACAGTCCGCATGGATAGTTTTCGCGGAAGTCATCTTTGGTGGTAAACGGGAAGCGCTGGAGATCAGTTAGCTGCCGTAGATCGTTTGGTGTAACACCGGCAGCATGAAACTTCTGTTGGTAGTGTGGCACATGGTCGTACGTGTGCCGCAACGACCATTGCAACCTTTTAGTCTGCAGCGTTCGCAGTTCTTCGGCGCCGGCTTTTTCGATGGGCTCGATTGGTTCAATCTGTTGCCTCATCCAGCCTCCTTCCACTCCAAAAGCTTCGCTCGATAAGTGGCGAAGTCCGATAGCGGTCTTCACCGTAGCAGGTCGCAAGATTCTGGAGTACTTGGTAGACCGTTGTTGTTCCTAGCCTGGCCGCCCACCCAAATGGCCCGGCCGGATAGTTCAGTCCTTTACGCATCGCGAGGTCAACATCGCATTTGTTGCTTACCCCATAATGCACGGCATCGGCTGCTTCATTGATCACCATCGTTACGATCCGCATCACAACTAGAGCAGGCAGATCCTTCAGACGCACTACGTTGAATCCAGCCGTCTGCAGCAAACCCACAATCGAGCGATAAGCGCGCTCACTGCACTGGTCGGAGCGGGAGATCGCCAGAGTTCGTGCCTTGCCGTAATCGTGAGCAAGATCGATCAACACCACGTTCGGAGTTCCCAGCTCATGAGCGACTCGCGAGGCGGTTCTTCCGTCAGTCAACCGCAATACCGCGTCGTTTACTTGTGCCAGTTTCGCGGCATCAGTCCGGGAAGAGCGCGAGGCGTGCGGGAAAGCGTTCTGCAGTCGCCCCAACAGGGTTTCGGTAACCGGTCGAGGTTCCGCAAACGAAATCTTCTCCGGGCTCGATGCTGGTGGCTCGAAGGCGGGAAGAGGCTGATTCAATCCCGGGGCATAACGATAGAAGCCACGGCCTGATTTTTGACCAAGAAAACCGGCTTGAACCATCTCTTGCTGAATCGGAGAAGGAGTAAATCGAGGGTCAAAAAAGCTGGCTCGGAAAACCGATTGAGTGACGGCAAAGTTAATGTCGTTACCGACCAGGTCCATGAGCTCAAACGGCCCCATGCGGAATCCGCCCGATTCTCGAACCAACTCATCAATCGTTGCTGGATCGGCGGCTCGTTCGGAAAGAAGGCGCAACGCCTCCGCATAAAATGGCCGGGCAACACGATTCACAATAAAACCTGGCGTCGATCTCGCGTGTACGGGTGTTTTGTTCCACGCCTTAGCTGTTGCCGCTACGGTGGCAATTATTTGCGGGTCAGTCGCTAAACCGCTGACAATTTCGGTTAGCTCCATCAGCGGGGCAGGATTAAAGAAATGCATACCGACAAATCGCTTCGGCCGATCTAAAGCCATTGCCAACTCGGTAATCGAAAGAGAAGAAGTATTGGTCGCGAGGATGCAGTCTGGTGCGACGATTTTCTCCACGCCCTGAAAGACATCCTGCTTCAGCTCGAGATTTTCAGCAATCGCTTCGATGACGAGACCAGAGTCTGCGAGTTCCTCCAGTCCCATCACCGGTACTACTCTATTCACCGCCGCCAAAGCCTCTTGCTCCGATACGGTTCTGCGTGCGATACCTCTTCGTAAGGCCGCCTTTATGCTCTCGATTGCCCGGGCCATCGCGCCAGTCTGAGTGTCGAAGATCTTTACGCGGTGTCCTGCTACCGCCGCGACCTGGGCAATTCCCGATCCCATGGTGCCTGCTCCGATAACTCCGATTGGCGTGTGGCTGGGAATAGGGATGGCATCTGTTCGCGAACCGATTTCGAACGTCTGATTGGTCATCGACACTCGCTCCGATTTATTCGCCATTGAATTGCGGCGCTCGTTTTTCGAGGAATGCGGCGACACCTTCTCGATAGTCGTGGCTCTTTCCCAATTCCCTCATGAGATCACGCTCTAAATCGAGCTGTGCGTCCAAACTATTGGTTTGAGACGCGTAGATTGCCTGCTTGGTGGACGCTAGCCCTTTAGTGGGAGCTGAAGCCAACTGGATCATTATCTCGTTGATTGCCGCGAGAAAGTCAGCGTCGTCCACGCAGCGCCAGATCAGACCCCATGCCGCCGCCTGTTCTGCTGAGACTTTGTCTCCTAGCATAGCCAATCCGAGAGCACGAGCAGTTCCGATCAACCGCGGTAAGAAAAAGGTCCCTCCGGTATCGGGAACGAGACCGAGTTTAGCAAAAGACTCGATGAAGCAGGCCGATTTAGCAGCAATCACTAGATCACACGCCAAGGCGAGGTTTGCGCCCGCTCCAGCCGCAACGCCATTGACTCCGGCAACGACGGGAATAGGCAGCGCTCGCAGTGTACGCACCAGTGGCGCATAGTATTTTTCAATCGTCGCACCGAGATCGACGCTCGAATCGCCCGGCGCGATTCGACGGTCTCCTAGATCCTGTCCGGCGCAAAACCCGCGACCGGCTCCAGTAATCAGTAGCGCGCGAACCGGCTCGCTTTTTAGCTTTATCAGAACCTGGCGCACTTCTTCGTGCATCAGCTCGTTAAAGCTATTGAGCTTTTCCGGTCGATTCAGCGTGAGGCGACCGGCACCATCTTTTATTTCATACAATATCGTTTGATAGTTCATGGCGTGGTGAGCGCTGGGTTGTTTCCGGGCGTCGCAAGCGACGCCCCTCCGACTGGTGGGTAATACGACGCGTCTGAGCAAGAACGATCCCTGGCGACGGAGGGGCGTCCGCTTGCGGCGCCCGGAAACAACCCAGCACCTGCCACCACCAGTAGTCGCTTCCTCTCTCTTTCATTTATTCCGAAATACCGGCTTTCGTTTTTCCGCGAAAGCCGCCATTCCTTCTTTGCGATCCTCCAAAGCAAACGTTGATTGGAAAGCGCGCCGCTCCAGGCGCAACCCTTCGGCCAGCGTTGTTTCGTAAGCCGCGTTCACCGCCTCTTTCACCATCATTACGGCCGGACGCGAAAGCGCCGCGATCTTGGCTGCGGTCTTGATCGCTTCTGTTTTTAACTCGCCGGCCGGCACGATTCGGCTTACTAGGCCGATGCGTTCGGCCTCTTCCGCCCCGATCAATCTTCCCGTTAGACACATTTCCATTGCCTTCGATTTTCCGACGAGACGGGTGAGTCGTTGAGTTCCTCCTGCCCCGGGCATCGTTCCTATGTTTATCTCGGGTTGCCCGAACCTTGCGGTATCGGCAGCGAGAATGAAATCACAGGCCATTGCTAGTTCGCAGCCGCCGCCCAGGGCGTAACCGGCTACCGCTGCAATGACCGGCTTTCGAATGCTAGAGAGGTGGTCCCAAGCGCCGCCGCGACCGAATGGAAAATCGGCCAGAAACATGTCGATAAACCTTTGGTCCTGCATTTCTTTGATGTCAGCGCCGGCAGCGAAGGCCTTTTCGTGTCCGGTCAGCACGATTGCACCGATGGCGTCATTGTTTTCAAACGAGTCGAGGGCTGCGACCAAATCTCGCAGGAGACCGTTGGAGAGTGCATTCAATGCGTCCGGCCGGTTGAGAGTAACGACCCCAACCTGGCCTTGGGTTTCCACTAGAACGTGCTGATAGCTCATACGATTCTTAAATCATCCCTTTTGAGAGAGGAGTTCTTCTTTGATCTTTGCAATGGCTCAAATTGCGGTACCCGCATTCGTTGGCGGCCCGGCTCGATTTCGCTGAGCGGTTCGGTTTCGCGCAAACCTGCCTTGCAACGGAGCGATAACGCCTGGTAAATCGCGGTTCCTTCATTTTTCCATTCGATGTCGCCGTCGCTTAACTGACGAATAACTTTGCCGGGAGTACCAGCAATCAGGCTACGCGCCGGCACGTGCATACCAGCCTTTACAAACGTCAGCGCTGCGACGACCGCAGATTCACCAACTTCAGCATCATCCATGATGACAGCGGCCATACCAACCATGGCATCTTGTTTGATGCGACAGCCGTGAAGAATCGCTCCGTGTCCGATATGACCCCTGCGCTCAACGATGGTCTCCGCATTCGGGAAAGTATGAACCACGCAGTTATCCTGCAGGTTACTGCCTTCTTCGAAAACGATCCGGCCGAAATCGCCGCGCAGTGATGCTCCCGGTCCGATGTAACAGTTCGGACCGATGATAACGTCACCGATCAGAACCGCAGTAGGGTGTACAAATGCGGATGAGTCTACGACTGGTGTGATCCCATCCAAAGAGTAGACGTGAGGCATAAAGCCGATATTTGGGGTTATGTTAGATTGGTCGTGCACCACTGGAATTGGTGTTCGCTCATACGTGAACCCGGCTTTGCACGACGCGAAAACGGCTTGCGACAAAAGCGCTATCGGTTAACGCGGCATTCGTCGCGGGATTCGCTCCGGTTCCGTGGAAATCGCTGAAGGCGGCCGATTGATTCACGTAGACGCCACCGGTCAAATTGCAGGAAAGAGCTACTCCGACTTCGGCAGCAATTTGATTCACCTCATTCAACACCGATTCATTCGTCGAATAGACTGACAATGTCAGTGCGCCATGCTTGAGCGCGCCTTTTCGTGCGAGAGCGACGCTGTGAGTGGTGTTCTCGGTAGGAATAACGAAGGCGATCGGTCCGAACAGTTCCTGCATGAACTTACTTTCTTCGGTCGCTTCGACCTGAAGAAGAAGCGGTGTTCGAATCGTTGCTTCAGGGAATTGAGGATGATTGATCGGTTGACGATCCAGAATAATTTTCCCGAATTCACGAGCTTCCTCCAGCCGATGAAGCACGGACGCATTCTGAATGGCGCCGAGTAACTCGACCGCGCGGACCGGATCGCCTAGTAACTTACTGATTGCTTCGCCCAATGCCGTCGCGACCTGATCGAACGATAAGTGCCCTTCCGGAATGTCGATCCCGTCCTTCGGAATATAAATGTTCTGGGGCGCCGTGCACATCTGTCCAGAATACAACGAAAGCGAGATTGCTATGTTTCTAATCATTCCACCGAGATCTGCGGTAGAGTCGATGACGATTGGATTGACCCCGGCTTTCTCGGTGTAAACTAAAGCTTGGCGCGCCTCTCGCTCCAGCCATTCGCCGTTGGAGGAGCTCCCAGTGAAGTCGATCAGTCTCACCTCCGGACGCTTGGCCAATGTCTGAGCAACTCTGTCATCAGCTTCGTGCGTTACTAAGGTGACAACATTGGGATCAAAGCCGGCCTCTTCCAGCACCGCACGCGCAATTTCTACAGTGATCGCGAGGGGAAGAACGGCTCCGGGATGCGGCTTCACCACGATAGAATTGCCAGTAGCCAAACTGGCAAAAAGTCCGGGATACGAATTCCAGGTCGGAAAAGTACAACAACCGATTATCAGGCTGATGCCGCGTGGCACTACTCGGTACCGTTTTTCCATTTTGAGCGGCTCGTTCTTGCCTTGTGGTTTCTCCCAGTGCGCGGTTTTTGGAATGCGATTCATTTCGGTCCAGGCATATGCGACCGCCTCTAGACCACGATCTTGGGCATGTGGACCACCGGCTTGAAACGCCATCATAAAAGCCTGTCCGGTGGTGTGCATCACGGCGTAGGCGATCTCGAAACTACGGCGATTCAAGCGGTGCAAGATCTCCAAAGCGACACCGACCCACATTTCCGGATCCGCCGATTGCCAGCTCTTAGCGGCTGTTTCAATACCAGAGAAGAGCGCATCGAGATCGACTTTCGGATAACGGATCTCCAAAGGAAAACCATAAGGCGAGATCTCAGCGCCGATCTGTCCCGTGATGCCAGGTTCGTCCAGAGGAAATGATTTCTTCAGCCGATCTTGAAACGCTGCTTTCCCAGCATCGTTGGCGTTTTCTCCATATATCTTTCCGCTCGGTACTTCTGGAAACGGGCTCCAATAACCGCGTGTGTTGATTGCGCGAACCGCTTGCTCCAGCAGATCTTGATGTTCAGTGAAAAAAAGATGGGACACGTGGGGGATTCCTTCGATTTATTCGTTATAGAGGATAGCGAAAAAAGTGGTTGGTTAGCGTACTAATGAATCCGATCGAAATCGACGGTCACTTGTTCTGTAAGAGGATAACTCTGGCAGGTAAGGACGAAACCCTGCGCCACTTCATAGTCTTCCAGCGCGTAATGGGCGTCCATCTCAACTTCACCGGTGCGCAAATGGGCGCGGCAACTCGAGCAGACTCCCCCTTGGCAACCGTAGCGAAGATCGATTCCGTGGCGCAGACCGGCGTGCAGGATCGATTCCGTGCCTCTCGGCATGAAAAATCTGCGCTCGGCGCCGTCGAGCAATACCGTCACCTCACACATCTGCTGTTCAAGGCGGGCGCTTGTCTTCGGTCCTGGTCTGCGGGGTCCGCTAGTGAAGAGCTCACGACGGATCTGTGAGTCCACCAAGCCACGAAGTTTGAGCACTTCGGTGGTTTCGCGGATCAACGTACCGGGCCCACATAAGAAGGCTACATCGATGCGGCGATCTCCGAACCAATGTGCTAGTAATTGATGGGCTTTCTCTCCGGTAATGCGACCGCTGAGTAGCTCACTTTCCTGACGCTCGCGCGTGAGGATATGGACTAGATTAAGTCGATCGAGATACTGATCTTTGAGATCTGCTAGCTCATCCCTGAACATTACGGTTCCGGTCGCGCGATTCCCATAAAACAACGTGAAACTGCTTTGCGGTTCGCCCATCAAAGCACTCTTCACGATGGAAAAGATCGGAGTGATTCCACTGCCGGCAGCAAACGCCACGTAACTTCTCTGATGTTCCGGCGACAGCGATACGCCAAAGTTGCCTGCTGGTGGCATCACTTCCAGATAGTCACCAGTTGTCAGCCGATCATTCGCCCAACTCGAGAAAATGCCATCCGGCATCCGTTTAATCGCGATACGTAGTATCTTGTCTTGCGTGGCGGCACAAATGGAATAGGTCCGCCGAATCTCCTCCCCATCGATTTCTTTACGCAGAGTCAAGTGTTGGCCCGCGGCAAACGCGAATTGCTTTTCGAGGGCGGATGGGACATCGAATGTTACCGCAATGGCATCCCGGGTTTCCGGGCGAACGTTGCGCACGCGCAGCCGAAAGAAACCTTTGACCGGCGGGACATCAGCGATCGTTTTGCTTAGTGGCATTTGAAATAATCAAACGGTTCGCGACAGGCGTCGCACACGTAAAATGCTTTGCAGAGCGTTGAGCCAAATTGACTGACCATTCGAGCATTTTTAGTGCCGCAGCGTGGGCACTCGATGGCGGCTTCACTCTCGGCATAGCTCTCGCTGCAGCAGGACCGCGACGAGTCACTAACCGGCTGTGGATGAAACCGCTGAGGAGGAGCGATACCGTATTCCCGAAGGCGTCTCTTGCCTTGCTCCGAGAGCCAATCGGTTGTCCAAGCAGTAGCTAATCGAGTTTCGATTTGCACGTTGGTGATGCCACGCTCGCGAAGAGCGGTCACGATATCTTCCTTAATGACCGCGGTGGCCGGACATCCGGAGTAGGTGGGTGTAATAGTGACAATCAGCTTCGGTTCGCCCTGATCTTCGCACCAGTTCAGTTCCCGAACGATTCCGAGATCAACCACGGAGATCACTGGTATCTCGGGGTCAACGACTTCTTCCAACCAATTCCAAATTTGATCGAGCGTTGGTGATGTTGTGGGCATAGCTTTGATTGATCACCACTGAGCACCTGGATAGGCGCGTTGCAGAAATTGCATCTCGGCTAACAAGTAGCCGAGGCGCTCAGTATGTATGCCGCTTTTGCCGCCGCGCTGCATCCAACCTCCATTGGGCCACGCCAGCGTCGCTTCAGTAAATGTAGATTTAACGCGATCCATCCAGGGAATCCAGAGTGTCCGAGGGTCGGGTCCGATTTTTTCTTGAACCATCGCTTCATCAACCGCGTCGATCTCGAAGAGTTCGCCGGTAAACTGCCAAAGGTCATCGGCAGCACGCTGCATTCGGGTATGGCTTTCCTCTGTTCCATCGCCCAGACGAGTCACCCAACCGGCACTTCGTCGAAGATGATACTGCACCTCTTTGAGTGCTTTCTCACTGATTGCGCAAATCCGCTGATCGCTCGAGTGCAGCAACTCTTGCAGCAACAAAGAGTGCCAGAGATCAAAATAGAATTGTCGGGCGATCGTCATCGCAAAATCGCCGTTTGCTTGCTCCACCAGGAGCAGATTCCGGAACTCGGGGGTATCACGCAAAAACGCGAGTTGATCTTCGGTGCGTCCTTTGCCTTCGATTTGGGAGGCATATTCGAGCCAGAGTTGCGCTTGCCCGTTCAGATCGAGCGCGACGTTGGTAAGGGCGAGATCCTCCTCCAAGGCAGGTCCGCGGCCGCACCATTCTCCGAGACGGTGGCTCAAGATGAGACAGCTGTCTCCGAGGCGCAGGAGGTAATCGAAAAATGAAATGCGGAATTCGGAATGCGGATCGCGGAGTGTAAAATCCGAATTCATTCCGCAGTCCGCAATTCGCATTCCCCATTTCTTCACAAGTGTTTCACCTCCTCCGGAACCTTGTAAAACGTCGGGTGCCGATAGACCTTGCTCCTGGCGGGCTCGAATAGCTCTTCCTTCTCGCCGGGATCGCTGGCGTAAATATCGGCGGATCTCACTACCCAGATACTGACGCCTTCATTTCGCCGCGTATAAACGTCGCGCGCATTCTTTACGGCCATCTCTGCGTCCGGCGCATGCAGGCTACCGGCATGCTTGTGCGCCAAGCCATTTTGGCTTCGAATAAATACCTCCCAAAGTGGCCAGTCGTTCATCGTTCTTTCCTTTGTCTTTGCTGATCTGAGGATTAAGCAGCGGGAGCCATTTCTGCTTTCCGCTTCTGGGCGTATTCGATGGCGGCGGCTCTCACCCAGGCACCATCGTCATGAGCTGTTCTTCGAGCCCGCATGCGGTCTCGATTGCACGGCCCGTTGCCTTTGATCACGTTGTAGAATTCAGCCCAATCGATTGGTCCGAGATCGTAATGTCCAACACTCGCGTTCCACCGCAAAGCAGGATCCGGGATCTTCAGTCCCAGATAGTCTGCTTGCGGGGCGGTTTGATCTACGAAACGCTGGCGCAATTCGTCATTAGTAAGCAGCTTTATTTTCCAGCGCTTCGATTGCGCTGTGTGTGGGGATTCAGCGTCAGGAGGACCAAACATCATCAGGGACGGCCACCACCAACGATCTAAGGCATCTTGCGCCATCGCTCTTTGCGCACTGGTTCCCTGGGACAAGATGGTCATAATTTCGAAGCCTTGGCGTTGATGGAAACTCTCTTCCTTACAGATCCGGATCATTGCTCGCGCATAGGGACCGTAGGAACAGCGGCAGAGCGGAATCTGATTCATGATGGCGGCGCCATCGACCAACCAGCCGATCGTTCCCATGTCCGCCCAGGTCAGAGTCGGATAGTTGAAGATGCTCGAGTACTTTGCTTTACCGGCCAAAAGATCATCTACCAGTTGGCTCCGCGAAACGCCCAGGGTCTCGGCGGCTCCATACAAGTAAAGGCCGTGCCCAGCTTCATCCTGAACTTTTGCCAGCAAAATCGCCTTCCGCCGCAGGGTCGGCGCACGCGTGATCCAGTTGGCCTCAGGTAGCTGTCCCACGATTTCCGAGTGGGCGTGCTGCGAAATTTGGCGAATCAACGTTTTCCGGTAGCCTTCCGGCATCCAGTCTTTGGCTTCGATCGTCTGGCCCGCGTCGATCCTGGCTTGGAAATGGCGTTCTTGCGGAGTTTCATTCTGCTCGCCAACCGCTTCGACCATTTGGGTGTACATGGATTCCTGATCTTTGGGGTAGAAAGGAAATTGCTCAGGCTAAGTTTATGATACAGGAATTGCTACGTCGGCGCAAATGCTGTATCACTCAAAATTGGCCCTTGGAGACTGCCTTATTCGCTGTGTCCGCTACTCGTCAGACGATTCGCAAATGGATCCAACGCACTTTGGCGGAGGATCCTCCCCGAGCAAAATCGCTGGCGGTGACCGTCTTCGGAGACGCCATCCAACCGCACGGTGGATCAATTCGACTCAAGGGATTGATTGACCTGCTCGCCCCGTTTGGCGTCAACCATCGTTTAGTCAGAACCAGCGTTTTTCGATTGGTGAGAGATCATTGGCTGCACCCGCGCAGACATGGCCGTGAAAGCTCTTATCAACTCACGGAATCCGGACAACGCCGATTCGCGCTGGCCTACGACAAAATATACCAGCGCCAGCCGCCGGAATGGGACGGGTGTTGGACATTGGTGGCCTTACCGGTAAACGGTATTACTCGAGAACGGAGGGCGCGTTTGCGCAAGGAGTTGGAATGGCACGGCCTGCGGCAGCTGATCCCCAATCTGCTTGGTCATCCACAGATCAATTGGGCGGCGCTGGAGGAGGTTCTGGATCGTCTGAATGCTCGGAAGAAGCTCATTACTTGCCAGGTCGTTGAGTCTGGCGCTTTAGGTACTCGGGGCTTGGCCGAGCTGGTCAGGAGTTCTTGGAACCTCTCCATGGTGATCAAAGGTTATCGACAGTTCTTCCGGCGATTTTCGGCGCTGGAAGAACTGCCCTCAGAATCCAGCGCAATTTCACCGGAAGAACGGTTTGTCATTCGGACTTTGTTGATTCACGCTTTTCGTCGGATCGTTCTTCACGATCCACTCCTTCCACCAGAACTGCTTCCAAATCCATGGATCGGCACGGAAGCATATGCCTGCGTAGCAAGAATTTATAAACTAAACCTTACCGGATCAGAGGAGCACCTGAATGCAACAATCGGATCAACTCCGGCTGAAGCAAAAATGGCCGGGACGCAGTTGCGCGAACGTTTTCGGCTGCTTTGAATAGGAGATCTCGAGTGGTCAATAGACCTCGGCTACCACGGGTGAAGCCGCTTATGCCTACTCAATCTGGTTCTTTCCTGCATTGCCGGCCTTGTCCCGGTAGCGGCGACTGTCCCGTTACGCCTTTGGCTTGGGCGCGACCTAGAAGTTGATGCGGAGCTGCTCGGCCGGCGTTAGCAAAACCGCAGTCGCCATCGTTTGCCATGCCACTGAACGCGCGCTCCGGGACCCAGGCAAAAATTTTAAAGTTCCAATCCAAACGTCTGGTCATAATTATCGGAGCCTGAACGCCGGCAGCGAACCAACGCTACAGTCTGGCGAAGTCTCGCGCCTCCACCGCTAACCCCTGGCGAGAGGTTCGAACAGCCCGAATACCGCTCCTTGTGGATCAGCAAGTACCGCAATCTTTCCGGTATCAGGCACTGTAAATGGAGGCTGATAGGTCTGCCCCCCATTGGACTTTGCGTGCTCTGCCACGGACTCGATTCCAGAAACCTGATAGTAGATGAGCCAGTGGGGAGCTCCCTGACCTTCTTGTACCGGCGGAATTCCGCCGATGTAATTGCCTTGGTTGAGAATGTGCAGGTAACCGGCAGGATCGTTTTTGCTGGCCTCGGTTTCCCAACCAAAAAGTTCCGAGTAAAATTCTGCGGCCTTTTTGGGATCGGTGGTAGTGAGATCGGCCCAACAGAATGTGCGGTCTTCGGACGCTACGCCTGTGCCGTGATGTCGCTTCGCTTGCCAGATAGCGAACACGGCGCCGGTCGGATCCTGAATAACGGCCATTCGGCCCACATCAAATACGTCGAATGGTGACGCAAGAACCTTCCCGCCGAGCTGCGCTGCTTTCTCCGAGGTTGAGTCCGCGTTGTCCGTCGCAACATAGAGCATCCAGTGGGGCGGTACTCCCCGCTCTTTTTGATCGGGCCGCAATGTGTAAGCGGCCGCCACATCTCTTCCGCGCAGTTGAAACATCGTGTAGAAATCATTTGGTCCGATTGGCACATCGTTAGCAGTCCAGGCAAAGAGCTCGTTATAGAAACGCTTTGCTCCAGGCTGATCGCTGGTTCCCAGCTCCGCCCAGCAGAAGGATCCCGGTTGATGAGCTTCCAAGTTTGGCATCAACCGGAGAGTGGTCGCATTGCATCGAAGTTGCAAGTGGCGAGGGGCTGGGAACCGACGTTCCCGGCGCTACCGGCGCTACCGGCGCTACCGGCGTGTCGGCGTGTCGGCGTGTCGGCGTGTCGGCCCGAAGGGCCTTGGAAGCTTAGCCCAGGCTTCTATGAAGCCGAACTTGTCAAGAGCTCGCTGCGAAAAAAGTGTTTTTTAAAAGTTTCTGGTTCATTTTGGCCTAGATGAGGCAACAACTCGACTGTGACCGGCTTTGATGCTTGATCGGCACGGTGCGAGGTACGAGCACCGTAATGATCAAACACCAAAGTCAGTTACTCTTTTAGCGCGGAGCGTAATCGGCTCAAGACGAGCAACGGAATAAATGGCAGGGGCCCGCCGTAGGCGGGAAGGATGCCGTTTATGCCGGCTGCGAGCTTGAACCGATGGAGCGCAGCGCTACGGGGGAGCTGTGCTTTGTAGCTTACGGAGTTATTTTCTCTCGATCCGGAAGATCTTCCTCTCCAGTTTGCTGCCGGCAAGACTCTTCTTTGGCGGGGGCAACGTTTGCTGTCCCAAGCCCGAGCGCTCTCGTGGTCGCTCGGCTTAAGCTTCTATCGGTTTGGAAGCTCTCCGCTTCCCAACGCGGTGATTTATGCAATGAGCAAAACAATGGACAGCAACGAGCGGTCTAATCTTTAGCGCGGTTTTGGCTCGAACCAAGCCTGGGCACAGACGCGCGCCGTTGCTGCCAAAATTCATCTTGCGGCAGAGGATTTAAATTTCTAGAACCACGGCTGGCCCTCTCTTA
>DATNNZ010000539.1:0-7785 GCA_035601575.1 Chthoniobacterales bacterium
TGGGCATTACCCTTGGCAAATTTATCGGGGCGAACGATCCCAAGGCGACTGCGACCTAAGGCCACGCCGAATCAGTCGCTTCGTTCCAATTTTTCGGTCGAGCACGCTATGGCCGTTGGTTGGACAGTCGCCGCGACCGCTGGCGCCAACCGCCGGACGCCGTGCATTCCTGCCCCCTCCAACCAGCCCCGCTGTTTAATTTGCTAATCAACAATCACCTGTCACCGGTAAGTTCCTTTAAGGCCAATGCATCCGCCAGTATCTCGATCGGATGGAGCGCGATTCGGCCAGTACCATCTTTTATCTGATGCCGGCAACTTGTGCCGGATGCTGCGATGATGGTCTCAGCTGGCGCCGACCTTACTGCCGGCAACAGGACTAGTTCTCCGATCTGCATGGAAACCTTGAAATGCTCTTCTTCATATCCGAACGAGCCAGCCATGCCACAGCAACCGGATGGAATAACTTGGACTTTGTAATTCGCGGGTAGCTCGAGCGCTTTGACGGTCGGAGTCAGCGAAGCAAGTGCCTTCTGATGACAATGCCCATGCAGTTTGATGGCGCGCGGTTGCTCGGTGAAGGCCTCGCGCCGGATTCGACCGACGTCAGCCTCCCGGGCGATGAACTCATCAATCAAAAGCGCGTGTTTGGCCAATGTCTTAGCGGCGCTGATCAGGTGCGCTGGAACCAGATCGGGTACTTCGTCGCGGAAACCCAGGATGGCCGATGGTTCAATCCCGATCAACGGAGTATCCGCGGCGATCACGTCCTTCAGCAATTCTACATTGCGGACGGCTAATCGTTGCGCATCACGAAGCAACCCTTTGGAAATCTGCGCTCGACCGCTGTCGACGTGCCGCGGAATGATCACTTGATAACCCAAACGGTTCAGCAGTCTCACTGCTTTGATGCCGACCTCCGCGTCGTTGAAGTTGGTAAACTCATCGCAGAAGAGAAAAATGCGACCGTTTGGAAAAGCGCCACTTTGGTTGGCATTGCGGTACCAGCGCCGCAAGGTGGTTTTGTACAATTTCGGCATCGAGCGCCCTTGGGCGAAGCCAGCCGTCCGTTTCAAGAGAGATGCAATCACATCACTCCCAACGATAAAGTTGTATACGCCGTGAGCGAGCGACGCCCAAGCCATCGCAGTCGAGAAATTTCCGATTACTCGCGAGCGCAACGGTATCCCGCGGGCATCATGAAACTGTTGCAGCCATTCTGCTTTGAGCCGCGCAACGTCTACGTTTGATGGACACTCCGACTTGCAACCTTTGCAAGAGAGGCACAAATCCATCACCGCGGCGATTTCATCGGAGTCAAATGGATTCGCTTGGCGCGAGCGAGTAAGGACTTCACGTAGTATATTTGCTCGGGCCCGGGTCGTATCGCGCTCGTTGCGCGTCGCCATGTAGCTGGGGCACATGGTACCGCCCATCAGATGGGACTTGCGACAATCTCCCGATCCGTTGCACTGTTCGGCTGCTCGCAAGATGCCTCGTGAATCCGAGAAATTAAGCACGGTCGCAAATTCGCGCGCCGCCGGTTCAGGCTCGTAGCGCAAACTGGCATCCATCGGCGGCGTATCGACAATCTTGCCAGGATTAAAGACGCCGGCCGGATCCCAGGTGTGTTTGATATCCTGGATTAACGCGTAGTTCTTCTCGCCGACCATGAACGACAGGAATTCGCCGCGTAATCGACCATCGCCGTGCTCGCCGCTGAGCGAACCGCCGTAACGCTTCACTAAGTGCGCGACGTCGGTAGCGATAATCCGAAAAAGTTTGCGATCCTTTTCGGCCTTAAGGTTGAGAATCGGGCGCAGATGCAATTCACCGGAAGCGGCATGACCGTAATGAACCGCGGAGAGGTCGTAGCGCCCGAGAAGATCGTCGAAGTCACGCACAAACTCCGGCAGGTCCTCTGGGTCGACCGCAGTATCTTCAATCACCGCCACCGGTTTCGCATCTCCTGGTATATTGGACAGCAAACCGAGCGCAGCTTTGCGCAGATTCCAGACGCGTTGCTGGTCTTTACCCCAAACCGTCGGGTAGTGGTATCCGAGATTTGCGGCGCTCAATTCAGCTTCGAGGCGTCTCGCCGCGTCTGCCACCTCACCACGAGTGTTACCAGCGAACTCGACTGCGAGAAGAGCCCCTGGATCGCCTTGCACAAAAAAGCGATTCTGCCGTTGTTCGAGGTTGGTTTTGGTACATTCGAGGATGTGGTGGTCGATCAGTTCGCACGAACGCGGGGCGTATCGCAGTGCGACAAGATTTGCCTGTAGCGCTTCCTCGATCGTCGCGCAGTGCACGCAAACGAGCGCACTCTCGGGCGGAGGCAACGGTTCGCAAGCCAAGGTGATTTCAGTAAGAAACGCCAGGGTGCCTTCTGAGCCGGCGAGCAGCCGGCAGAAATTGAAAGGCGGACCGGCAGGTGAAAACGGAACGCACGCCGCGAGCGAATCCAGGGCGTAGCCAGTGTTGCGCCGGTGAATCGACTTTTTTGGAAACTCGCGCGCGATGGTTTCACGAGTATTGACGTTGCCAAGCAAATGGCTGATGTCTCGGTAGATCGCTGCCTCAAGGCTGGAGCCGGAACATTTGGCGGCAAATTCCGCGCTCGAAATCGGACCAAATTCAGCGATCGATCCGTCACTCAATACTGCGCGCGCCGAGATGAGATGCTCGCGTGTACTTCCGTAAACTACTGAGTTAGCGCCACAAGAATTGTTGCCAACCATGCCTCCGATCATCGCTCGGTTCTGCGTAGAGGTTTCGGGCGCGAAGAAAAGTCCGTGCGGAGCAAGAGCCAGATTAAGTTCGTTACGAACAACGCCGGGTTGTACCCGCACCCGTCTGCGCCCGGAATCGATCTCCATGATCCGATTGAAGTAGCGCGACACATCGACGATGATTCCGGCCCCGACGACTTGTCCAGCCAACGAAGTGCCAGCCGTGCGGGGTACCAATGCCGTGCCATTTTCGCGGGCAAACTGGATAAGGCAAACAATGTCCTCTTCGCTCTTTGGCAGGACGACTGCTTGCGGCATCTCGCGGTAGACCGAAGCATCGGTCGCATAAAGCGTCCGCATCGTCGCGTCGAGATGAAGGTCGCCTGCTAATTTTTGGGCAAGATGCTCAAAAGCGGACGGGCTGGGGAAGGCCATTGGGGAGAATGCAGAATACCGAAATCAGGAGATAGAGACAAATAGCAATGGCCTTGTCGTGGTGCTGATCCGCGAATTTTGCCGATGAACCGCGATCCAACAACGACATCCTCTGGCAACCGAGCTTGCCGTCTCAGCGTGGTTGGGGCTCAATTCTTGGCTGCAGTAACCGCAATGCGTCCTTCGATCGGGTATACTGGATCATTGTATCCCGGTGTGGAGGCGTGACCCGGGACAACGAGCCGATCCACCAGGGCTTCGTCTTCCGCGGTGAAATCATAATCGAGTGCAGCGAGGTAGTCCTCCCATTGTGGCTCCGTTCGAGGGCCGGCAATCGGAGCCGTAACGATCCGGTTATTAAGGACCCAGGAGAAGGCAAACTGGCCCGGAGTAATTCCGCGCGAGCTTGCATGTTTAGCCAGCTCGCCGGCGATCTCCAGGCTCTCCCGGCGCCACTCGGTTTCCATGATTCGTTTATCCTGACGGCCTGCTCGGGTATCCTCGGCCGGAGCGCCATCCGCCGCATATTTGCCGGTTAGAACTCCGCGAGCGAGCGGGCTGTAAGGTGCTACGCCCAGCCCGTAATGGGCGCAGGCCGGCAAGTGCTCGACTTCGGGCATGCGGTTCAAAAGGTTGTAGTATGGTTGGCTCACTACGGGGCGATCGATCCCAGCCAGGTCGCAAAGCCGACAAATCTCAGCCACCCGCCAGGCCCGGAAATTCGAGACGCCAAAATAACGGATTTTTCCCTGTCGGAGCAGGTCGGCAAGGGCGTGCACCGTCTCGTCCAGCGGCGTCGTGTGGTCCTCTTTGTGAAGATAGAGAATGTCAATGACATCGGTTCCAAGCCGGCGCAGACTGGCTTCAACCGCATCAAAGGTCCGGCGCCGCGACAACCCGCGATCATTGGGGCTATCGCTGGTTGGGTTTGCCAGCTTAGTCGCCAGAATCCACCAGGATCGCTCGGGACCGATAGCACGTCCCACGACTTCCTCAGACCGGCCGCTGTTGTAGGCATCAGCCGTATCGATGAAGTTGATTCCGACTGCGCGGGCGCGCGCGATGATTCGGTCGGAGGTGGTCTCGTCGGTTGGACCCCCAAACATCATTGTACCCAGACAAAGCGGAGAGACCTTGAGACCGCTGCGCCCTAGATTTCGGTATTCCAAGTTTATTCTCCTTCCACCCATTGGTTAACGTCGCTATAGGCTGAACTGCGTGATTGCCGCCGGTTTGGGCCCTCGGTAAGGTCTGCGATTTCCCGTTCGCTGTCTCTCAGAAGGAGCTGGATCATCTGGAATAATAGCAGCGAGTTCGAACCGGGCACACAGAATAAGGAAGACTGGAGTTCCTAATGCCAACTGAGGAAAGATCGCAGCCCTTAAGGCTTACTCAGCATCTGAGGTGTGCGTTGCCGGATAAATTCGCGATACCAATAAAACGAATCTTTTGGGATCCGTTGCTGGTTTTTGAAATCGATATTTACCAGGCCGAAGGTGGGCCGATAGCCGCAAGCCCATTCGAAGTTATCTAAGAGCGACCACACAAAATAGCCGCGCACGTCCACTCCTTGATCCATCGCTTCCTGCATTGCGCGAATGTAACCATCGAGGAATTCAATCCGCTGATGGTCGTGTACTTTTCCATCCTCCGATAACGTGTCGTCGAAGTATGCTCCGTTTTCCGTAACGTAGATAGGAGGACACTCGTAATCTTGATGCAGCCAGAGCAATGCATCCCGAAACATCTGCGGATTGATTTCCCAATCGAAACTAGTCCGCGGCAGGTGAGCTGGAGGTGAGACCTGGCGAAATCCGAGCAGTTCGTTTGCGTCCGCCTGGATGTACCCACGAAAATAGTGATTGATACCCAAAAATGAAATTGGCTGGCGAATAGAATCCAAATCGCCTGGCCGAATATAAGGGTCAAATTCCGGAGTGATCCGATCCGGGTAATTGCCGGACAAGAGCGGTCCTAAAAAGCAGCGATTCCAAAGGTCGTTATGTCGTTCGGCCATCACCATGGAATCCTCAGAGCGATCGGCCGGGACGCCTTGTTGAATATTGAGCGCCGTTCCGAGCTGCCATGAAGAATCGAGCGACCGCAGCGCTTGAAGCGCGAATCCCTGCGCCAGGTTCAAGTGATGGGTGACCGCCAAGAAGGCCGATCGATCGGTAATCCCCGGCGCGTGAATCCCTAAAGCATGGCCCAGACAAGCATAGACCGATGGCTCGTTCAGCATGATCCAATGTTTAACGCGGTCGCCCAAATGGGACGCGGTTCGCGTGGCGTAATCGGTGAACCATCCGCAAACATCACGATTGGCAAACCCACCATGCTCCTGAAGTGCCTGCGGCAAGTCCCAATGGAAAAGCGTGGCGAAGGGAATAATGCCGGCGCTAAGAATCTCATCGGTCAAACGATCGTAAAAATCGAGACCCGTGGCATTCAGTTGGCCGCGTCCGTCCGGTAGGATCCGCGACCACGAAATCGAAAAACGATAGGCTTGGACGCCTAATTCGCGCATAAGCGCAACGTCTTCTTTGTAACGATGGTAATGATCGCATGCCACATCGCCTGTTTCCGAGCGCTCAATCTTACCCGGAGTATGCGCAAAAACATCCCAAATGGATGGGGCTCGTCCATCCTCCGAAACGGCCCCTTCAATTTGATAGCTGGCGGTGGCGGTTCCCCATAGGAAGGGGCTGGTAGATAGATTTAGGCTAGGGAAGGACATAGGAACAGTATGGAATCCTTAGTATGGGAATCCCGTTTTGCAACGAGGACGAAACGAAAAGTAGATCAAGTCTAACTTTTCAGCCTCTCAGCCTGAGCTCAAGTCGAAGGCTTTGCGTGAGGTCCTGGGAGTGACTACATGGAGGTTTCCCAGCAAGTCGGAAGCGGGGTGCGCAACAACGAGAGCAGGACCACGATTAAGATCAATCCAAGGCAAAAAATCGACCAGGACCGACGGTGCGAGAGAAGTCTTGGTGTAAATCCGCTCGGCTCCCACGGAAACGCCTTCGTAGAGTAACGATTGAGATCGATCTCCTCTGGGGTGTCTGGGCCGGCATAAGCTGAATGGAACGCTTCTTCGCATAGCGGACAGATCGAAAAGCTTCCCAAATTCGCGCCCCCGCACACGGTGCATGATTGTCTCGCTGGTTGTGGCTCCATTTGAACGATCGCGTTAGCCACAGCCTATCACGAATTGGATATCGGAACGAGGTGTAGATTGGACCTCGCCTCCGCGGGACGACCACCAGATTCGACAGGCACGGGGCAGGCACCTGGAGAATCCAGGTATATCACGCGGTGGCATCAAAGCTGCTGTTGATTGGGTAGAGAAAAATCCATTGAACTCTGTAATTCATAAAATAAGTCAACATGTCCTTGGCCACTGCGCATGCTGCAGCACTTATCGATTGCTCAAGTATCAGGATGCTGAGTTGGGAACTCTTTGTGCCGATTGCGCTGAACACACGATGGCAGCCGATATCGAGCTAAACTTCGGCGGCTACGATCTCTGTCGGCCAGAAGTGACAAAGACGAACTGACGCACTCAAGCTCCGCTGCGGTTGCGGCTGTCACAACCAAGGTGGCGATTGAGAATCCCGGCTCGGCGGGATCGCTACCCCTGCACTGTCAGGGATTGCGTCTGTCCCGTTGACCTTGTTTTATCCGGGTGGCCGCTCGCAAATGCGCACGAACGCGGGTTCTCTTGCCGCTTTGCTGGAGCCTAGTCTTCTTTTGGCCACCGGCTGCGCTCACCGCTCCGGCCGCAGAAGCCGGCTTGGTTTTGGCTTTGTTTGTTTTCATTCGGGTTCTTGGAGCAGTTTCAGGTCGGACAATTCCTCCGGCGATTTCAGATCAACAAACTTGTACGGGTGGTCGTCTACAACATTCGGATACCAACCGGTCACGCTCGGATGAACGAGGTGGATGCTTGTATACCAAAAGATCGGAATCATTACCGACTCGCTAAGTAAGACATCCTCAGCCTGATGAAGCAGAGTGATGCGCCGATCGAGGTCTCCAGTATGGTCAGCTTCGGTCAGCAGAGCGTCGTATCGAGCGTTGGTCCAGCCGGATGAAATTGTTTGCGTTACCGGCGGTCCAGATTTTTAAGAAAAACGCTGGATCGGGGATTCCGACCCACCCACGCCGTCCAATGTCGAAGTTTTTTTTGTTGAGCGTGTCGAGATAGACTTTCCATTCCTGATTCTCCAAGCCGATGTCGATATTCAACTCTTGCCGCCACATCTGTTGAATGGCTTCGGCAATCGTTCGATGGCGCTCGCTCGTGTTCATGAAAACATTGAGTTTGGGAAGCCATGACCATCTGGATATCCCGCCTCAGCCAGAAGCTGTCTGCCTCGGACCGGATCATACGCTATTCGGCGCGCGATCGGATACTCGCTGAATCCGGGCGGAATAAATCCGGTGGCCGCTTGTTCGCCGCAGAAATCCGCCCACGTACCAGGGAAGGAATTGGGGCTTTGGCCCAGACTCGGTCTGCCCTCGTGCTCCGTCCCCAGATCGACTGCGAAGGATCCAGGGTAATATCGCGATGACCGGCGCAAGAAACACTACCCGCAACAATTTTGCTGCCATCCCGG
>DATNNZ010000540.1:0-4315 GCA_035601575.1 Chthoniobacterales bacterium
CTGTGTCGAGACCTTGCACCGATCCCAGTGGTTTGGTCGAGAATCGGAAATCACCGTCGTAATCGTCTTCGAAGATGGTGACGCCATGTTCGCGTGCCCAGGTTAGAAGTTTGAATCGCCGATCGAGCGCGAGAGCTGCACCGGTCGGGTACTGGTGTGCCGGAGTAAGGTAAATAAGTTTCGGGACAGGCAAGGTGTCGATCGCTTGTTCGACCTGAAGTCCGCGTTCGTCGACCGGCACCGGGATGATCGTTGCTCCCGCTGCTCGGAACAGATTTCTAGCGCGCTTATAACCTGGATTCTCCAGCCAGACCGGATCGCCCGCGCGCAGCAAGGTCCGGCACAGTAAATCGAGGGCTTGTTGCACCCCAGAGACCATCACGATTCGGTCGACATCGCAGCGCACCTGACGAGCGGGGCCAAAGTGCGCTAAGATCTCGCTGCGGAGGCCTAAGTCGCCGCGCGCATCACCGAAGACGAGTTCTGAAGAAGTGAGACGGCGCATCGTGCGGCTGGTCAAACGGGTCCAAATATCGATTGGGAATTGGTCGACCGCCGGCCGACTGGGCTGAAAGGCACATCCAAATCTTTGGCGGGACGGAAACGGAATAACTTTTTTGAACGTCGCGGCAGCACCCACTTGTTTGGCTGCTACACGATTTCTGCGCGCTAATTGCCCCTCGATTGGCTGAAAATATTCGTCCGGGAGGTTCTCGACGACGTAGCTGCCGGAACCGACTAACCCGGTGATGTAGCCCTCCAGCTTCAATCGTCGGAACGCTTCGGTGACCGTACTCCGTGAGAGACGATTGCCCAGCGCCAATCCACGAGAAGAAGGAAGGCGAGCGCCCGGCCGCAGTCGACCATCGAGAATAGCCGATCGGAGCTCGCCAAACAGCCATTCTTGGAGTGTCTGCTCGGATTTCGGCGGGTTGAAGGCTAACTCCTGATAGATCGGCTTTTTGGGCATGTAAAATGTGGTTTGCTGACTTTAGCATAAATGGATCTTGTCATCACCCCGCTCCTGGATTTGATTTGTGGCTACATGAGACATTAGCCAACCGCTCACACCGGTCACTGGACTGTTACCGGCCGCGGCGGCCCTGCCCCCGGGGTCGGCAAAGCGCTCAACAGAAATAAGGGCCGGCGAAAGAATAGGTCATTTCGGATCGGGAGCAAACATTTGGTCCTGCTTAGAGCGATGTACGAGTCACGGATTTAAAAAAAGAAACCAGAAAGCAAAAAACATGATCGCGAAACTCACTGGAAAAGTTGCCTTAATCACGGGTGCAACTGCGGGGATTGGAAAAGCTTGCACGCGTGCCCTCGCTAAAGACGGAGCGCGCCTTGTCCTCACCGGACGACGTCAGGATCGGCTCGACGAGCTTAAACAAGAAGCACAAAAATATGGTACGCAGGCGATCAGTGTCGCTGGCGATGCTAGAGAAGAAAGTACCGCCACAAAAACGGTCGCAGCTGCTGTCCAAGCGTTCGGGCAAATAGATATTCTTATTAACAACGCCGGTGCCGGCAATTACAAAAACCTCGTTGAAACAAGTGCCGAGGAATACGACGAACTGATGGATACGAACGTGCGGTCAACGTTCCTATTCACCCGACATACCGTACCGGTCATGCTGCAACGAAAGGAAGGTACGATTCTGATGATATCATCGATGGCGGGCGTCTACGGTTTTGCGGGCGAAGCGGTGTATTGTGCGACGAAGTTTGCCCAAGTCGGATTCGCCCAGGCCCTGGATAGGGAACTCCGAGTTCACGGAATCAAGGTTGGGGTTATCTGTCCGGGAGGCGTAAAGACCGAATTCGCTATCGGACGGGGACGCACTGAAGAAGGCGTCAGCAAATCGGATATGCTTGAGCCGGAAGACGTGGCGGACACTGTTCTGCTGGCCTGTAAACAATCCCCGCGCTCGCGGATTATTGAAATCCAAATGCGTACGATGGCAGAATCGCTTGCCTAGAAAGAGCGACTCATTTAAGCGATTGCGGCTTAAAGGGCTTGGCCAGCATGCGCCCTCATGATGCTGGGCTTAACTTCAGTCATTCTCCGGCTTCAAGCGCAGTCTTGAAAGCCTCGGACTGAAAATTTTCTAGCCCAGCGTCGATCATAAAACGCCCTAAGCTTGTCCTCCAGTATCAGTGAATATGATAGCCAATGATAAGCATCGATTATAAGCCTTCCTCGGCCCGTGTCATGAAGCACCTATCCTTCCGTATCTTACCTCCTCCAGCGGTGCAAGATTTCTCACGATCTACCGAAGAAGTTGGCCGAGACCGTCGATGCTATGGTCAGAAGTGAATCAATGAAAGTCCTGCTAGCGGAGGACGAAAAGAAGGTAAGCCATTTCATCCGCAAGGCTTTGCGAGAAGCCGGCTATGAGGTTGAGACAGCCTACGAGGGAAACCAGGCAATGGATCAAGCGGGCAAGCAAACCTTTGACGTCATTGTCCTTGATATCATGATGCCGGGTAAGGATGGGTTGGCGGTACTTCGACGGCTGAGGGAAGAGAAAAACGCGACTCCGGTGATGCTGCTGACCGCCCGTGGCGAAGTTTCGCAAAGAGTAGAGGGACTGGAGTTGGGCGCAGATGATTATCTAGCTAAGCCCTTTGCGATGCGCGAATTGATCGCGCGGGTGAATGCTCTCAGCCGGCGAAGCAGCGGTGAGCGGGCCACAATCTTGCGAATGGCCGATTTGAGCATGAACTTGCTGACCCGCGAGGTTGTGCGTGCGGGCCAGAAAATCGATTTAGCCGTGCGAGAGTTTGGTTTGCTGGAATTGCTCATGCGGTACCCTGGCCGAGTGCTCTCCCGGACGAGTATTTGCGAGCAGGTCTGGAATTACCACTTTGATACCGGTACGAATGTGGTCGACGTCTATATCAACCGGCTACGGCGAAAGATCGACGATTTTCACGAAGTAAAGCTGCTGCAAACGGTCCGAGGTGTTGGGTATATTCTGCAAGACCCACAACGGCCGTCGATACCGTGATTCTTTCGACATTCTCCTGGGGTTTAGCCGGAGTGCTTTCGTAGCCGTTGTTTTACCAGTGTCCTCGAATTAGGCGGCAAATTGGTAGTACTTTTGGTTAGGCACCTGAGTTGGTACCTTTGCCTACGTCTGATAAATTAGCTCTTTGGGTAGGTAAATATGGTTTGCTCGTTTTGGCATAAATGGATCTTTTCATCAGCCCTTTTCTGCCTTGATTCATAGTTAGGTGATATTCGCCAACCGCTCACATCGGTTGACTGTCAATCGTGCAAAACACTTCGCTGAAATATGAATGTTTCACTTTTTCGAAAATTGATCGTTGAGTTTATTGGAACCTTTTTCCTGGTGTACGTTATCGGCTGCGTGTCACTGCAAGAGCACGTCTTGCTGGGTCCTCTGGCAATCGGAGCTTCACTTATGGTGATGATTTTCGCCGGGGGTCACATCAGTGGCGCTCATTATAATCCCGCGGTAACGCTAGGAGTCTGGATTCGCGGGGCCTGTAGTACCGTGGAGGCTGGCTTTTATGTCGTCGCCCAAGTGATCGGCGCGATCGTTGCATCACTGGCTGCCGTGTTTCTCCTCGGTCATGGTTCCTCTCCTGGCGCATCGACCGTCACCGTAGCTCAGGTGATGATGGCTGAAGCTCTGGGAACTTTCGCTTTGGTCTACACAGTTTTGAACGTGGCAACTGCCCCTGCCACTTCTGGGAATTCGTTTTATGGACTCGCCATTGGTTTCACCGTATTCGCTCAAGCCGTAGCCGTCGGAAAGATTTCCGGGGGCGCTTTCAACCCCGCAGTCGCCATTGCCGTTGCTGTGCTGGGGTTGGCCAACGGCGCGAATCTCTGGATTTATTGGCTGAGCGAATTTCTGGGTGCCGGTATCGCAGCGGTTTTCTTTCTTGTTGTTAATCAGGAAAAGCTACACGAGCTGTCAGCAGCCTCCCACGACAGAGCGCAGGAGCAAACTAAGCAAAGTATCCGCGCTGTATAGCGGCTGCCTGGCAGCGCATCATGTCTGGCTGCCGGCTTATTAGACCGAGATCGGAGATCCCGATCCAATCACGGAATATTAACTCTAACCAATTAATGAATATGGCTAAAAAACAAATACCCGCTCCAACATTGACCACAGCATCCGGAGCCCCGGTTGAAGATAACCAAAACAGCATCACCGCCGGAGCGCGCGGTCCGGTGTTGCTCCAGGACTATTGGTTGCTGGAAAAATTGGCAACCTTCAATCGCGAGCGAATCCCGGAGCGAATCGTTCACGCCAAAGGATCGGCTGCACACGGCACT
>DATNNZ010000541.1:0-3225 GCA_035601575.1 Chthoniobacterales bacterium
GGTTTTGCCCTGGGAATTGTAGGAGCCGTTTTAGGTGTCGGGCTAGGAGCCTCATTGGGTTTTTTCCTTTCCCGGTCTTTTTTGCGGAAGGATATCGCCGAGCGACTCCGACGAAACCCGACGTTTCGCGCGATCGATCTCGCGATCGAAGAAGAGGGCTGGAAGATCGTCGCCCTTCTGCGCTTGTGTCCAATCCCATTCGGTCTTGCGAATTACTTTTATGGCCTCACTGGGATTCGGTTCCAACCCTATCTTTGGACGACTATCCTCGGCAGTTTGCCCAGCATCGTGATCTTCTGCCATCTGGGAAGCGCGGGTAAGGCCAGTCTAGAAGCTTTGGCCACCGGCAACTTTCACAAAGGAGCTGGTGAGATTGCTTTGCTCGTCCTCAGCCTGCTCGCTGCCATTGCCGCACTTATTTTTTTGCCCCGCTTCGCTCGCCGAGCAGTAGAGAAATACGCAAAGGTTTCAATTCCATCTTGAGCAGGCCGCTCAATCTAGGATTGCACACTCCGCGATCTGCATTCCGTAATTCCCCCCTCACTCGATATCATAACAATGGCCCGGCTCCGGCACGATTACGCGTGTTCCCGGAAGGCTTGCTTTGACTTCGCCGGCAAACCATTGCAGGGAAAGAGGATCTCCGTGGACCAGGATAAGTACCTTCGGTTTTGTCTTTTGGATATACCGCAAGAGAGAGTCTCGGTCGGCGTGTCCGCTAAAGTTAAATTCATCGATCGAACAATCGACCGATTGCTTGGGCAAATCATTATCCAGCTGAATCGCTTCTCCGCGTTTAGCTGCTTTCAAGCGGCCGGCAGGTGAATCGGGATCAGCATATCCGACAAAGAATATCGATTGTTTCCGATCTCCGACAAACCGAGCGGCCAGACGATTCGATAAGGTTTTCTCGGTCATCATCCCGCTGGAAAGAACATATAGTCCATTCGTTTGAATCTTGGCAGCCGGGCCCTCTCGTCCGTTGAGAACCTGAGGGGCCACCGTCGGTAACAACTGGAGACCTGGATGCAGCCGCGGCGTGCTGGCTGCCAGCTGGTCGTGGACAATAGTAACCTTGGTACTCAGCCCACCGATGTAAATCGGCGTGTTGAGCAACGCGCCGTTCATCCTGAATCGATGCAACATCGTGAGCACCTCCTGCGTTTTGCCAAGAGCAAAGACCGGAACCAGGACCGATCCTCCGCCTTCGAAAACCCTAAGAATCGCCTCCAAAAATCTATCTTCTTCTTTTAGTCGAGAGAACTTTGGATCGGCCGCTCGGTCACCGCGCGTCGTTTCAATAATGAGGACGTCTAACGGCTCGGCCGGGAAAGCAGCTTTCATGACCAGGCTCTGGTCGGAAAAATTCACGTCTCCGGTATAGAAGATCCGCTTACCTTCGGCTCGAAACAAAATACCGACCGCCCCAAGAATGTGACCAGCTGCGAAAAATTCGAAATTATTTTCGTTCTCATCATTAGGTACTCGCTCGCCTTCCGTGCTCCACCTTTGTCCGACATGTGCCTGGTGCCAGACCATTGCCGCTTGTTCGGTTTCGCGATGGGTGAAGAGCGGATAAGTCGCCAGTCCTAAATCCTCTCGCTGCCGTGTCATAACATTGACGGAATTATGTAACATCACTTCGCTCAGCTTGGCGGTTGCTTCGGTCATGAACACGCGGGCCTGCGGCTGTCGACGCATGAGCACAGGAAGAGATCCGATATGATCTTGATGAGCATGGCTGATAAAAATACTGGATACTGACTCGTCGGGAATAAGCCGGTAATTCGGCAATGCCTCCTCCGCGAGCTGGCGCGGGTGCAATCCGGCATCCAAAACAATCTTCCTTCCAGCGATCTCAACTAAATAAGAGTTCGCCCCAATCTCTGTCCGCCTGGTGAGGTTAATAAAACGCATGATCGCTGTACCTTTTCGCTGAAACCGTAACTCCCATTATCTCGTCATTAAGAGAAGCTTTAACGACGATGTTCGATCAAGTTCGGGTAGCACTCGCCTGCGCGCAAATCCGTGCCCATGATAAAACAAAATCCTTCCATCTAAACTTTAGCCGCTTCGATTTACCATGTTGACCCCCTTACCATCAAGCAAGTGGGACTACGACGCAGCCGGTCATTTATTGGTTCGCGCCGGATTCGGTGGATCGATTGCAGAGATCCAGGATTTGACCGATCGAGGAATGCAACAAAGCCTGGAAAAGTTATTAAATTCCGTTCCGGCGGCATCGATACCGCCAACCTGGGCGTATGCAAATAGCTTAAGGGATTTGCTTGACCAGATTCGTTCCTCCACCACACCGGAAGAAAAGGTTAAGGCGCGCCAAGCTTTTAACCAGGCAAACCAGGGGCAGATGGCCGACCTGATTCAGTGGTGGACGCATCTGATGACCGATACCAACGCACCCCTCTTGGAAAAGATGACTCTTTTTTGGCATGGGCACTTCGCCACCAGCGCTACCAAAGTGAAGCCGGCTTATAAGATGTGGTTGCAGAACCAGACGCTACGCGCGCATGCGTTGGGAAACTTTGGTACTTTGACCAAAGCCGTTTCCCGGGATCCAGCGATGCTGGTCTGGCTGGACTTGGCCAGCAGTCTAAAAGAACGGCCAAACGAGAACTTCGCACGCGAGCTGATGGAATTATTCACCCTCGGAGAGGGAAATTACACGGAGAGCGATATTAAGGAGTCAGCGAAGGCTTTCACTGGTTATCGGATTAATCGGATTGATCAACAATTCCGGTTTGCCGCCAATCAGTTTGATTCTTCGATCAAAGTCTTTATGAAAAAGGCCGGTCCCTGGAACGGCGATCAAATCATCGACATTATCTTGGAGCAGCCTCAATGCGCCCGGTTCGTTGTGACAAAGATCTGGCGGTTTTTTGTGTATGAAGATCCCGATGCCTCGTTAGTCGACGAGCTAGCCACCGAGTTCCGCCAGGCGCATTACGGGATAAAGCCGCTTCTGCGCACCATCTTTAGTTCGGAGGAATTCTACAGCGATCGTGCCAAGGGCGCGATCATTAAGAGTCCAGTACAATATTTAGTACAGGCGCGCCGCTCACTTGGCGTTTACCCACCAGAGGGGCGGGCGTTGGCAAACATTTATCGCCAGCTTGGGCAAGTTCCATTCTATCCCCCAAACGTGAAAGGATGGGATGGCGGCAAGAGTTGGATCAACACCGGAACGCTAACCTACCGCTACCAAAT
>DATNNZ010000542.1:0-4228 GCA_035601575.1 Chthoniobacterales bacterium
CTGGGTGGAGGCGGACTTCCTTCGCGCTTATCGCGGCGCACACGTTCGATGGTTTGTTTCTTCGGCATGATCGGGACTCAGAAAATGCTTTCGGCAGACCGCTCCAGGAAGATGCTTTTGCGACATATTGAGGACTCGCTGACGTTTCGACAAGAAGGCCGGCGCGCCAAACCCCCAGACTTTGACACGCCGCACACCTCAAGCACGTCCACCTCTGATTCGTGCAACGAGAGCGGCGCGGATCTGTTCCTGTAAAGCTGCCGGCGATTCAGTCACGTTTTTGAATTCAAACGGAAAAAGCGAATCAGATTAATCTGGCGACGACCGGCTGCTACAGGTGCGCTAAAGCGCGCCAATGCGCGACTAACCGCCTTGCCACAGACGCCAGCGTTTCGCCATCCGGCCCGTAAACTGTTTGCCGCCGCGTCGGTACACGCGCCGGGCAGCCTTCAACGCGCGTCGGTGCAAGCCTCGGCGTTGCTGGTCGACGTGTGTTAATAAGCGTTCGTAGCTCCGTTGCCCTGATGGGGTGAGCTCGCGTTCGTCTCGCACCTTGCCCAGATAATCTCGAAGCAGACTAAGGTCGCGCGCGTCGCCAAGCGCGCTGCCGACCTTGTCGAGTTTGGCCAAGAGCGGCTTGATCCCTTTAACCTTCTTGAGTAGCGCCAATTGGTAACCGAGGTCCTTGGCGCGTTTGCGCAACTCGTGCCACTGTTCGTCCGGCGGCTCAGGGATGGCCGCAACCCGGCGAAGGAGCCGGCGTCCCTGAGAGTATGTTTTCCGCAAGCCTTCTTCGACCGTTTTCTCCCAATCGTCTTTAACTCGGGGTTGCGAAGCATCGCCTCGGCTGCGGTAATCCTCGAAGGATAACAGCTGCCCACGCAGGTGGCGGACCCCCTCGGCCGCGTCCTGATAAATTTCGGCGGGTATCAAGGCGTTCGCTTGGCCGGCTAAGGACTGTTGCAATTGCGCCGCCCAATGCGGCCTGACCTCTGGGCGGCAATTGCCATTCAGACTTTCACGGTAAGCCTTCTCAAAAGCGGACAAGGTGACCGCCGCATCCCGCGGACCCGAGAACCGACTTGCCAAGTCCCGCAAGGCTTCGTTGCGCGCCTTGCGCGCTTCAAGGCTTAGCGCGCCGCGCGTGAGCCGCAAAGTCGCACGCAGACTTTTGATGGCTTTGCGGACTTCGTGCACCGGGTTGGCAGTGAGACCCTCTTGGCCAATGACCTGCAGCACGTCTTTGAGGCGTTTTTCTGAAATGCGTTGCAACCCTTCTCTCAAACTCTCTTTCCGCTTTAAGGACAGGCTCATAGAATGGCTCCGATGCAAATTTGCGTTAAATGTATGATTTTTCTCGGCAATTGGATGCAAAGCTTTATGCCGCCATGTCACTACGCCCCATTCGCTGCCGCCGTTTTGGCTCAATACCATGAGCCAAATCTTATGCATAGAAACCAGCTTCTACGCGGCCCGTGTGGTTGTGATCCATTTGCCGGCGCCTTGCGCTCGTTTTCGCGGCGGCTGTCACATTGGCGACGTCCTTCGTACGAGGCGCAAACGTGACAATGTCACTACGGGTTTTCTGCCTTCGGTTCCGCTTCACCACCTCCAAGAACTCAGCAAGCAGAACTCAGCAAGCCCGAGAACACCGCAGACAGAGAAATGATTGATGACCAAGCTGCCCGCTTCTGCTGCGCAATGACGTTGAGCACCTTAACCAGCGAGCGAACTAATGAACATCCGCCGCTTAAAGGCGGAACGAACATATCGAGGGTGCGATATTATTCCAATCCTTCTGTACGTTCGAGAATTGAAGAATTCCTCGGTTTCGCAAACCGTCGCGATAAGCATCCGAGTTGTTTTTTCATGACAATAGGCGATTCGGAAAAGACCCAATACTTGAATCGGTTCGCCAAACGCTGGCTACCAAGCAGGGCTAACGATCTTTTGGAGATTTCACGCTCGCTGTGGGATCGCGAGTCGCTTCTGGCTGATCTTGATATCGAGTACGTCAATTTCGATTTTCCCGCTGAATCTTTTCTCCGACCCGAGCGAACGTTCTTCCTGCAAGAACCGGTTCGCCTGGCTGGCGAGACGATATTCGCCGATTTAGGTATCAACCCGTTGCACCTGGTTAGCGGCCGGGGACATCATTTCATTTGGCAGATTTCTCGCAAATCGCTCACTTTCGAGCGTCTGGTGGCCATTGGTCGCCCATTCTATGATCGCTGTGATTGGCACAAATCGATCGCTCCAACCGAGCAAATCCAGGTCGGCGCAGATCTTGCCGCGGCGTATTGTGGATTGGGGCTCTTAATGGAATTCCTTGCTCATCAGATCAAAGCAAAGGCCAGCAGCAGTTCCCAAATTCCGGTGGAGATTACCGCAATTGAAGTGGTTCCAGGAGAACGAGGTCGAGAAATGGTTTCGCTCGACATCTCCGAATATGGTGACCCCCTCTATATGAGAATGGTACGCGCTCCGTTTAGCCGGTACTTGAAACCCATCCAACAGCGGTCCTCCTTAGGTGCGGAGACTGTTGATAATCTACCTTCGATTTTCGAAATTCCGGCGGTTGGGGATCTATCGACGACTTTAACGGCAATGCGTGACGTCAAACGGGTCATCGCCTTGGCAAGCGAAACATCGGTCAGAATCCCAGATCGATCGGCAGCCTCCGCGGACCTCATCAAATTGTACCAGAGCTCCTTTTTGGCGAGATTTCATGAGCTCTTTTGCTCCACACAACTCCCAACTCAGAGCAAACTGCCAGTTCATGGATCTCAGACCTCATGTGTCGATCTTCCACCGTGTGTACGATACATACTCGAGCACCCAAATGACCTTCTTCTTAAGCCGGCTGGCGTACGCCGGCTGACCATTACGATGCTTGCTCTTGGTTGGCACCCAAGCCAAATTGCCGATCTGATTCGCGCTAGGTTCCGGGAGGACCATCACTGGAACGACATCTTCTCCGGGTATGACCCAAGGTTCCGGGCTGATTTCTATACACGGCTATTTGCAGGACTTGTATGGCTCAAACTCGACAGCGCGATCGATTTCAGCTGTTGGTCTTCCCAGAAACAAGGGTGGTGTTTCCACCAGGCTTGCAACGATCTTTTGGAACATTATCAACAATCCTTAATTAATCGGAGGTTCTATGGCAGACTGGCCAATCGGCCTCTCCACCGGCTCTTTTTTCCAAAAGCCAATTGAAGAAACTTTGACCCTCATACGTGAAGGCGGTTTCAACATTTTGGAAATTTGTTCGTTTCCAGCGCATTTGGACTACCATGACCGCGCTGCTGTCTCACGAGCAGCGCGCATGGCAGACGAACTGGGGTTTGAGGCGTATTCGTTTCACGCTCCTTTTGCCGAAAACATCGATATCAGCTCGCCGGATATAAATGTTCGAAGACGATCTTACGAAGAAATTTTACGAGCCGCAGATGCTGCAGCCGCCTTTTCGGTTCGATACTTTGTTATACATCCCGGACCCGAGAATATCGACTTGAAACCGTCATCCGACCGATTCGATCGTTTAGAATTTGCCGCCGAAGCGCTTGGACAGATTGCAGAGCATTGTCGCCGGGTTGGTATTGGATGTGCCATCGAAAATAAGCTTCCTCATCTGCTCTTCGCAAGCATACGTGATTTACTCTGGATTCTGGCATCGATAGGTCACGTTCCGATTGGTGTGTGTTTGGATACCGGGCACGGGCAGCTTGCCGGCGATCTGTGCAGTATAATTCAAAAGCTCACCGGTTACTTACGCATGGTCCACGCTCACGATAATCACGGTCGCGGCGACGATCACCAGCCCCCGGGAACCGGAACCATCGATTGGTATCGCGTCATCGGTGCATTGTCTGAAGCGGATTTTCACGGGGCGATCATTCTCGAGTTAGCTGGCCGACTTGAAATCGATCAATTTTTCTCCGACGCGCGCCAGGCCCGGAGGCGTCTGCGCGAGCTGAGCCGTCGAGTGGCTCTCAATTTACCCAATCCTCCCACCGACGCACGAAAGGTTTAGCCGTGGGAGTCAAACGACTTTTTGTACCAGCCGGATCTATGAAATCTGATAAAGAAACCGATCGCTTTTACGATCTCCTCCATTGCGCGGGAACTGAATACGCCCACACGCTAAACCCCCAAAAGACACCAAACAGTACCGCTGCTGGATTCTAGCCTCACTAGCTGCCGACGAAGTTCAAGAATCAATCAA
>DATNNZ010000543.1:0-13636 GCA_035601575.1 Chthoniobacterales bacterium
ACCAACCGTGGAAAAGCTAAAGGCGCCATTCTACCGAGGCGCTTGCCTCCTTACCGCACAATTCTTTACAAAACGGAGGCGTGACCCTCATTAGGATGTAGGATTCTCATTCGAATACTGGGCAAAATGGTCCTGGATTGACACAATACGCAATCATTGCCATATTGCCCATATGGCCTCCAAGGCAGAGCTGGTTGAGGCGGTTCAAAAGCAGCTAAAGGGCGAAGTTAGCAAGGCTGATGTCAATAGAGTGGTAACGGCCGTCTTCAATGCTATCGACGTTGGACCGAAAAAAGATAAAATAGTCCAACTGCGTAGATTCGGAACGTTCAAGCTCGTTAAGGCGCCGAAGCGCTTTGGTTCCAGAGCTCTTGAAGAAGCTCGTTTTCCGAAACACGAGCCTATTGGTGTTCCGGCCAACGAGTCAAAGACATCCCGGGATAGAGTGCTCGAGCCGAAAGTTGAAGGGCTAGCGCCAAATGAAGAGCAGCTTGCTGTGGCGTTATCCGCTATGATCAGTGCTGCCGGCGTCCACGGGAAGGAAGCTCTGCGAGTGATACGGACGATCGGAGAAACCATCGAGATTCCTTCGGATGCAGAGGAAGAGGCTTTTGAGCGTGTGCGCCTTCGATCACTGGGTGCGGACGCCGAGCTACGTGATGCAGAAGGCGGCGGGCTTTCGGATATGGAGTTTGCTACCGCCATGGGCCTTAGCGCTCGCGAGACGGTTCGCCAATATCGGGAGAAGGGACGGATTTTCGCATGGCGTAAGGACCTGAGGAGTTATCGATATCCGGCGTGGCAGATCCATCGCAAGCAGTTGCTTCCTGGGCTATCGGAGGTGCTCGCAGTCCTAAAGGAGAAGCCGCTAGAGCCTCTTTCAATTGTCGGTTACTTCCTTACTCCTAGCGACGATTTCGATGATGCGCGGCCTCTGGACTTATTGAGAGAAGGCCAGGTGGCCGAAGTTGTGGCTGACGCGAAGCGTTATGGCGACATCGGGAGCTAAGCGTATAGTGGCTCCCGAGCCACCGGCGCGGCTCAGCAGTACTGACCTTCCGGTTTGTGACGTTGCGACGAGTTGGTTTCGAATTTGCCGGCGCCGACATGCTTCACCCCTATTTTGGAGCCGCCTAGGCATCTATCGCTTCGATTCCGAAAAGGCTCCTTGGGGCGTATGTTATGCCGCGAGCTCGATCACGCGAGCTTTTCAGGAGGTATTTGGAAACAGGATCCGATGCGGTACGCCCCTGGATTGGACCGAGATAAGAGATTTCCGTGTTTGGTATATTTCCATCCCGGTTGGGTTTCGGGGACTGAGTCTGTTTGGTGATACTCTGACCTTGGTCGATGCGACGCTTCAGTGCTTCGTTTCAAGCTATGCCAAATCACAGCGGTGGGGAGCCGCGTTAATGGATCACCCGGCCGATTTGGATGGGTTGGTTTATTATGGCCGCCGTTGTGGTGCTCACTGCTTGGCGATGTTTGGAGATGAGACCTCTCCCCGAAAATATCAGGAATCCCTCAAGAGCGAGTTACTCGGAGACTTGGTTTTGTGGGACGAATTTTGGTCAATGCTGGATCGCTTGAAGGTTCGCGTAAGCTCCGTACCTAGCCAAAGAGAAGGGCCTACATGGTCCCTTACCGACCCCAGCTAGCTGGAGGTCCTGTGAGATCCGGCGCTATGGGTTCGTCGCCAATGAGAATCAAAAGATACCAAATCTTATGGGCGCGCATTTTTCCGGTTACGCTGACACTGAAGGGATCCTAACTGTTCTCATCGACATCTCTCGCGCCTAACGAATTGGATTCCTGGTGACGAGCGTCACGCCCGATATTTTGGCCCCACATTCCACCCAGCGCGAAGCCATGCTGTTTGCTTGGCTCCAATGTCGCCCCGGGTGGTTGTACTCTCTGAAATCGCCCAGGAGGTACCGGTTTCCAAGATCGCTGTCGTGATAATGCGGTCTCAGTCCCCGGTCTGGACTCCTGACTACTCCGCACCAAAAGGACACAATGCTCCTCGTAAACTCTGGTACTCGGTTGGTCGGGACTCCGGGCGCGCCAGCTTTAATGTCACTCGTCAATTGAGGCGGCATAATGACTCTTGTGACGCCTCTTCTGCACATGTTTAAATCCCCTCCCCCATCGTAGCCCAGGCGGCGAGCAGAGCGAAATCACCGCTGAAATGGTGGTGCATCGGTTGAAATGCATTGCTTTAAAGAGGTGTCCATCCATCCACGGTGTGTCGCCTTCTCGCGGCCTCTACCCCGAATCAGCCATAGTGATGTGATGGCCGGTTTTTCTGGACGCGATTGTTGTCTTGCTTGAGAGCTAAGCGAATAGAGGATATCTCTTATCCATGCTTCTCGAAAGACTTCCCGAAGTGCAATCACTCGCCCCTGAGGATAAGTGGCGGCTGATCGACGAATTGTGGTCCGACTTGGCGCGGCAGGTTGAAGGCGCAGGGCCAGAGGACAATATCGTCGAGCTTCTCGAGAAACGTTTTTCGGATTATTTGCTCGACCCTTCTCAAGGGCAAAGGGCGGACGAAGTCTTCGCACGACTGGCGGAACATAAACGCCAGTGGAAATAATCTTTCTTCGCGGAGCGGAGGCCGATCTGTTTGCGCATGGGTGCGCTACGAGGAGGCCTTGCCAGGACTCGGCGACCGCTTTGAGGCGGAAGTTCGTGCGGTGCTGCTCCGAATCGCTGAGCTTCCCGAATCGGCGCCTATCTACGCCGGAGAATTCCGGCGATTGTTGGTGCGCAGGTTTGAGCACGGAGTTTTTTACCGCATTCAGGGCACCCGTATCGTGATCACAGCCGTGCTCGACCTGCGCCAAGACTCAACGGCGATCCGGCGGCGATTGGAGTTCTGAAATTGATCCAAGTTCTCCGCAGGTCGACAAGCAAAACGTGCAACAAACGAACGCTGTGAGTTAAATACTCGAGCTCGAACGCCAGGGATTTGCGTTAAGTGGATGTATTAACTCGACGTAACGCAAATTTCCGTTGCAACTCATTGTCTAGGAAAGGCTTTCGCTAGGGCAAGCCACGAATCCATCCAAAAGTTACCGCTTTGGCGTAATAGAAGTTACGACTTTAGCTTAACCGGACACCTACTTCGGCAGTGCAACGTGCAAGTCACTCCGTCACCTCGGATTGCGCACATTTCAAAATTGAGGCGTCATAATTAGTATTATGACGCCTCTCCTGCATGTGTTTAATAATTCCTTTTTTTAATTGGGCCCGCTAAAATACGCAACCCAATGGCACGACACCGCACGAAACCAGGGCCCGATCTGTTAAATCCAGAGGAAGCGGCGCTCGATCGAGAGGTTAAAAGCACTCCCCTGCCTACGGCGATCCTTGCGGCGTTTACCGGCGGCAAGATCGGCCGCGTTTGGAGAGTGGGTGAACTTGAGCGGAAATTGCAGGGCCTTGGCTTCCAAGCTTCGCGTCGGTCTGTGACTCTCGCTTTGGCTGAACTGGAGGCTCATCTTTCAGAGAACGAGTTCCTGCCCTGGATCCTGGTAGAGCGTGGCAACCAATGGCAGCTGGTTTCAAAATCAGTGTTACTGGCCACTATCGAGAACGCGCCAGGATTGGCGGTTAATCGCGTTCTATCAGACCAGGAAAAGGCGGTGTTGTTGGTCGTAATCGGACACAGAAAAAAGGGCGGCGTTACGAAAACCGCGCTATCGGAGATTCTCCCCGAGATGGGCGACGTCGACAGCATCCTGGAGAGACTCAAAGACGACGGACTGATCTACGCTGATCCGGCAAAATACTTTAACTACTGGCGGGCCAGACCTCCCGCACTCATGGCGTTGCACCTGCGTTCCCACACGGAGATTCCTGAACTCAAAGCACTGGAGGTCTATTTCGAGAACCGCAGCCGGACACAACCCGATCGGGCTTTTTCTGATGCGGAGGCTCGGGCGAAAAGCTACGCTCGGCGCCGAGTAGAGCAAGCGCAGACACTCCCCTGCCCCGATGAAGAAGCCGCTTCAGAGTGAACCCGCGGCGGCCTGAAGTCTACGGAGAGCATTATAGATAGCACTCCGAGAGAGCGGTTGACCGTTTGAACCAGGAAAGAGTAGCGGCGAGTCGGCCCAAGCCTTTGTTCGTCGGAGTATTCGATATTGTTCGGGCCGATTGGCTCTGAGCCGGATCTTTAACCATCGACGGAGCATTCCGCGGTAAGGCGACGGGGCGATTTTACCCCGAATGGATAACGCCGATGGGCTATCGGTGACTTCGCTGATAGCAAGATCGAGCACGCCCCTCCCCTCCCCCATCGTAGCCCAGGCGGCGAGCAGAGCGAAATCGCGCACCGCTGACATGGCGGTAATCGGCTTGTACTGCATTTGCTTCAAGAGGTGCAGGCTGTCGTATATGTTCGTTTGAACATCTACTCCATGAACCATCAGTCGGAGAAAGCGTTCAAATCGGTGGACTCGACCGAATCGTTCACGTTTTTCTGTCCACCTCATAGATTCGAGCAGTCGGAGAACGGCCTCGTTCGTTGAATTGTCCCCCACACAGAGACAGTGAGACACCGCGCGTTTGGCAGCCCGCACGTAGATTGCGCGGGTCTTGGGAGCAAGATCTGAGATGCTGCGCTCGAAATCTTGGAGCGACGGAGCAGCCACCTTAGAGTGTGGTATTCCGTTTCTTGGTTGCGGAACCGAAGGTGCAGATTGGCGAAGAGGCACAACTCTCCTAGTAACGTCTACTGCCATAGCATACTAACCCTCCGCGGTAAGCGTTTCTTGCCGTCCGGCTATCCGCCTCTGGTGAGGCCGTGCTTTGGGAATAATTCATGCCGAAATCGCCCCTTGCTTGGAGAGCTCTGAAAAAGCGAGCTTCCCGGTGGATGATTATTTAGAGGGTCAGAGGCGACCCGAGCAAGAGAAAATGGCAGGACTACAATGTTGCACGATCGGAGTTGCCAGCTGGCAACTCCCGCCTGCTAGCGGTCATTAGGACTTTTGGCACGGTATGGGTATCATTAGCCTGATCCAACGAGACAGACCTGGCCCGTGTTCGCCGCTGAAGGGCTAAGCTGTTGCCAGCTGTCAACAGCCCCTAATCATGAGAAGCAACCCAGCGTCTGCCTCGTGCTTGATTTTTTTGCGCGATAGCGCGACGCATCCACTTCAATTGCGGAGTTGCCAGCTGTCAACTGGAACCAAGTGCAAGCGATGATTATTCCGGCACGCCAGGACAGTGGCTGGATCTCGGGCTCGGCTTTTCCCAGTGATGATCTGGCCGGACCCAACGAAAGCGGCGCTCAGATTCCTCTTTACTACCGCGACGATCAAGCCCGAGTACGCCGATCCGCGCTTCAATCTCCTTAGCGGTAGGTTTGAGCTCTGTATTTCTGATCGTCGCCGGATATCTCAAAGCCGGACGTTAGGACGTTTACCCCTTCGTAACCAATTGCCGGCCGTGAATGCTCAAAAGGTGCAAGCTGTCTGAAAGCGTATGGAGTGCCATATTCACCATCACGAGTTCGGTAGGCAGAAGTGTTGGTAGCATGCCATCACCGTTGACCCGCACGTAAGCAACGTTTCGTTGTCCGCACCCGTCATTTCGGTGCCGTATCTCGACATTAATGCTCCGAACGAGGGATCTTAAGGAGATCATTTAACGTCGCGACGTTAGCTGCATCTGATCGAGAACCCTCTTGTTTCTTCGCCCTCGACAAGCCATCGAGCACTGAACTTCGTGGTCCGTGCGAACGCGCAGATGCTAGATAATTTCGGCTATCCGCCGCGCAAATGATGACGAATGGCTGTCTGAGATACTGCGGCAGACCCGTGAGAAAGCGTAGATACTCCCAAAGCGCTCGAACAGAGTTGAATTCTTTGTTGAAAAGCAGTTTCCTCTAACAGGCTCTCAACTGAAGACAATGGTAGGCATCCTACCGTCGTTGTTGATCGATTTGCGAATGAAATTGGCTCCGGAGCGCGAGAGCCCGATTTAACCACGGACGCTAGCTGCGCTGATCATAGTTACCAGGTGTCAACGAGGCTAAGAGTGAGATAGATCATTCCAAATGGCGAACGGCACTACACTGGACGGCGGAACACGGTGAGAAGGCTGTGGCGGAAACAGAACATACAATATAGGAACGGGGCGAGAACGGTTGGGAGAACGATCTATCACGGGGCGACGACAAAGCGGCCGTGCTATTCGCGAGACTGTCGAATAGTTGACAGCTGGCAACTCCGCGAGCTGCACTGTGACGTGTGTGGTTGCACCCAACCTTTAAGACGACTCAAAAGTCTGCCTTTTCGCTCGCAACGGATCCACGTTTCAGCTTTTAGTGTTTGACCGCGTGGAATCGTCGCGACCGTGGAATGTGAGACCCCCGAACAAAACGAACCGGCTTCTCTGTTGCCAGCTGGCAACTGGCAATTCACTAGGTCCCACTTTTGCTAGTGTCATCAACGGCCATTCCGGTCTCGGGAAAGGTTACGGATGAAGGATTCTGGGGCAGTGCCGCCGTTTGGATCGCTCTCACCCCTCCGGGCAATTAGGGTTGCAAGTTGTCAACAACCACAGCGCTTTCAGTCGTGAAAGTACAGAGCGGGCACTTAGAAAGCGACCGCTCCGGCAGTAGAAACGATCCCGCCATTATCGCCGCTTGAGGAGAGGGGAGAACCGAGACAACTGACCGGCTTTGGGTAACCATGTTCAGAAGAACACTTCTCGCGGACCATCGCAAGTTGTCACCTGGCAACATACTTTAGTTTCCGGCGGAATTCTGTTGACGTTTGTCACGGTGTTTATGCTATATCACAGAATATACCGTGACTCGCTCGTTGTTTCGTCTACCGCCGAACCTTCCTCAAACACATTAATATCGTGACTCACACTCTAAAACCGGACTCCCTAAAAAAGGCGCCTATTGACGCGGCGATTGCGGCTGACGCCAAAATCTTGAGCGCGCAACTTCAATCTTTACGTCAGCGGCTCTTTCCGCCAGAGGCAAAAAAACACTTACGGCGTTTCTCGATTGGTGAGGTTGCCTCAATAATCGGCGTATCAGATTCCTACCTTCGCCATTTGTCCTTGCAGCGGCAAGGCCCTACCCCGGAAACCACCGCGGGTGGCCGGCGGTTTTATACATTGGAGCAGATTAACGCACTGCGACACCACCTAGCGACTTCTAACCCCGGGCCTAAAGCTCGATCCTATTTGCCTCATCGGCAGGGGGGCGAACATCTCCAAATAATAGCGATTTGCAACTTCAAGGGTGGTTCCGCGAAGACGACTAGTGCGGTCCATCTCTCTCAAGGCCTCGCCCTGAGAGGCTATCGAGTTCTCGCAATCGACCTTGATCCGCAAGCGAGTCTCTCGTCGCTCTTCGGGCTCCAACCAGAATTCGATGTTAAGGAAAACGAAACGCTCTTGGGGGCTCTTCGCTACGACGACGGGCAGCGCCCGCTTAGCGAAATAATTCGGCATACCTATTTCCCAGGAGTTGATCTCATACCCGCCAATCTCGAGCTGCAGGAATTCGAACACGACACGGCGCGAGTGTTGGGAGCCGGAGGAGCCAAAAGCGATGATCTCTTTTTCGCGAGGGTAGCCATTGCCCTTTCCAGTGTCGAGGATCTCTACGATGCCGTCGTGATCGACTGTCCTCCGCAGCTCGGTTTTCTGACCCTCGGTGCGCTATGCACGGCGACTTCTGTCTTAGTGACGATTCACCCGCAAATGCTTGATGTAGCTAGCATGGACCAATTTCTGGCCATGACATCCGATCTATTGAAAGTGGTCCGCGAGTCTGGCGGCGACTTACGCTACGATTGGTTTCGCTATCTGGTCACGCGCTACGAGCCACACGATGGTCCGCAAACTCAGATCGTTGCGTTCCTCCGCGCCCTATTCGGCGAACGCGTATTGACCAATCCGATGCTCAAAAGCACTGCTATTAGTGACGCTGGATTGACGAAGCAAACCCTTTATGAGGTGGGAAGGGAGAAATTTTCAAGGGGGACTTTTGACCGCGCTATCGAGGCGATAGAGGCAGTGAATGGTGAAATAGAAGCCCTCATCAAGCAGGCGTGGGGGCGCCAAGAACGATGAGCAGGAAGATCGATCTTTTAACTCCTTTGAACTCCGAATCGGAGGAGACTCCAAATCCGGAACGGACAGGAACAGGGGCAGTACGGCTCTTTGGACGTTCATTAGATAAGCTAGCTAGGGAAGTGGCGGATGCCGACGAATTGCGTTCTCAACTCGCGGGTGGGACGCAGGTGATCGAGTTGGAAACCGCAATTATCGAGCGCGCACCAGTTGCCGACCGCCTCACCCAGACTGAGGACGACGCGTTTCGCGCATTGGTTAAAAGCATGCAAGACCATGGACAACAGGTCCCGATCCTTGTTCGCCCGCACCCAAAGAATCCGGAACGTTACCAGGTTGCCTATGGGCATCGCAGATTGGCAGCCGCGACTGAACTTGGACGCAAGGTCCGGGCGGTGATCCGAACAATGACGGATACCGAGCTCGTTATTGCCCAAGGCAAAGAGAATACCGAACGCCGAGATTTGTCCTTTATCGAACGCGCCTTGTTTGCTCGGAATCTTGAGGACGCCGGGTTCGATCGAGGCACGATCATAGCGGCTCTTTCAGTCGACAAGGCTGAAGCAACCCGCCTCCTTGGTGTAGCCCGCTCCATCCCAGGCGAACTAATCCATGCTATCGGACCCGCTCCCAAAGCCGGCCGTCCGCGCTGGATGGAGCTTAGCGAACTACTTAAGGGAAGGGGAGCGATCGTAAAGCGCGTGCTCGCCGAACCAGGTTTTCTTCAAGCCGACACCGACGCTCGATTTTCTAAACTGTTTGCGGCCTTGTCCTCGCCGAACACAAAAGGGAAGGTTTCTGCATGGCTGGATCCGCAGGGCCGTCCCGTCGTAATGATCGAGAGAGGAACGACTAAGACGCAACTGACCGTGGACGAGAAACTCGCGCCACAGTTTGGTGCTTATCTCGAAGACAATTTGAATGAGCTTTACTCGGCCTTTTCACGGCGCCAAAACGAAGAGAGAGGGTAGGAGGTTAGTGCGAGATGTATTCTTGCTCGGCAAGCGGCGCTGTTTATTTAAGGGAGAGAGAACGAGCTTTGAGTTGAGAAGAATTTGTCTGGATCCTCGGAGGCATGATATAAGCGATCTGATGAGGGATCGGTTGCTGTGCAAGTTGAGCGCTTAAAGCTTCTGCTTTCAGGGCCTCAAGCAGAAAAACTGCGCGAGGAATTTGAGGACACTATCGCCTCTGAGCTGCGCAATCCCAATACCATAAGCGCGTATCTTTACGCCTGGCGCAATTTCGCTGATTGGTGTCGGGAACAAAAACTCGATCCCTTAAAGGTAAGAGCTGCGCATATCGGGGCCTGGATTGCACAGCATAAAGGGAGCCCTCGCACGCAGCGCCAACATTTGTCGGCGGTGCGCCGACTTTTCGACATTTACCTTTTGCAGGGGCTCATCGAGACCAATCCCGCAGCGCGGGTCAGAGCCGCCAAATTTTCTGACTCGCGCGCTCGGACTGAGAGCTTGGATCGGGACGAGGCCAAGCGGTTCTTCGCGCAATTAAAAAACGCATCGCTAATAGAGGAACGCAACATGGCGATCGTCCGGGTATTTTTCCATCATGCGCCTCGGGCCACCGCTGTCGTCAAGCTGGGCGTCGCGGATTACTTTCTAAAAGGTAACGAGCGATGGCTTCGTTTCGGTGAAAAGCGAGGGAAGGTGCACGAGCTACCGGTTCATCCCAAGGCCAAGCACGCAGTCGATACATGGCTTGCTAACAGCGGATTGAGCGATCACTCCGATTGGCCGCTTTTTCCGGCGTTCTCGCGAGATAGAGAGACACCTATTTGCCGGCCAATAAGCCGCCGCAGTCTCTACAAACTTCTGCGCCGGTTTGCGACAAAAGCCGCGATTGATAAAAAAATTGGCTGTCACTCTTTTCGCGCGACTGCGATAACTTTCTTCCGCGAGAATGGTGGCTCGCTCGAGGACGCCGGCCGGCTCGCCAATCACGAGAGTCTGGTCACCACCATGCTTTACGATCACACCTCCGACAAGGCCCTGGTCGGCCACGTCTTGCGAGTGGACATCCCAGAGGCATGAATTAGTTCACGTGAATGGAAATGGTCCAGGTTCGTTCCGAGCGTCGATCAACGGCGGAGAGGACAAAAGTGAGCATTTCACGCTTGTATTGTGCTTCCAGCCCTTCGTTTCGTTTGGTGAGTTTCTCAAGAACCAACCCAGAAGATCGACGTAGAAGACTGATTAAATTCTTCTTCGTTTTTCTTTTTCTTAATTACTTTTATTTGTTTACGCAGGAGCTATGCCAGTTGTACAAAGAACCGATATTTCCACCGGTGTAAGTGCTTCAGCCCCAGTTCACTACATCTTTTGACTGTGATCCTGTTTTGTATATTTAGCTAGCCTGAAATGCTCTTGAAAAGTGAGCTTCTTACGGGCCAAAGTGAGGTGGTTGCGCTGATTGGCACGCTAAAGTGAGGTTTTCTCGCCCAAAAATGAGGTTCTTACGCGCGATTGATGAATTATTGTGACCTCTTTACGCCACAAAGTGAGCTCTCCACGCAGAGAAGGACATTAGGCTCAGTGTGGCGCTTTTTCAGAAAGCCGTAGTGAGATCCATTTTAAAAAAGCGACTCATGCGGAGCAAAAGTGAGCCATTTACGCATCAACGTAGAATAACTCCGAGCTCCCGGAGCAGGGACTAGATACGGTTCCCAGCTCCGGAGTTGGGACAAAAGTGAGGTCTCTACGCATACGTGGATTTAAGGCATCTATCTCATATACCAGCCCTGGCGAGAGCAAGAATCTGAAGTGGCTCAATCAGCAAATACCTAGTCATCTGTTCAAAGCTGCTATCTTATCTAGCTATCTACACCGGAGTGACTTAAGCAACTTAAGCAACGCGTAGCGGCTAGTGTAACGGAGCAAAAGTGAGTCCGATACGCACCTGTACGGGCGGCGAGACATATTTCTCCTTCAGAGCAAAAGTGAGGGCTTTACGCATTCTCTACACGGGCTCCGGAAGCTTCTGAACCGGGCTGGTGTAACGCCCAGAGTTCCGCGGGACCGGCAAAAGTGAGCCCGTTACGTATGACCAGACGGGAGTCCTGTTGACAGCTGTCAACACGGAGCCTCGCGGCTCTCATCGTACGCTAAAAACCTCCTCTTCCTTGTGCCGCCATAGACGCTCTTTTCGCCGACCGAAGCCCGACTAAAGTGAGGTCCCTACGCTAAGTACTGGCTGCTGGCGTGATGAAATAAAGCGGGGTCAAAAGTGAGTTCTGTACACAACCTCAGCAACATACATCCAATATCACGGACTGTTGGTTTGCTAGCCGCTCTAGGTCCCCTGCGTCCTGTAGCAGGTTAGGCAAAGTGAGGTTTTTACGCAGCTACGCAGAAACACATTCCCGAAAAATGAACGGCTGGAGCCCAAGCAAACTTCCCCTTTTTTTTGCACTATCTACCTGCCCAAAGTGAGGAATTTACGCAAATTTGGAAACAAGGTCTTTGTAGTGCAAAGCGGGCTTAAAGTGAGCATTTCACGCAAGGGTATTTGTGACCCATCTCCATCGGGTGATCTGCTTTGGGCTGTGCGTCTTGAATGGCGGCGCTTATAATTAAAACAGTGGAAAAGTGAGGTTTATACGCGCACCGCGCATCCTACAAATTTCGGGAAAATGTCTTCACTAAAGTGAGAAAAATACGCATTTATTGAGATCATAAGCGCCTGCTATTTTGTGCTTTACATAAAAGTGAGTGAGAAGTACGAAGATCACTTTAATGCAAGATGAGATCGAGCCAGCTTTGATTCCGACGGTCGTCAGGCATGGGAATCGAATAGTAGTTCAACACAACGCTTTAGCCGAAGCACGATACAAACTATCGCTGAGGGCCCAAAAGCTTTTGATACGATTGATTGCAGAACTAGATCAACGCTCGGACGATTTCACCGAAATAAAACTTTCTTTGAAAGACTTTGCGGCTTTGGCTGCCCAAGAGAGTAATGACGTGACTTTTGCCCATTTTGTGGAGGCGTCGGAACAATTTCTCGGACGATTCGTTGCCATCACCCAACCGCCGGTAGCTGGCGAAGAGCAGGCTCGCCAATTGGTCTGCCACTGGATCTCTTCGTTTGAGAAAAACCCCAATGACAAGAGTATTACGTTTAGCTTCGACAAGAAATTGAAGCCATACTTGCTCGGTCTTAAGCGGACGTTCTTTGTATATCGGCCTCTCTATGCATTTAATCTCGGGTCAACCTACTCGATAAGGCTTTACCAATGGGCGAAGAGCCGCGAATACCTGCGAAGGCCACAGCAGGTCTCAGTAGACGAACTGCGTCTCGCCCTGGGCACGATTGAGTTCGATGGTCGTGGACGGGTGCAAAAGGAAACACTCAAGCGCTATGCGGACTTTAACCGCGTCGCCCTTAAACCAGCGAAAGAGGAAATAAATAAGAAGACAGATATCTCGCTAAGTTTTCGCGAAGTTAAGCAACCTGGCACTAAAATCGTATCCGCATTAGTTTTCGGCGTTCGGCGCAACGAGGCACAGGCGTTGCGCGGTTTCGAACTTCCGCAGGATCCCCAATTCGAACTGTCGTTTCGTGACAAGGAAATCGGCGAGGCAATTTCCGATACGGATCTCTTACTCAACAATGTAAGAAACCTCTATCAGCTGAATGATGAGCAGATGGCAAAGGTGAGTGGATACATCTCAAAAAATGGGATCGAGTATGTGCGTGAAAAGGTCACTTTGACTGAGTTGGAACCCCGCGAAAACGTGGCGCGATACTTTATGGCGGCGCTCCGAGACGATTTCAAATTACCGGTACGTCGCGTACCGGAGCCTAAGCGGCCGCGGAAAACGGCCGCCGCAGCTCTTCCGGTCGAGCCGGAGCAGACAGATGACGAGCGTGTCGCTGGAGCGCAACGGCTCCGAGATCTTCGACGAAGTCTCGCCTCGGCGAGACAAGGCTGACCCGATCGCCAAACCAGCCTCGCAAAGTGGCTATTTCGACTAATGATTGCGGCAAGCACAAAGTTGTTCTTTGACGAAAAGCTCGAGCCCAATTTCGGCGCGCACGTTATTGAGAATCTCGGCAAGCTTTACAGCGACTTTAAGAGCAGGGGAGGGGAGGACTAAAAGGGGTGCGTTCAAATCCATCAGCTCCAGCAAGAGTCGGCTCAGCCGAACCTTTCGAGAGGCCCTTGAGCACTCAAGGGAACCATCAAGCGGGGGATAAAAAGGGTTATTTACAGGTTGTTCACACCGCAGGGAAGGAAGTGCCAAGATCACTGCCGTACAGTGAAGATGCGGAAAAAGGTGTACTCTGCTCGCTCTTACTTTCGCCAAGAGAAGTCGGCGACCTCTGCATTCTTCGGCTGCAGCCTGACGCTTTTTATGCTCCGGCTCACAAGATCATTTATGAACTGGTGATCGAATTCAGCGATAAGAGTAAGCTGATTGACTTCATCACAATGAAGCAGAGTCTGAAAGACCGCGGCTTCCTGGAAGAAATCGGCGGACCCGAATTTCTCAACGAGCTGTACACTTTC